>JAPSIC010000009.1 GCA_031179165.1 Brevibacterium sp.
GACGGCGCCCGCGCCCTCTACATCGCCCGCGTCGGCGAGCCAGAACGCTATGGTGCCGACGAGGACATCCCCGCGGCCGAGGAGCCGCCGCGGCGGATCACCTCGGCAACCTACCTGAGCAACGGAGTCGGCTACGTCAAGGACCGCCCGGCGCGGGCATTCCTCGTCGACCTCGTCGACCCCGGTCTGGGGAAGTCGGGAGTCGAGGGCTCCGGCGAAGTGCCTCGGTCGACCCTGCTCGGCCATCCGGACTCCGATGTCCAGGACCCGCAGTTCTCGCCCAGCGGGAACCGGATCAGCGTGATCTCCTCCGTCGAGCCCGACCGCGCTCACCCCGACTTGAGGACCACGGTGTGGCTGCTCGGCGCCGACGCTGCCCAGCCGGTGGACCTGCCACGACTGAGTGTGAACCTGCACCGGTGGATCGACGATGACACTCTGCTGCTCCAGGCCGCTGATCTCACCGAGGACGAGGTCGACTTCGTCGCGCAGATGCCCGGCCTCTACGTCCACTCATTGGCCACCGGTGTCACGAGACGGCTGACGGATCCCGAGACTGTGGCGGTCGCACAGATTCCGCCGATGCTCGTCGATGGGGACGGTGCCGCGGAATCGGTGGTCGCCGTGATCGAGACCGACGGCGCCGCGCGACTCGCGCGTCTTCCGCTGACGGCCCAGGAGCGTGCCCTCGACGACCTCGAGTTCCTCACGGACGCCACCACCGTGGTCGACGGCTTCGACGTGGACGGCGACGAGGTGGTGTTCACCGCTGTCACTCCGACCTCACCCGCCATCGTGGCCCGGGCCCCGCTGTCACCGTCGACAACGGCGCCCGTGATCCTGCAGGAGCATCCGGCGCCGGCAGGCTTCGTGCTGCCCGAGGTCCTCAGGGTCGACGGCAATGGGGGAGTGATCACGGGTTGGCTGGCGAAGCCCGCAGGGGTAGGGCCGTTCCCCGTCGTGCTCAACATCCACGGCGGACCCTTCGCCCAGTACACCCACGGCTGGTTCGACGAGACGCAGGTGCTCACCTCGGCGGGCTATGCCGTCGTCTACGCCAACCCGCGCGGATCGGGAGGGCGCACTCGAACCTGGGGCAAGGCCGTCCAGGGCAACATGGCCGAGCCCGCGATGGACGATGTTCTCGCGGTCCTCGACCACGCGCTGACCTCGAGTCCCGACCTCGATGGCACCCGCCTCGGCGTCCAGGGCGGGTCGTACGGCGGTTTCCTGACGGCGATGATCACCGCGCACGACCACCGGTTCCAAGCCGCCATCGTCGAGCGCGGGTTCCTGGACCCGCACAGCTTCATCGGCACCTCGGACATCGGACGATTCTTCGCCGAGGAGTACACCTCTCGCGACCGTGCCTCCATCGACCGGCAGTCGCCGTTGCTCGGAGCACCCCAGGTTCGCACTCCGACCCTGGTGATGCATTCGGAGCTCGACTTCCGGTGCCCGCTGGAACAGGCTCAGCAGTACTACGCCGCACTGCAGCGGGCAGGAGTGACAACCGAGCTGCTGATCTTCCCCGGCGAGAACCATGAGCTCTCCCGGTCTGGTCAGCCGCGGCACCGCAGGCAGCGCTTCGAGGCGATCCTCGACTGGTGGGAACGCCACTTGGGCGGGACCCGGGCGGATTCTGCCACCACTGCGGCACAGGTGGTGGGTGAGGAGCTCGATGAGCTCGACCCGGGAGTGAGTGCAGACATCGATGCGAACCCTGAGTCGGCGCCGGCCGGCGATTCCGATCTCGGCTCGGGCCCGGCGCTGACTGGTGATTCAGATCGCGGCTCGGGCCCGTCACTGACTGGCGATTCAGATCGCGGCTCGGGCCCGGCGCTGCGTGAGGAACCTGTGGGCTGTGTCCCCGAGAATCCGACGGTCCGCTGATCCCATGCTCAACTCCATTGCCCGTACGGCCTTCACCCGACTGTTCCGACCGCTGGCGAAGCTGCTTCTGCGTCTCGGGCTGACTCCCGATGCAGTGACGGTCATCGGCACCCTCGGGGTCAGCGCGGGCGCGCTCATCTTCTACCCCCTCGGGCACCTGTTCGTCGGCACCCTCGTCATCACCGTGTTCGTCTTCGGCGACATGCTCGACGGGATCATGGCTCGTGAGTCCGGTCAGAACAGCAGGTGGGGAGCCTTCCTCGACTCGACGCTCGACCGGCTCGCCGACTCCGCCGTATTCGTCGGCCTGGCCCTGTGGTACTTCCTCGGTGCCCACGATTCGGTCACCGCCCTGCTCGCATTGGGCTGCCTCGTCACAGGTTCACTTGTGTCCTACGTGCGGGCCCGAGCCGAGGGGCTCGGCGTCCATGCCTCCGGCGGAATCGCCGAGCGCGCCGACCGGCTGTTGGTCACATTGGTCGTCACCGGCTTGGTCGGACTGGGACTTCCCGATATCGTTCTGTCGGTCGCCCTTGCCATTCTGATGATCGCCTGCTGCATCACCATTCTGCAGAGAATCACCTCCGTTCGTCGTCAACTCCTGGAGAACTATGAAGCCTCGTAAAGCCTCAAGGGTCGTACTGCTCAACGAGCGCGACGAGGTTCTGCTGATTCGTGCCCAGGACCTGCTCACTCCCACCCACCAATGGTGGATGACATGCGGCGGCGGCTCGGAGATGGGGGAGACCCCGGCACAGACGGCGGCTCGTGAACTGGCGGAGGAGACCGGTCTGGAATGCGAGCCCAGTGAGCTCATCGGACCGCTGGCGATCCGAGATGAGGTCTTCGAGTTCACGGAGAAGTCCCTGCACCAGCATGAGACCTATTTCGCGTTCCGGACCAGTGAGGACATCGAACTCGAGGACGCCGTGTGGACCGACATTGAGAAGCGCAGCCTCCTCGAGTTCCGCTGGTGGTCGCGCGAAGACCTGCTGACGACGACGGAGACGATCTATCCCAAGAACCTCATCAGTCTGTTGGATATGGCGAAGGCGGGACTGGTGCCCGAGGTTCCCGTGGTCATCGACTGAGTTCGGCACGGCGGGTGCTGCCGATGCGGCGCGCCTGCACGCTTACTCGAAACGCCGTGGACGCGTCCGGAGCTCCTGCACGCGCGCTCAGAACACGGCAGGCGGCGAGAGTATAGAATCGAAGGGCTTCATCTATAGGAAGGAACACCAGTGTCAGGTCATTCCAAATGGGCAACGACTAAACACAAGAAAGCTGCCATCGATGCCAAGCGCGGCAAACTCTTCGCCAAGCTGATCAAGAACATCGAGGTTGCCGCCCGAAACGGTGGACCTGATCCCGATGGCAACCCCACCCTCTTCGACGCGATCCAGAAGGCGAAGAAGAACTCGGTGCCCGCAGACAACATCACCCGCGCCGTCAAGCGCGGCGGCGGGCTCGACGGTGGTGGAGTCAACTACGAGACCATCATGTACGAAGGCTACGCACCGGGTGGAGTTGCACTGCTCATCGAGTGTCTGACCGACAACCGGAACCGGGCCGCATCCGAAGTCCGGGTCGCGGTCACCCGCAACGGCGGGTCGATGGCCGATCCGGGCTCCGTGTCCTACAACTTCAACCGCAAGGGCGTCATCGTGGTGCCGGCGGAGGGAACCGACGAGGATGCGATCCTCGAGGCGACCCTGGACGCCGGCGCGGAAGAGGTCAAGGATCAGGGCGACACCTTCGAGGTCATCTGCGAGGCGACCGATCTGGTGGCCGTCCGCTCCGCGCTGGTCGACGCCGGCATCGACTACGACTCGGCCGAGGCGTCGTTCGTCCCCGGTCTCGAGGTCGACCTCGATGCCGAGACCGCCGGGAAGGTCTTCCGCCTCATCGATGCGCTCGAGGACAGCGACGAGGTGCAGAACGTGTACTCGAACGCCGATGTCAGTGACGAGGTTCTGGCCGAGATCGACGCCTGATGCGCATCCTCGGTGTCGACCCCGGTCTGACCCGATGCGGGCTCGGCATCATCGACACGCTGCCCGCGCGCAAAGCGGAGATCGTCGCCGTCGACGTCCTGCGGACTCCGTCGGCGGATTCCGTCGACCTGCGACTGGGCAGCCTCGCCGAGGCGTTCGACAGCTGGTTGGACACCTACCGTCCCGATGTGGTCGCCATCGAACGGGTGTTCGCCCGCAATGATGTGTCGACGATCATGGGGACTGCTCAGGTGTCCGGGCTGACGATGGGTCTGGCCGCGAGGCGAGGCATCCCGGTGGCCATGCACACGCCGTCGGAGGTCAAGGCGGCGATCACCGGTTCAGGGCGGGCCGACAAGAAACAGGTCACGAACATGGTCACGCGGATCCTCGGGCTGGATGCGCCGCCGAAGCCGGCCGATGCTGCCGACGCGTTGGCGATCGCGATCTGCCATTCATGGCGCGGAGCCATGAGCGCCCAATCGACTCCAGGGGCGAACAAGGATCTCACCGAGCGCAAGAGCGGGGGCCGGCAGGGCTCCGGGTTGACCAGGGCCCAGGAGCAGTGGGCCCAGGCAATGCGGAAGTCACGCTAGCCGAGAGCCATAGCTGCGTCAGGGGTCCCGAACCGGGTGGTTCGGGACCCCTTCGACATGTGCTGAGTCGGCGGGCGAGGCGAAGTGGGCGGGCCCGTGAACAGATGCGGGCATTCGCGTGTCAAGGCCGCCGTCGGGGCTGGGCTGTGTCAGTGCCGCACGCTAGCCTGAAACCATGAACAGCAAACAGAGCGAATGTCGAAGGTCTGCGGAACCGAGAAGATGACTCTCACCCCCGACCGCAGGAAGAGGCAGAGCAGGCGCCGCAGCAGTGCCTCTCGCGGCTTCGATGCGGACGGTTCCGGTCGCGGCGAGTCCCGTGTCGAATCTTCACCCACCGATTCCGCCTCTGCATCGGCCGCCTCCGCTTCGAGCTTGGGCGATGCAGAATGCGCGCCTCGGTCGTTGCGCGACCAGCTGGAAGCCGCGGGCCTCGATCTGAGCGACCATCCCCTCGCTGAGCGCTTCGACGCGATTGCCGCTGTCCCTGCCGGGGACGATGAGGGTTCTGCCGAGGTTGACGAAGGCTCTGCCAACGACGGCGTTGTCTCTGCCGATGGGGATGCAGTCTCTGACGACGACGATGCGGGGGATTCGGGCGACGGTGCAGGCGCTTCCGCCGCTGCACTTGACGCAGACGACGATGATGCGGTGGCTGCCGATCCTACGCCTGGTGGTGACCTCGCTGGTCCGGACAGGGGGTCCGCGCCTGGTTCGGAATCTCGGGGCTCGCACCCGCTCCTCTCCGATGAGGCCTGGAGACACCTGACCCGGATCGCTCCGGAGCTGACCGCCAGCATCGAAAGCCTGGAGGGCCTCAAAGACGGTCTGCGTTCATTCGACCGGCCGATGGGTCCCGAGGAAGCGGTTTTGGTCATCGATGGAGTCGAAACCGCGAGCCGGGTCCTCGAGGGGTTGTCAGCGGTGGCATTGTCCGTATTCGAGCGCTGCGGAACTCCGACCGATTTCGGGGCGAAGACGACGAAAGCCTTGGTGCAGAACCGTCTGCAGCTCACCGGGGCCGAAGCGGCACGCCGGACCGAGCTGGCGAAGAATCTGGGCAATCGGGTCGGACTGTCGGGCCAGTCGATCGAACCCCTGTGCCCGATCGTCGCCGATGGTCTGCACGCCGGGACGCTCTCGGCCGGGCAGGCGGCGGTGATCGGGGAGTGCCTGCAGAAGCTGCCGACCTGGGTCAGCCCCGAGGTGCGGGCCGAGACCGAACGCACCCTGGTCAAGCATGCACCGCAGGTGCGGGTGGCGGATCTGCGGGTGATCTTCAAGCGTCTGCTCGATGAGATCGATCCGGACGGGCAGGAGCCCAAGGATCCACACGACCGTTCGATGTACCGGGTCAATCTGCGTCCGCGTTCGAATGGGGACTGGGACCTGACCGGGTTGCTCGACGCGATCACCGGGGGAGTCCTGCACGGGTTGCTGACTTCGCGCATTCAGGCCGCCGCTGACAGGACGGGTGCCGAGGACGGACCGGGAAGCAGTGACGGCGGTGCCGGTGCCGACGGAGCCGGGCGCGCTGAAGCCGCCAGCGAGGCGAGGGCTGCTGGTGGCTCAGAGATCCCCAGGAATTCAACCGGCGCCGAGACGACCAAGAATGCAACCGGCGGGGCGACCACCGGGAATGCCGGCGCCGAGACCGCCGGCGTCGACGGAGAGCAGATGTTCGAGATCTTCGAAGCCGTGCTCAGCGGTGACCTCGATGATGCGCCTCTTCTTCCGGCGGCGGGTCCGGGCAGCTCCAGTGAGGGTGATTCCGCGGGTTTGCCCGCGACCATCGCCGCCGGTGTCGGAGTGCGGGAGGACGGAACCCTCGTCGACGTCAGCGATGAACAAGGGTCGGTGAGCAACCGGATCTACGAGCGCTTCGCCACTTTGATGTCCCGGATCGACATGACGCGAGTGGCTGCAGGCGCCCCCTACGCGCTGGTGGTCACGGCGAAAGCGGAAGACCTCGCTGAAAAGCAGGGCGCGGGGGTGTCGGGGGCTGAGACGCCGATCCCGATCGAGGAGCTGGCGGCCGGGGGTCTCAACGGTGCGGTGTTCTTCCATTTGATGAGCGGCCGGGCGAGAACGGAGCAGGTGGCCACGGAGAAGCGGTTCGCCAATGCCAAGCAGCTGGCGATTCTGGCAGCCAGGGACCAGGGCTGCACGTTCCCCGGCTGCGAGACGCCTCCGGGCTGGTGCGATGCTCACCATATCGTGCCCTGGGCCGAGCAGGGCCGGACGAGTCTGAACAACCTCACGCTCGCGTGCTCGGCCCACCACCACCTCATCGACCGCTCCGACTGGGATACCGTCATGCTCAAAGATGGGCGACCGGCCTGGGTGCCACCGGCTTCGATGGACCCGGCGCGGAAGCCGATCCTGCACGCCCGATTCATCGCTCGCGAGATCATCGAGACTCTGTTCGATTGACCGGCACTTCTGAGGGCAGGGGACGACTCTGCCCGCATCAGGCGACTCTGCCCCGATCGCTGGCTCTGCCTGCCGTACGAGTCGCCGCTCGCGCAACCAGCGCCTGATACCGTCGGAATGTCGGATCGGTCGGCCCGAGCCTTCCTGCTAACCTGGATTCGTACACGTGTTCCCACTCGAAAGGCAGTCCGTGATCAGTTTCCTCCGCGGTACGGTTCATCGCATCGCAGCTGACCACCTCGTCGTTCTGACATACGGGGTCGGGCGGAAAGTCCACGTGACACCGGACACTCTGTCCAAAACCCGTCACGGCGCCGACATCGAGCTGGTCACCACTCTCGTCGTCCGTGAGGACTCGATGACGCTGTTCGGGTTCGCCACCGAGGATGAGAACCACACGTTCGAAGTGCTCCTGTCGATCTCGGGAATCGGGCCAAGGCTCGCCATGGCGATCCTGGCCGTGATGGGACCCGACGAGCTGGCCGGCGCGATCGCGAACCAGGACGCCAACGCGCTGACCCGGGTGCCGGGGATCGGGAAGAAGGGCGCTTCGCGCATCATCCTCGAACTCGAGAACAAGCTGCCCAAGCTGGCGGCGGCGTCACCGGGACCGCAGCTGTCATTCGGGGGCACCAACCAGCAGGTCATCGATGCTCTGGTCGGCCTCGGCTGGAAGGAGCCGCAGGCCGTTGAGGTGGTGCAGGAGGTCACGAATGACATCGGGGCCGATGCCGGAACCTCGGTGATCCTCAAATCCGCACTGAAGATCCTGGGTGCCAGGAAATGACCCCAGCGGATCATCGGCGCCTCGGCGGCGCAGAGGATGTCATGGAAGGCGATGAAGCCATGTCATACGAAATGGACTTCGGGGACCAACGGCTGACCGGAGCGGAGGAGGAGCGTCTCGTATCGGGCCAGGCGGAGATCGCGGAACGAGACGCCGAGGCCGCTCTGCGCCCCAAGGGGCTGCAGGACTTCATCGGCCAGCCCCAGGTCCGTGAGCAGCTCTCGCTCGTCCTCGACGCTGCTAAGGCGCGGAAGAAGGCCCCCGACCACGTCCTGCTCTCCGGCCCACCCGGGCTGGGCAAGACCACCCTGGCGATGATCATCGCGCACGAGATGCAGACGAGTCTGCGGGTGACCTCGGGGCCCGCGGTGCAGCACGCCGGCGACCTGGCCGCGATTCTGTCGTCCCTCGAGGAGGGCGAAGTCCTCTTCATCGACGAGATCCACCGCATGGCCCGCGCCGCCGAGGAGATGCTCTACGTGGCGATGGAGGACTTCCGGGTCGACGTCATCGTCGGCAAGGGCCCCGGTGCCACCGCGATCCCACTGGATCTGCCCTCGTTCACGCTCGTCGGTGCCACCACCCGCTCCGGGCTGCTCCCGGCCCCGCTGCGCGATCGGTTCGGCTTCACCGGACACCTCGACTTCTATTCGAGCTCCGATCTGCTCACCGTCCTCACGAGATCGGCCCGGATGCTCGGCATCGAGGCGGACATCGAGGGCCTGCGCGAGATCTCCACACGTTCTCGCGGCACCCCGCGCATCGCGAACCGGCTCCTCCGCCGCGTCCGCGACTGGGCGCAGGTGCGCGGCACCGGTGTCATCGACGAATCCGCCGCGCTCAAGGCGCTCAGGGTCTACGAGGTCGACGCGCTGGGCCTCGACCGACTCGACCGAGCTGTCCTCCAAGTCCTGTGCAAGCGCTTCGGGGGAGGACCTGTCGGCCTGGGGACCCTCTCGGTCTCCGTCGGCGAGGAGGCGGACACGGTCGAAACCGTGTCCGAACCCTACCTCGTGCGGGAGGGGCTGATCAGCCGCACACCGCGTGGTCGGGTGGCCACCTCGGCGGCGTGGAAGCACCTGGGGATGCAGATCCCAGCAAACTATGAGTACTGATCCCAATGGATGGGTTCGCCTTGAGTCCTCGCGACGAACTAAGGTAGTGGACTGATTCATTCTTATGAAAGGTAGAAATCTGTGGATTTACTGATCCCCCTCGCGCTTGCGGCGCTGCTGATCTTCTTCTTGTTCAATTCTCGTCGTAAGCAGAAGGCGCGCATGGAACAGATCAAGTCGAATCTGGTTCCCGGCGCCACCGTGATGACGACCTTCGGCGTCTTCGGCACCGTCGTCGCCATCGACGAGGAGAACAACCAGGTCACGATCGAATCCGGCCCCGGCACCACCCTTCGGGTGCACCGTCAGGCCATCGGTCAGATCGACACCCCCGCGACCGCTGTTCCCGGTGCCGGTGACGCCGCCGGTTCCGATGCACCCGGCGACGCCGCTGAGGCGCCGGCGATCACCGACGCCGAACTCGATGCGATGATCGAGCGCAAGCGGGCCGAGGCCGAGTCCTCGGACACAGCTGACACCGCAGAGGGACGCGGAGCGAGCTCGGTCGATCCCGATGACTCCCGCACCGGTGCGGCCGACCTCCGCGACGAGGACACCGCGGTCGTCGACCCCGACCCGAAAGCTGACGAGACCCCAGCGTCTGATGTCAAGGACACGGACTCAGACGACCCGGGAACCGGAGGGCCGGGAACCGATCCGTCCGACGACGGCAAGAAGAACTGATTCCCTCACCCCACCCGAATCACCCCTACCCGATCGAAAGCTGACTCGTGTCCGACATTGAAGAAAAGCCACGTCCTGGTTTGCGCTTCCTGTGGCTGACGATCGTGACAGCGCTGCTCCTCGGCATTCTGGCCGCAGGAGTGGTGTGGTCCGATGCCACCACCAGCCCCAAGCTCGCCCTCGACCTCGAAGGCGGGACTTCGATCATCCTGGAGCCCCAGGTGTCGGAGGACACGGCGATCAGCAAGGAACAGCTTGAACAGGCTGTGGCGATCATCCGCCAGCGAGTCGACTCGACGGGTGTCTCCGAAGCCGAGATCACCACGCAGGGCGACCGGAACATCATCGTGAATCTCCCCGGCAACCCCGATGAGGAGACCCGCGAGCTGGTCCGTTCGTCCGCGCAGCTGGTCTTCCGAAGAGTCGCACTCGTCGGCGATCCCCGCTCCCAGGAGCAGATCATGCAGGAGCAGGAGAACGGCGGCGGACAGAGCGGCGACCCGAACGAGGGCCTCTCCGACGAAGAGCGCAAGCGTCTCGAGGATCTCATCGGTGATTCCGGAGCGCAGGCCGATGCCGGCGCTCAGGGCGGCTCAGAGGCAGGCGCCCAGGGTGGGGAAGAGGCTCCGTCCGGCGGCGGCGAGGTCGTCAATGCCGGCGGGGATGTGACTGAACCCGAGACCCAGGCCCAACCGGCCGAGGAGACCCAGTCGGCCGAGGAGACCCAGCCGGCCGATGAGGGCAAGTCCACGGTCACCGATTCGACTCCGCGTCCCCTCTTCGATCCCGAGCAGGAGGCGGACAAGTGGCAGACCGAGGAGATCATGACCCGATTCGCCGAACTCGACTGCACCGACGCGGCGAATCGGACCGGCGGCGAGCAGCTTCCGGCCGACGAACCGGTCGTCGCCTGTTCCGAGGACGGCTCGGCGAAGTACATCCTCGGGCCGGTGGAGCTCTCCGGAGACCACCTGGCCGACGCCGGCTTCGGCTATGCCGCCGGAGCCAACGGCGTGCAGACGAACAACCCCGCTGTCAACATCGAGTTCGACTCGACCGGTCGTGAGATCTTCAAGCAGATCACCTCGGACATCACCGGCAAGCAGCAGCCCTACAACCAGTTCGCCATCGTCCTCGACGGACTCGTGCTCTCCGCACCGAGCTCCAATGCCGTCATCACCGACGGGAACGCCGAGATCTCGGGCAACTTCACTCTCGAAGAGGCACAGACGCTGGCCAACCAGCTCAAGAACGGCTCCTTGCCGGTGAGCTTCCAGGTGCAGAGCGAGCAGCAGGTCTCGCCGACCCTGGGCTCGAACTACCTGATGATCGGTCTGCTCACCGGCGTCGTCGGACTGCTCCTCGTCGTCGTCTACTCCCTCCTGCAGTACCGGGTGCTCGGTCTGGTCACCGTCTCGAGCCTCGTCGTCGCCGGTGTGCTGACCTATCTGCTGCTGCTCATCGCCTCGTGGAGATACGGCTACCGGCTGTCCCTGGCTGGTGTCGCGGGCATCATCATCGGCATCGGCATGGCCGCCGACTCATTCATCGTCTACTTCGAACGTGTCCGCGACGAGCTCCGCAGCGGCAGGATGCTGCTCTCGGCCGTCGAGGTCGGCTGGGAACGCGCCAAGCGCACGATCTACGCATCCAAGGCCGTCAACATGCTCGCCGCGGTGATCCTCTACATCCTGGCCGTCGGATCCGTGCGCGGTTTCGCGTTCACCCTCGGCCTGACGGTGATCATCGACGTCCTCATCGTCTTCCTGTTCACCCACCCGATGCTCGAAGTGCTGGCGCGGACCAAGTTCTTCGGTGAAGGACACCCGATGTCGGGCATGGATCCGCGTCTCCTCGGCGTCAAGCCCGCCGCCTATCGCGGTGCACTCAACGTCGACCTCGAGGAGGGCGAGAAGCGCCCGGAGACGAAGCGGCGGGAGAAGGCCCGGGCCCGCAGGACCGGCACGGATTCCACCCCCGAGGCGGATCCGGGGTCGGTGATGACCGCTGAGCGTTCGGAGACGGCGGAGACCGGTTCGACCGGTCGCACCGGCATAAAGGTGAAGGACTCGACCTCGCCCGGAACCTCCGCAACCGCGACCTCCGCGACCGAGGCGACCGCTGCCGCCGGGAGCGAGAGGTCCGGAGCCGGCGGTGAAACCGCCGACGCGGGCGCGGACGGGACGACCCGGAAGAAGCGCGGCGCGAAGAAGACGCGCACGTCCGGACCCTCGTCGAAGGAGTCCGCGGGCGCGTCACCGGTGCGCGGATCGATCGCCGAGCGAAAGGCGGCGGCGAAGAAGGCCGCCGAAGAGGCAGCTGCGAACGACGAGGAGGCAGACAAGTGAAGAGATTCTTCGCCTGGGGCAACCGCCTCCACAACGGTGAATCATCGATCCCCTTCGTCGGGAAGGCCAAGCTCTGGCTGATGATCTCCGGCGCTCTGGTCCTGCTGTCCCTGCTGGTGCCGCTCATCTCGGGGTTCAACCTCGGGATCGCGTTCCGCGGGGGCTCCCAGTTCCAGATCGACAACATCAGCGACACCTCGGCGGCCAAGGGCGAGAGCATCGTCAGCGAGGTCGCCCCCGAGTCCGAGCCGCGGCTGACTCCGACCAGCGACACGGCGGTCAAGATCGAGACCAATCAGCTCACCGACCCGCAGATGCAGGAGGTCCGTGATGCGCTGGTGGCCGGCTACGACGTCCCCGCCGAGGACGTGACCTCGACGTTCGTCGGACCCCAATGGGGCCAGGACGTGACGGAGAAGATGTTCCGCGCTCTCGTCATCTTCGTCGCCATCGCCATGGTCGTGATGGCGCTGTACTTCCGCACCTGGAAGATGTCACTGGCCGCGATCGTCGGACTGTTCGTCGTCATGATCGTGACGATGGGCATCTACTCGGTGACCGGGTTCGAGGTCACCCCCGAGGCCGTCATCGGCTTCCTCACGGTGCTCAGCTTCTCCCTCTACGACACGGTGGTGGTCTTCGACAAGATCAGGGAGAACACGACGAGGTTCCAGGACAAGCGCGACCTCAAGTTCTCCGAGCTCGTCAACCTGGGCATCAACCAGACCACCGTCCGCTCGATCAACACCTCGGTGGTCTCGGTCCTCCCCATTGCATCGATTCTGTTCATCGGCGTGTTCATGCTCGGGGCCGGCACACTGGTCGATATCTCACTGTCGCTGTTTATCGGTACCATTGTCGCAGCAGCTTCGACGCTGTTCGTCGCCAGCCCTCTCTACGCCCTGCTGCGGTCCAACGAGCCCGCCGTCAGGGAACAGGAAGAGGCCGTGCGTGAACTACGCTTGAAGAACGGAGCGAAGGACGTTCCGCCGGTGATCCACGCCGAAGTCTGACCAGTTGGAAGGGGATGCCATGGCTTCTTCAGCGGAATCGCGCCGTCCGCGAGGCATCTCCCGCCTGGCCTGGTGGGCGGCGCGGGCGCAGAACAACCCCGGCTACCCGCGCGTCCTGGGGCCGATGATCCAGGCCCTGCAGTCGAACCACCCGAAGGCCGACACCGACCTGGTGGTCAGGGCCTACAAGGTCGCCGAGGCGGCCCACCGCGGCCAGACGCGCAAGTCCGGTGATCCCTACATCACCCACCCGGTCGCCGTCGCCACGATCCTCGCCGAGATCGGAATGCTCCCGGTGACGCTGGCCGCGGCGCTGCTCCACGACACGGTCGAGGACACCGAGTACTCGCTACAGCAGCTGACCGACGAGTTCGGGGCCGAAGTCGCCGCGATGGTCGACGGAGTCACGAAGCTCGACAAGCTCACCTACGGTCAGGCGGCTCAGTCCGAGACCGTGCGGAAGATGATCGTGGCGATGGCCAAGGACATCCGCGTCCTCGTCATCAAGCTCGCCGACCGCCTCCACAACGCCCGCACCTGGCGGTTCGTGCCCGCCTCGTCGAGTGCCAAGAAGGCGCGCGAGACCCTCGAGATCTACGCCCCCTTGGCGCATCGGCTCGGCATGAACACGATCAAATGGGAGCTCGAGGACCTGTCGTTCCAGGTGCTCCACCCCAAGGTCTACGACGAAGTGGTCCGCCTTGTCGCCGACCGCGCCCCGGAACGTGAGAAGTACCTGTCGACGGTGTCGAAGGAGCTGCAGTCGGAGCTGGTCAAGTCCGGCATCGAGTCCTCGATCACCGGACGGCCCAAGCACTACTACTCGATCTACCAGAAGATGGTCGTGCGCGGGCACGAGTTCGCCGACATCTACGATCTCGTCGGTGTTCGCGTCCTCGTCGAGACCGTCCGCGAATGCTATGCGACCCTGGGGATCGTCCACTCGCGGTGGAGCCCCGTGCCGGGCCGGTTCAAGGACTACATCGCGATGCCGAAGTACAACATGTACCAGAGCCTGCACACGACGGTCATCGGCCCGGGCGGCAAACCGGTCGAGATCCAGATCCGCACCCACGAGATGGACCGCCGGGCCGAATTCGGGGTCGCGGCCCACTGGAAGTACAAGGACCGGGGCAGCGCCTCGAAGGCGATCACCTCGAACACCGCGCGCTCGGTCAAGGTCTCCGACGCCGGTGAGGTCGATGACGCGGCGTGGCTGCGCCAGCTGCTCGAATGGCAGCGCGAGGTCAGTGACCCCGACGAGTTCCTCGACAGCCTCCGCTACGAGGTCAACTCGAAGGAGGTCTACGTCTTCACCCCCAAGGGCGACGTGATGAGCCTGCCGGCGGGAGCCACCCCGGTCGACTTCGCCTACGCCGTGCACACCGAGGTGGGGCACAAGACCATGGGCGCCAGGGTCAACGGGCGCCTCGTCGCCCTCGACACGGAGCTGAAGAACGGAGACTCCGTCGAGGTGTTCACCTCGAAGGACGAGAACGCCGGACCCAGCCGTGACTGGCTGGGCTTCGTCAAGAGCCCCCGCGCGCGGAGCAAGATCCGGCAGTGGTTCTCGAAGGAACGCCGCGAGGAGGCGATCGAGAGCGGCCGCGAGCAGCTGGCCCGCGCGATGCGACGGCACAGCCTGTCGGCCACCGCGCTGATGAACCAGGAGGCGCTGCACACCGTGGCGACCGACCTGCGGCTCAACGACGTGTCGGCCCTGTACGCGGCGATCGGCAACGGCAACGTCTCGGCCGCCCATGTCACTGACCTGCTGGCCAAGGAGGTCGGAGCCGAGGAAGAGGTCTCGGTCCTGCCGCCGGCCCCGCGCAACCGGACCGGTCAGTCCTCCGGCCACCTGTCATCGTCCGAGGGCGTCATCGTCAAGGGCGTCGACGATGTCCTGGTCAAGCTCGCCCGCTGCTGCACCCCGGTGCCCGGCGACGAGATCATCGGCTTCGTCACCCGCGGCTCCGGCGTGTCCGTGCACCGGATCGACTGCCCCAACGTCGCCTCCCTCAAGCGGGAGCCCGAACGCCTGGTCGACGTCTCCTGGGGGGACAAGACGAGCGGGGTGTACCTCGTCCAGATCCAGGTCGAGGCCCTCGACCGGTCCGGTCTGCTCTCCGACATCACGAAGACGCTGACCGACACCCATGTCAACATCCTGTCCGCGTCCGTGGCCACCTCCCGCGCCCGCGTCGCCCAGTCGAAGTTCGTCTTCGAGATGAGCGATGCCAGTCACCTGGGCACGGTGCTCTCGGCGGTGCGCAAGGTCGAGGGAGTCTTCGACGTCTACCGGATCGCCGGAGGCTGAGCGGAACGATCGGCCCGGGCCCGGTCCTGATGGCGCGGGGAGTTCCCGTCCGTGATCAGTCGAGCGTGGCGCAGACCTGCGCGAAGATGTCCCGGATCTGCTGGACGTAGGGCCGCCGGGAGACCCCTTCGAGGTAGAGGCTGAACCGGCGCCGCGCCGGCGCGGGCATCTCTTCGACCAGGTGCCTGACCGCCGGCACCGACCGTTGCCTCCGGTCGGCGTCCTCGTCGCCCAGCCGCGATCGGGCGAAGGGGAGCAGCAGATCGTAGAGCGTGCGCTCCTCCGTCGTGATGTCGAGACCATTGATGCTCGTGCGATCGTGGACGCTCAGCCGCAGCTCGTGGACGATCGCATCGCTGTCCTCGACGAATCGTCGGCGCGGAAACGTGATGAACGTCAGCGGGCTCGGGGCGCGGCCCAGACCCGTGTAGACCCACCACGCGGTGGAGTGCGAGAGCACGAGCCGGGGCGGCACCTCCGAGCGGAGCGCATCGATCCGGTCCGCGGGGCCGAGCACCGCACCCGTGCGCACCCAGGTCGACTCCGTCAGCCGGCTGAGCAGACCGTCCATCGTCAGCTCGGTGAGATGCTCGTAGCCGTAGTCCCGCAGATGAAACAACGCTTCCATGCAGCAACTATTGCGCTGCGTGGAAGCGTTGGCAAGAGCACGGAGGCCGGCTGTGGACAGGCAGGTCACTCGTCCGCCGTCACCTGTGGACGCGGAGCGCGAGCCGGGACCGCCCGATGCCGTCGCCCGCCGCTTGAGGCTGCCTGGACGCCGGCCGGGCTCAGCTGAGTTCGGCGGCCGTGCGCGCCAGCTGGTCACGCCAGGCGCGACGCGCGTCGAGGGCGGCCTGAGCCTCGGCGACGGCCTTCTCGTTGCCGCCGGAGCGCGCCTTCTCGAGCTTGAGCTCCAGCTCCGTGATCGAGTCGTCCAACTGACTCAGAGCACCCGAGGTGCGTGCCTTGGTCTCGGGGTTGCTGCGCTTCCACGCCGCCTCCTCGGCCTCGGTCAGGGCCTGCTCGACCTCCCGCAGTCCGTTCTCCATCCGCGAGACATCGGCCCGGGGCACCTTGCCCGCCTCTTCCCACTCGTCCTGAATGGCGCGCAGCTCCTTCTTCGCCGCCGCTGGATCCGTGATCGGCAGCAGCGCCTGCGCGCGCCTGAGCAGAGCCTCCTTGACCTCGAGATTGCCCCTGTACTCCTCGTCGAGGGCGGCGTTCTCGGCGTCACGGGCGGCGAAGAACACGTCCTGGGCGGCGCGGAACCGCGCCCACAGCGCGTCGTCGTCCTTCCGGGACGCGCGCGGGGCGCGCTTCCATTGGTTCATCAGCTCTTTGAACTGACTCGACACATACCGGAAGTCGGTCGAACCGGACAGCGCCTCCGCCTCGGCGACGATCTTCTCCTTGATCCGCTTGCCTTCGGAATTGAGCTTGTCGAGCTCGGCGAAGTGCTCCTTGCGCTTGTGCTCGAAGGTCGTGCGCGCCTGGGAGAACCGGCCCCAGAGTTCCTGGTCGACGGCCCGGGGGAGCCTGGGACCCGTCCGCTGCTTCTCCTTCCACAGGTCGAAGAGCTCGCGCATGCGCGCTCCGGACTGCTTCCACTGGATCTTGTCGGGATCGCGTCGGGCCAGGGCCTCGGCCTCCGTGACCAGTTCCTCGCGTTCCTCGACCGCTGCCAGCTTGGCCGCCTCGGCCTGTGCGGCCTGCTGCGCCTCGGTGGACTTGGCGTCCGAGATCAGGGTGTCGAGCGTGGCCGACAGCCCCTTGAGGTCACCGACGGCGTTCGCCTCGGGCAGCGTGTCCTGCAGGGACTTCGCCGCGGCCGCGACATCGCGGCCCGGGGCACCGGCCGAGAGCCGATTGCGCAGGTGAGCGGCATTCTCCACCAACTCGACGAACTTCTTCGCGAAGTACTCGAGCGCGGCCTCCGCTCCGGCATCGGGGTACTGACCGACCGGGCGTTCCCCCGCGGCGGTGATCACGAAGACATTGCCGTCCTCATCGGCTCGTCCGTGAGCCATGGCGCGTCGGACTTCGGCATCGTGATCCACCGTCGTCGCCGCCACGGTCGCGGCCGCCTTGGGCCGGGGCAGCGACGAGGGGCGGGGGACTGGCTTCGGTGTCGGGGTCGACATGATTCTCACCTTGTTTCCATCGGTCGAACCGGCAGGGAATCCTTAACCCCGCCGATCACTCGATATTGACGTTATCCCAGCATAACGATCCCCGAGCCTGTCGTTAGACTCTGCCCATGGACGTATTTGTGACCCAGGCGGAATTCCTCGATGTCAACTGCTACGCGGTCCGCGCGGACGGGGCGCAGCAGTGCGTCTTCATCGACGCCGGATTCGACTGCTCACCGGGCCTGGACAGGCTCGTGTCCGAGGAGCGCCTCGACCCGCAGGCCGTCCTGCTCACGCATGGCCATCCCGATCACATCCTCGGCCTGACCGGGGTGCTCGCCCGCTGGGACCTCCCGGTCCACCTCGGCGCTCCCGATCTCCACCGCCTCGAGCGGCCTGCCGAGACGCTGAGCCCGCAGTTCGCCCCGATGCTCGCACCCCTGGTCCGCGACTGGTCGGCGCCCGAGGTGAAGGGCCTGGAGAACGGTCAGATCCTCGAGATCGCCGGATTGAGCATCACGGCCGTGGCGGCTCCCGGGCACACCGAGGGTTCGATGCTGCTGCGGGTGCGCGCCGACGGCGAGGAGGTCATCTTCACCGGCGACGTCGTGTTCGCCGGGGCGATGGGGCGCGTCGACCTGCCCGGCGGTGACGCCGAGGCGATGGCTGAGACACTGCGGGCATTCACGACGCTGCCCGACGTTGCCATCTATCCTGGACACGGTCCACGCTCACGGGTCGGCCACGAAGTGGCGACCAACCCGTTCCTCTGAGCGGGACCGCACCACACCCGCGGACTCCCGGAGCGTCGCGGGGAGCACTGTTTCGAACCCGCAGTCGACACTGCACCGAGTAAGGAGAACAATGGCGAAGTCAGCCCGCCTGTCCGGATTCCCGGAACGGCTCCCGGCCCAACGAGTGATCGAGAAGAAGATCATCGACATCCTCGATCACACCTTCGCCCTGCACGGATTCTCCTCGATCCATCACCGCGCGGTCGAGCCCCTGAGCCAGCTGGCCAAGGACGGCGAGATCGACAAGGAGATCTTCGCGCTCTCCCGGCTCCACTCCGAGGGCACCGAGCGCAACCCCCTGGGCCTGCACTTCGACCTCACCGTGCCCCTGGCCCGCTACGTCGCCGACAACGCCGGGGAGCTGAGCTTCCCCTTCAAGGCCACCCGGATCCAGCCGGTGTGGCGCGGTGAGCGACCCCAGCAGGGCCGCTACCGCGAATTCATCCAGGCCGACATCGACGTCATCGCCGACACCGACCTGCCCGGCCACTTCGAGGTCGAGATCCCGTTGGCCGTCGCCGATGCCTTCCGCCGCCTGGCCCCGCTCGGCGTGCCCGGGATCCGGATCGTCGTCAACGACCGCCGACTCCTCGAAGGCTTCGCCCGCGGGATCGGACTGGAGAACATCCAGGCCGTGCTGCGCTGCCTCGACAAGTACGACAAGGTCGGGCCCGAGGAGGTGGCCCGGCTGCTCGAGGTCGAAGCCGGGGCCGATGAACGGCAGCAGCAGCTGTGCCTGCAGCTGGCGGCGATCGAGTCGGACTCACCGGACTTCGCCGACGAGGTGCGGGCGCTGGGCGTTGAGCACCCGCTGCTCGACGAGGGCCTTGAGTCGCTGACGACGATGCTCACGGCGGCCCACGAGCGTGCCCCGGGCGTCGTCGTGGCCCAGCTGAAGATCGCCCGCGGGCTCGACTACTACACCGGCGCCGTGTACGAGACCCAGCTGCTCGGCCACGAGGAGCTGGGCTCCGTCGCCTCCGGCGGTCGCTACGACTCCCTGGCCAAGGTGGGGAAGAAGAACTATCCCGGGGTCGGAATGTCGATCGGCGTGTCACGGCTGATGGCCCACATCCTCGACCCGGAGACGGGGATCACCGCCACCCGCGGCACCCCATCCGTGGTCGTGGTCGCGGTCACCGACGAGGACCGCCGCGCCGAGGCCGATGCCGTCGCGACCGCCCTGCGGGCCCGCGACATCGCCTGTGAGGTCTCGCCGAGCGCGACGAAGTTCGGCCGTCAGATCCGCTACGCGGAGCGGCGGGAAATCCCGTTCGTCTGGTTCACCGACGGTGAGGCCGGCCACGAGATCAAGGACATCCGCACCGGTGAGCAGTCTCCGGCCGACCCCGAGACCTGGGAGCCGAGCGACGACGACCGCTGGCCGCGCGTCTACCGCGCCTGAGACACCGCGGCGCCTGGCACCGACGTGCGACCGACGCGCATCCGATGACACCCGCGGTGCCCTGTGTGGCCGTGGGACCGGCCCCGGCCGTCAGACCGGATCGGGTGCCAGGGAGCCGTCGGGGGCGATGTGGTCGAAGATCTCGCGGACCATCGACACCACATGCGGGTCGTCGACGGTGTAGAAGATCCTCCTCCCGTCCCGGCGGGAGGAGATCAGGCCGGCCAGGCGCATCTTCGCCAGATGCTGGCTCACGGTCGGGACGGCGGCGCCGATCGCCTCGGCGAGGGACGAGACATCGAGCTCCTGGTTGACCAGGGTCCAGACCAGACGCAGCCGGGTGGCCGAGGACAGCATCCGGAACGTCTCCGCCGCCACCTCGACCTGCGCCGAGGTGGGGGCGGAGGGGTGCTCCGGATCGAGATCTTCGACACTCATGTCATCCTCTTCTCGTGCCTGCGGGGTCGGTCGTGCTCGGGTCCGCGGGGGTGGGCCGGGCGGCCTCGGGGCCGTGCGGCACCCGGTGGTCGAGCGACTATCATTGGTCACGCGCTGCCACATAAACATCGTAAAGGAGCCCTACGTGCTGCGAAGCCACGAATCCGGAAGCCTGCGAGCCTCACACGCAGGACAAACAGTCACCCTCTCAGGCTGGGTCGACCGTCGTCGCGACCATGGAGGTGTGGCCTTCATCGATCTGCGTGATGCTTCGGGAATCGTCCAGGTGGTGGTGCGCGAGGACGACGCCCATGCGCTGCGCAGCGAAACCGTCGTCAAGGTCACCGGCACAGTGTCCCAGCGCCCCGAGGGGAACACGAACCCGAACCTGCCCACCGGTGAGATCGAGATCGTCGACACGAAGGTCGAGATCCTCAGCGAGGCCCAGCCTCTGCCCTTCCAGGTCTCCGATCACGCCGAGGACTCCGGCACCGTGGGCGAGGAGACCCGCCTGCGCTACCGCTACCTCGACCTGCGCCGGTCGGGTCCGGCGGCGACGATGCGTCTGCGCTCGGCCGTCAACAAGGCCGCTCGCAGCGTCCTCGACGAGCACGACTTCGTCGAGATCGAGACCCCGACGCTGACCCGGTCCACCCCCGAGGGCGCCCGAGACTTCCTCGTCCCCGCCCGGCTGCAGCCGGGCTCCTGGTACGCCCTGCCGCAGTCGCCGCAGCTGTTCAAGCAGCTGCTGCAGGTGGCGGGCATGGAACGCTACTACCAGATCGCCCGCTGCTACCGCGACGAGGACTTCCGCGCCGACCGGCAGCCCGAATTCACCCAGCTCGACATCGAGGCCTCCTTCGTCGAGCAGGACGACATCATCGCCCTGTCCGAGGAGATCCTCGTCGCCCTGTGGAAGCTCATCGGCTGCGACATCCAGACTCCGATCCCGCACATCACCTACCACGAGGCGATGGAGAGGTACGGCAGCGACAAGCCCGACCTGCGCTTCGGCCTCGAGCTGCACAACCTCACCGAGTTCTTCGCCGACACCCCGTTCCGGGTGTTCCAGGCCCCCTACGTCGGCTCGGTCGTCCACCCCGGCGGCGGCTCGCTGCCCCGGCGCCAGCTCGACGCCTGGCAGGACTGGGCGAAGCAGCGCGGCGCCAAGGGCCTCGCCTACGTCCTCGTCGGCGAGGACGGAGCCCTGACCGGCCCCGTGGCCAAGAACATCTCGGAGACCGAGAAGGCCGGACTCGTCGAGGCGGCCGGAGCGAAGCCCGGCGACGCGATCTTCTTCGCCGCCGGCGACCCCTCCGCCTCGCGTGCCCTCCTCGGCGCCGCCCGCCGTGAGATCGCCGAGCGCACCGGACTGATCAAGGACGGTGACTGGGCGTTCGTGTGGGTCGTCGACGCACCCCTGTTCGAACCCGCTGCCGAGGCCGTGGCCTCGGGCGACGTCGCCGTCGGCAGCGGCAAGTGGACGGCCGTCCACCACGCCTTCACCGCCCCGAAGCCCGAGTTCCTCGACACCCTCGAGGAGAACCCGGGCGAGGCTCTGGCCTACGCCTACGACATCGTGTGCAACGGCAACGAGATCGGCGGCGGTTCGATCCGCATCCACCGCAAGGACGTCCAGGAGCGCGTGTTCCGGATCATGGGCATCTCGGACGAGGAGGCGGAGGAGAAGTTCGGCTTCCTCCTCGAGGCCTTCAAGTTCGGTGCCCCTCCGCACGGCGGCATCGCCTTCGGCTGGGACCGCATCGTGTCCCTGCTGGCCGGCGTCGACTCGATCCGCGAGGTCATCGCGTTCCCGAAGACCGGCGCCGGCTACGATCCGCTGACGCAGGCACCGGCGCCGATCACGGCCGAGCAGCGCGCCCAGGCCGGGGTCGACGCCGAACCGGAAGACGCGAACGCTGAGTAGTCGGTGACGGCGAACAGTCGATGACGCAGGGTCCCGACCTCTTCTCGTCCGACGGCCCGGACCAGGGGATCACCGGTCCGGGCGTCGACGCCCACTCCACGGCGCCCGGGCGGGCGCTCGACCCCTTGGCGGTGCGGATGCGTCCGCGCACCATCGACGAGGTGGTCGGACAGGAGCATCTGACCTTCCCGGGCTCACCCCTGGTCCAGCTCGTCGAGGCGAGCGGGGGAGACCGCGCGGGTGCCTCCTCGGTGATCCTGTGGGGCCCGCCGGGGGTGGGCAAGACGACCCTGGCGCATGTCATCTCCCACGCCCCCGGTCGCACATTCGTCGAGCTCTCGGCGATCACGGCCGGTGTCAAGGACGTCCGGCAGGTCATCGAGAACGCGCGTCGGGAACGCGAGATGTACGGCCGGACCACGGTGCTGTTCCTCGATGAGATCCACCGGTTCTCCAAGGCACAGCAGGACGCGCTGCTGCCGGCGGTGGAGAACCGGCTCGTGGTCCTCGTCGCCGCGACCACGGAGAACCCGTCGTTCTCGGTCATCTCACCGCTGCTGTCCCGCTCGTTGCTGCTCACCCTGCGGCCGCTCGATGACGCCGCGATCGCGAAGCTGCTCGACCGTGCGGTGAGCAGCGAACGCGGACTGGCGGGACAGTTCGAACTCGAGCCCGCGGCCAAGGAGTTCATCGTCAGGATCGCCGGCGCCGACGCGAGGCGATCCCTGACGGTGCTCGAGGCGGCGGCCGGGATCGCGGCGGCGCAGGCAAGGGCCGCCGCGGAGGCTGCCGGTGACGAGGCCTTGGGGACCGAAGACCCGAACTCCGGCGCCGATGACGATGACGCCCCGGATACCGGCACCGAGGCCCCGATCCTCATCACCGAGGCCGCCTGCGCCGAGGCCAGCAGCGAGACGGTGCTGCGCTACGACAAGAATGGTGATCAGCACTACGACGTGATCTCGGCATTCATCAAGTCCATCCGGGGCTCGGACGTCGATGCGGCCCTGCACTACCTCGCCCGCATGATCGTGGCGGGGGAGGACCCGCGGTTCATCGCCCGCAGGATCGTCATCTCCGCCGCCGAGGACATCGGCATGGCCGACCCGCAGGCGCTGCCGATCGCCGTGGCGGCGTCGACCGCGGTGGAGAAGATCGGCATGCCCGAGGGCCGGATCCCCCTCGCCGAGGCGGTCACCTATCTCGCGATGGCGCCGAAGTCCAACGCCTCCTATCGCGCCATCGATGCGGCGATCGCCGACGTGAGGAACGGGTTCGCCGGTCAGGTGCCCTTGCATCTGCGCGACGCCCACTACCCGGGGGCCAAGGAGCTCGGCCATGGCAAGGGATACCGATACGCCCACGACTACCCGCACGGCGTGGCCCCGCAGGACTACCTGCCCGAGACCCTGACCGGCAAGCGCTACTACCAGCCGACCGGCAACGGCCTCGAACGCTCCCTGCAGGAGAGGCTGGACACACTCCAGCGCATCCTCCGCTCCTGACGCCGGTCACCGGTCGGCGGCCTCGTCGTGCTCCGAGCCGGGTGACACCAGGTTGTGCCCGTGACGCCCGGATGGCGCCCAACGACGCCGGATGGCGCCCGGGCACCTTCCTGGCGGTGGATCGCGTCGAGGCGCGAGGAGCTCGGGCTTTTGCGGAGCGGTCCGGGGATCGGGTAAGATGAACAGCTGTTGTGCCTGCACCCTAAAGGCGGTCGGTGCGAGCGGATCTCGACGCTCAATCCCTCTTTCTCAACCGGAGAAACAGCAGTTCCGACATGGGCGAGGACCTGTGGCCGGTCGGAACGATCCATTTGACTGAAAGGTTTCACAGTGCCAGCACCTGCACGTAACCGCCGGATGGCGCGCCTGTCGCGCGCCCTCGGCATGCCGCTGACCCCGAAGGCGGAGAAGTACTTCGAACGTCGTCCCTACCCTCCGGGTGAGCACGGCCGCGCACGTCGCCGCAACGACAGCGACTACTCGGTCCGCCTCAAGGAGAAGCAGCGTCTGCGCGCCCAGTACGGCATTCGCGAGGCCCAGATGCTCAAGACCTACAAGGAGGCCAAGCGCCTTGAAGGTCTGACCGGTGAGAACCTGGTCGAGCTCCTCGAAATGCGCCTCGACGCGCTGGTCCTGCGCTCCGGCTTCGCCCGGACCATCGCCCAGGCCCGCCAGTTCGTCGTGCACCGTCACATCACCGTCGACGGACAGCGCGTGGACCGCCCGTCCTTCCGCGTCAAGGAAGGCCAGACGATCCAGGTCCACCAGAAGAGCGCGGCCACCGAGCCGTTCCAGATCGCCGCTGCCGGCGGACACAAGGATGTCCTCCCAGCCGTTCCGGGTTACCTCAACGTCAACCTCGAAGGTCTGCAGGCCACTCTGATCCGCCGCCCCAAGCGCAGCGAAGTTCCGATCACCTGCGACGTTCAGCTGGTCGTCGAGCACTACTCGCGCTGATCGCCTCACCACTGCTGCCCGGAACGACTTCGTTCCGGGCAGTCGTGCATTCACCGGGGGCCTTCACCCGCGCCCCCCACCAGAGGCATTCCCCCGGGGCCACCTCGCATCATCCGCGAGACCCACTAAACTGTTCCCTGACACGCACCGCAGTCGGACCTGACACGCATGTCGGTCAGCCCTGATACGCATCGGAAGCGCACTCACCAACAGAGAGTGTGCACGCACCATTCGAAAGGCCTTGGATGAAGACGGCAGAGATCAAACAACGCTGGTTGGACTACTTCGAAGCGAACGGGCACGCGGTGGTCCCCTCGGCGTCGGTGATCAGCTCCGACCCGTCCATCCTGTTCAACATCGCGGGCATGGTCCAGTTCATCCCGTACCTGACGGGCCGCGAGCCCGCTCCCTTCCCGCGGGCGACCAGTGTCCAGAAGTGCGTGCGCACCGGCGACATCGAAGAGGTCGGCAAGACGACCCGGCACGGCACGTTCTTCCAGATGAACGGCAACTTCTCCTTCGGCGACTACTTCAAGCGCGAAGCCATCCGCTTCGCCTGGGGACTGCTGACGACCGGCGTCGAGAACGGCGGACTCGGATTCGACCCGGATCTGCTCTGGGCCACGGTGCACGAGGACGACCTCGAGACCATCGACCTGTGGCTGGAGGAGACCTCCATCCCGCGTGAGCGCATCCAGTCCCGCGGCAACGAGGACAACTTCTGGCACACCGGCCAGCCGGGTCCCGGCGGATACTGCTCGGAGATCTACTACGACCGCGGACCCGCCTACGGCGTCGAGGGCGGCCCCGTCGCCGACGAGGACCGCTTCATCGAGATCTGGAACCTCGTGTTCATGGAGTTCGAGCTCTCCGCCGTCCGCTCCAAGGTCGACTTCGACATCGCCGGGGAGCTGCCGGCGAAGAACATCGACACCGGGATGGGACTCGAACGGGTCGCGTTCCTGCTCCAGGGCGTCGAGAACATGTATGAGATCGACGAGGTCTTCCCCGTCATCGAAGCCGCCAGCCGACTCTCCGGCCACGCCTACGGGGCCAAGGAGTCCGAGGATGTGCAGATGCGCGTCGTCGCCGACCACGTCCGCTCCGCCCTGATCATCATCGGCGACGGGGTCCGCCCCGGCAACGAGGGTCGCGGCTACATCCTGCGCCGACTCCTCCGCCGCGCCGTGCGCGCGATGCGCCTGCTCGGCGTCACCACCGAGGTCCTGCCCGAGCTGCTGCCCGTGTCGATGGAGGCGATGAAGTCCTCCTACCCCGAACTGGAGTCGGACTTCGACCGGATCTCGCGCGTCGCCTACGCGGAGGAGAAGGCGTTCCTGCGCACCCTCGAGTCGGGCACGCAGCTGTTCGAGAACGCCGCGGCCTCCCTCGGCCGGGGACAGTCGACGATCAGCGGCGACGTCGCGTTCGCACTCCACGACACCCACGGCTTCCCGATCGACCTGACCCTGGAGATGGCCGCCGAACACGGCGTGTCCGTCGACGAAGAGGGATTCCGGTCGCTCATGGCCGAACAGCGCCAGCGGGCCAAGGCCGATGCCAAGGCGAAGAAGGGCGGTGACCACACCGACCTCTCCGCCTACTCGGCCCTGCTCGAGGAGGGGGCGCCGAAGTTCGTCGGCTACGACCAGCTCGACGCCGACTCCCGGGTGCGCGGGATCATCGCCGATGGCCAGTCCCGCGAGGTGCTCACCGAAGGCGAGACCGCCGACCTGATCCTCGACCTGACCCCGTTCTACGCCGAATCCGGTGGCCAGCGCGCCGACGTCGGGCTGATCAAGGGCGACGGGTTCACCGCCCGCGTCCTCGACGTGCAGAACCCGATCAAGGGACTGCCCGTCCACCGGGTCGAGGTCGTGGCGGGCGAGATCCGGGTCGGCTCCGACGTTCTCGCCACCGTCGACCACGACCACCGCTTCCAGGGCTCCCAGGCCCACACCGCCACCCACCTCGTGCACGCGGCCCTGCGGGAGATCCTCGGCAGCCACGCCGTCCAGGCCGGTTCGCTCAACCAGCCCGGCTACATGCGCTTCGACTACTCGTTCCCGGAGGCGCCGAGCCCGCAGATGAAGGCCGAGATCGAGGACGTCGCCAACCTCGCGGTGCGCTCGAACTACGAGGTCGGCACCGAATACCTGCCCTTCGACGTGGCGCGGAAGACCGGCGCCCTGGCACTGTTCGGGGAGAAGTACCCCAGCGTCGTGCGCGTCGTCGACATCGGGGGTCCGTTCTCCCGCGAGCTCTGCGGCGGCACCCACGTCGGCGCCTCCGCCGAGGTGGGTCCGATCTCCGTGCTCTCCGAAGCCTCCGTCGGATCCGGGGTCCGCCGGATCGAGGCCGCCGTGGGAATGGACGCATTCCGCTCCCTGGCCGCGGAGCGGGCCATCGTGTCCTCCCTCTCGGAGATGCTCAAGGTCCCCGGACCGCATGTGCGCGATCGGGTCTCCGACCTGATGAGCAGGCTCAAGGACGCGGAGAAGGAGATCTCCCGCCTCAAGTCCCAGCAGCTGCTGGCTCAGGCCGGACAGTTCCTCGACTCCGCCGAACGGATCGGGTCGACCCTCTTCGTCGTCGCCGAGCTCGGCGACGTGTCGAATGCCGGGGACATCCGCACCGTCGTCACCGACCTGCGCTCCCGGGTCTCCGACCAGTCGGCCGTGATCCTCGGCGTCGGCACCAGCGGCTCGAAGCCGGTCGTCGTCATCGCCACCACCTCGGCCGCGCGCGAGTCGGGCAACCAGGCCGGGAAGCTCGTCGGACTGGCCTGCCGCGAACTCGGCGGCGGGGGAGGCGGTAAGCCGGACCTCGCCCAGGGCGGCGGCAGCGACGTCGACGCGATCCCAGCCGCCGTGGCGGCGGTGAAGGCGGCATTGCAGTGAGCTTCCGCCGGGGCCGCCGGCTCGGCCTCGACATCGGCTCCGTCCGGATCGGGGTCGCGACCAGCGACCCCGACGGGATTCTCGCGACCCCGCTGACGGTGGTGCGGCGCGGCGACGAACCGGCCGCGCTGCGGCAGCTGGCCGAGATCATCGATGAATACGAGCCGATCGAGATCCTCGTCGGCGATCCCAAGTCGCTCGACGGTGCGGCTCGCACCGCGGCGGCGGACGCGCTCGCGTTCGCCCGCCGGATCGGGGAGTCCACCGCGACGCCGATCCGCCTCGTCGACGAGCGCTTCACCACCGCCGAGGCACATCAGGCCCTGGCCGCGGCGGGGAGGAACTCCCGTCAACGGCGCGAGATCGTCGACGCGCAGGCCGCCGTCATCATCCTGCAGCACGCACTCGAGTACGAGCACAATACGGGCGCAGCGGCAGGTCGCCAGATGCCGCTGACGGAGGGAGAACCGTGATCCAGTTCCCAGGTGAGTCCCCGGACACCGAGCCGGACGCCGAGCCGGACACCCCGTTCGCGGAGGACGAGGGGCTGTCGAGAGCCGAGATCCGAGCCAGGAAGCGGCGTCGGATGCTGCGGCGGCGCCGGACCACGGTGATCGTCACCCTCTGCGTGCTGATCTTCGGACTCGGCGGATTCTTCGCCTTCAGATCCGCCGGGGGCGCCGTCAGCGATCTGCTCGGCCCCAAAGGAGACTACGAAGGGCAGGGCACGAGCGAGGTCACCGTGGAGATCCCGCCGGGAGCATCCGCCCGCTCCGTGGCCAACCAGCTCGTCGAGGAGGGCGTGATCATGAACTCGGATCCCTTCCTCGACGAGATCGAACGCCGCGACGTGACGATCAAGGCGGGACCGGTGATCATGCGCGAGAAGATGAGCTCGGAGGCCGCGGTCGAAGCGCTGGTCAACCCCATCGCACCCCCGACGATGACGGTCGCCGAGGGGCGCCGGATCGACCAGATCAAGGCCACGATGGTCGAGTCCGGGATGAAGGGCGAAGAGGTCGACAAGGCCATCGACGGCAAGACCCCGCAGGACTACGGTCTCGACGTCGAGGCTCCCAGCCTCGAGGGGTACCTGTACCCGGCCACCTACGACCTCCGCCAGTCCAAGACGGCCGAGGACATCGTGGCCGAGATGGTCGACAAGACCGCCGCCGAGCTCGAGACCGCCGGCATCAAGGCCGCCGACGCCAACCGGATCCTCACCCTGGCCAGTCTCGTCGAGATCGAGTCACCGGGGGACCAGGAGACCCGACGGAAGGTCGCGCGCGTCTTCCTCAACCGCATCTCGGAGGACTCCCAGACCGGTCAGCTGCTCCAATCGGATGCGACCGTGGCCTACATCCACGGTGCCCGCAGCGACCTCACCACCACCAAGGAGGAGCGGGCCTCGGACAACCCGTACAACACCTACAAGCACAAGGGCCTGCCGCCGGGCCCGATCAACTCACCGAGCTCCGGTGCCGTCGAGGCCGCCCTCGACCCGGCCGACGGTCCGTGGCAGTTCTTCGTCGCGACGAACCCGGACACGGGGGAGACGAAGTTCGCCGAGACCTACGACGAACACCGCAAGAACGTCGAGATCTACCGGAAATGGCTGCGCGAGCATCGGGACGAGACCGGGAAATGACGATCACCGCCGCGGTCCTGGGCCGCCCGATCGCGCACTCGAAATCCCCTCTGCTCCACCGGGCGGCGTTCGCGGCGCTCGGACTCGAGGACGGTGAGTACCTGCGCTTCGACGTCGGTGCCGAGGAGCTCGAGTCCTTCCTCTCCGCGCACGCGGAGTTCACCGGCTTCTCGCTGACGATGCCGCTCAAGGAGCGCCTCGTCGAACTGGCCAGGCGGTTCGGCTGGGAGCTCGACGACACGGCGGCGCTGACCGGTGTGGGCAACACCTGGGTGCGGTCCGAGGCCTCGACGCTCGTCGCGAACACCGACGTGCAGGGGATCATCGGCGCCATCGTCGCCCCTCTGACCGCCGCACGCGCCGGGTCGGTGGCGGCGTCGACGGCCCGGGTCGGGACCGCGATCGCCGAGTCGGCGGCCGGGGCGGGGTCGGCGGCCGGAACGGGGAAGGCTGTGATCCTCGGCGCCGGAGCCACCGCATGCTCGGCCGTCGTCGCCTGCGCGCGGCTGGGAATCGGCGAGATCGAGTTCCTGGTCCGCAATCCCGGCCGGGCGGCGAACGCCCTCGAGCTGTGCACCCGGCTCGGGCTGCGCTCGAGCACCGCGCCGCTGACCGACCTCGGCCCGGCCGAGGTCCTCATCTCCACCCTCCCCGCCGAGGCGGCCCCCGACCTGCGATGGTCACCGGCGATCCGTGGGGGAGTCGCTCTCGACGTCGCCTACGCCACCGCGTCGGACTTCCTCGCGACCGCCGCCGCTCACGGCCTGACCCCCGTGCCCGGGACGGCCATGCTCGTCGAGCAGGCGGTGGAGCAGTTCATCATGTTCCTCTCCGCCGCCGGCGCAGCACCAGGCCCCGAGGAGCGCCGGATGGTCGCGGCCGCGATGCACGCCGCACTCGAGTCCGCGGACCCGCACGCGCCTGCCCGTCCGGGCCCGAACTGAGCCGGGGATGACCGGGCACGGGTGGCTCGTCGTCCTCACCGTCGTCATCGCCGCCGCGACGGGACTGCTCATCGCCCGCGGCACCAGGTGGTGGATCGCCGACGCGGAGCAGACCGAGCTCCTCACCGCCTCCCGCTGGCACCGGCCAGGCCTCCTCGTCGCCATCGGGATCGGCATCGGCGCCGGGGTCACCCTGCTCCATCCCACCTCGGCGGGGTGGGGAGTCGACGTCGTCTTGCTGGCCCTGATCCTCGGGCCGGCCGCGGCAGCGACCCCGTTCCTGTTCGTCGTCGACGTCCTCGTCCACCGCCTGCCCGACCGGCTCCTGTACCCGCTCATCGGCAGCGAGCTGCTCGTGCTCATCCTCGGCGGCCAGATCGGCGACCGCGGGATCTGGGTGTCCGCTCTCGCCGCCGCGATCGCCGGCACCGCCTTCTTCGGCCTGCTCCACCTGATCGGCAGGCTGCTGCAGGCCAGGACACTGGGCCTCGGCGACGTGAAGCTGGCGTTCGTCGTCGGCGCCGTCGCGGGAGTGCACTCGATCTGGGCGCTGGCCGGCGTCTTCGTCGTGATGATGCTCATCGCCGGTGTCGTCTCCCTCATCGCCGCCGCCCGGGCGGGCCGCCTGGCCGGCACCGTCATCGCGTTCGGTCCGGCGATGCTATCCGGAATGTGGCTCGGGTCGGTGGCCAACCGATTCCTTTTGTAGAATCGGTGGAATGTTGAGATGGCTGACCGCAGGCGAATCCCACGGCGAAGCGCTGGTCGGGATCATTGAGGGGCTTCCCGCCCATGTTCCCGTCACCAGGAGCGATATCCAGACCAGTCTGGCCAGGCGCCGACTCGGCTACGGCCGGGGGGCGCGGATGAAGTTCGAAGCCGATGAGGTCCGCCTCCTCGGCGGCGTCCGCCACGGCCGCAGCCTCGGCTCACCGGTGGCGATCGAGGTCGCGAACACGGAATGGCCCAAGTGGGAGACCGTGATGAGCGCCGACCCCGTCGACCCCGACGAGCTCGAGGGCATGGCGCGCAACGCTCCGCTGACCCGCCCGCGCCCCGGGCACGCCGACATCGTCGGGATGCAGAAGTACGGCTTCGACGAGGCCCGGCCGATCCTCGAACGGGCCTCGGCCCGGGAGACCGCGATGCGCGTGGCCCTGGGCACCGTGGCCGCCAAGTTCCTCGCTGAGCTCGGCATCGGCCTCGTCGCCCACACCGTCGCCATCGGCGGCGTGGAGGCGCAGACCCCGATCGCCCTGCCGGTCGCCGCGGACGTCGACGCGCTCGACGCCGATCCCGTGCGCTGCTTCGACCCCGAGCTCTCGGCCGGGATGGTCGCCGAGATCGATGCGGCGAAGAAGGCCGGCGACACCCTCGGCGGCGTCGTCGAGGTCCTCGCCTACGGGCTGCCCCCGGGGCTGGGCTCCCACGTCCACTGGGACCGCCGACTCGACTCCCGCCTGGCGGGAGCGCTGATGGGGATCCAGGCGATCAAGGGCGTCGAGGTCGGCGACGGCTTCCTCACCACCCGGCGTCCCGGCTCACAGGCCCATGACGAGCTCGAGGTCGGTCCCGAGGGATTCCGCCGCGCCAGCAACCGGGCCGGAGGCACGGAGGGCGGCATGTCGACCGGCGGCCCCCTGCGGGTGCGCGCCGGAATGAAGCCCATCGCGACGGTGCCCCGGGCGCTGTCCACCGTCGACGTCACCACCGGTGAGGCCGCGAAGGCCAATCACCAGCGCTCCGACGTCTGCGCCGTCCCGGCCGCGGGCGTCGTCGCCGAGGCGATGGTCGCCCTGGTGCTGGCCGAAGCCGTGGTGGAGAAGTTCGGCGGAGACAGCGTGGACGAGACGAAACGGAACCTGGACGCCTACCTGGCCGCCATTCCGGAGAACCTGCGCATCGGCCGATGACCGGAGACACCCCGCTGCCGAAGCCGGTTCCCCCCGTGGAGCCGGTGCCCGCGGCCCACTCCCGGATCGTGCTCACCGGTCCGCCCGCGGCCGGCAAGTCGACGATCGGCCGACTCCTGGCCGAGCGGCTGGACCTGCCGCTCATCGACACCGACGCGAACATCGTCGACCAGTACGGAGTGATCGCCGAGATCTTCGTCGAGCGCGGGGAGGACTACTTCCGCCGGGTCGAACGGGAGGTCGTGCGCCGAGCCCTGCGCCGGCTGCTCGACCGGCCCGGGATCGTGTCCCTGGGCGGAGGCGCCATCCTCAACCCGGGCACCCGCGCGCAGCTCAAGCACCCGGCGATCAGGGTCGTCCACATCGACATCGACGCCGAGACGGTCGCGACCCGGCTCAACTCCCCACATCGGCCGCTGCTGCGCGGGGAGGGCTCCCCGGTCGAGAACTGGAAGGCGCTCGTCAAGGAGCGCGAACCGCTCTACGAGCAGGTCGCGACCTTCCGGGTCCACGCCTCGAACTCGCCGCCGTCGACGATCGTCAACCGGATCGTCGACGTCCTGACCAAGCTGCAGCGGGCCGAGGAGTACGCGAAGTACTCCAACCCGCCCGAGACCCGCTGAGCGCCGCGGGGTTAGGCTTGGCCCAGCACCGAAGACGACCGAAGTGGGAAGAACGCAGATGACAGTGACAAGAATCGACGTCGACGCCGGCGGAAGCTACCCGGTCCTGGTGGGCCAGGGCCTGCTGGGACAGCTGCCGGAGCTGCTCGGCCCCCGGGTGGAGAAGGTCCTCGTCATCCACCCGCGCGCTCTGCGGACGACCGGTGAGACCCTCCGCGACGACCTGCGCTCCCTCGGCCTCGACGCGATCGTCGCCGAGATCCCCGACGCCGAGGAGGCCAAGCACGTCCAGGTCGCGGCCTTCTGCTGGCAGGTGCTGGGGCAGTCCGACTTCACCCGCACCGATGCCGTCATCACCCTCGGCGGGGGAGCGGTGAGCGACCTCGGCGGATTCGTCGCCGCCACCTGGCTGCGCGGCATCTCCGTCATCCACATCCCGACCACGGTGCTCGGCATGGTCGACGCCTCCATCGGGGGCAAGACCGGCATCAACACGGCCGAGGGGAAGAACCTCGTCGGATCCTTCCACGCCCCGACCGGCGTCCTCGTCGACCTCGACACCATCCGGACCCTGCCCGAGCACGAACTCTTCACCGGGCTCGCCGAGGTGGTCAAGACCGGCTTCATCGCCGATCCGGCGATCCTCGACCTCGTCGCCGACCATTCGAAGGCTGAGATCGCCGAGGTCGACGGGCCGGTGCTGCGCGAGCTCATCGAACGCTCCATCGCCGTCAAGGCCGATGTCGTGTCGGCGGACTTCACGGAGTCGGGCCGGCGCGAGATCCTCAACTACGGCCACACCCTCGGCCACGCGATCGAGCACAAGGAGCGCTACCAGTGGCGCCACGGCGCCGCCGTGTCCGTGGGCATGGTGTTCGCCGCCGAGGTGGCCGCCATGGTCAAGAGCCTGCCCACGGACATCGTCGACCTCCATCGCGAGCTGCTGGGCAAGCTCGGTCTGCCCATCGGCTACCGCGCCGACGTCTGGCCGCAGCTGCTGGAGACGATGAAGCGGGACAAGAAGGCGCGCGGGTCCATGCTGCGCATGGTGCTGCTGTCCGACATCGCCCAGCCGTCGACGGTCGAGATCCCCGACGTCTCGATCCTCCACACCGCCTACCAGGAGATCGGCGAGGAGTCGCCGCGGGTGCCCCTCGGCGGTGACCTGGGCCTGCGCGCCACGTGAGATCCGACACGGCCGCGAGGTGAGCCCGGGCGCGGATCCCCGGCCGGACCGGTGCCGGCCGCCCGCGCCCGGACCCACCCGACGGGCCCGGCACCGCTCGCGGGCGTGCAGGGCTGTCGGGAGCTTGATAGAATCGATGATTGGCAAAACTGCCTGCTCGCTCCGGCCTCCGCCGTGATCGACGAGGCGGGCGGAACTCAACCTTGAAGGACGGATCAGTGGCGACAACCAACGACCTGAAGAATGGCCTTGTGCTGAACCTCGACAACCAACTGTGGCAGGTACTGGAATTCCAGCACGTCAAGCCAGGCAAGGGTCCGGCCTTCGTCCGCACCAAGCTCAAGCACGTCATCTCCGGCAAGATCATCGACAAGACGTTCAACGCCGGCACCAAGGTCGAGACCGCCAACGTCGACCGCCGCGACATGCAGTACCTCTACCATGACGGCACCGACTACGTGTTCATGGACGCCAAGGACTACGAGCAGGTCAACGTCTCCGCCGACCTTGTCGGCGACGCCGCCAACTACATGCTCGAGAACCAGGATCTGCAGATCTCCTTCCATGACGGCACCCCGCTGTCGGTCGAACTGCCCGCCTCGGTCGAACTGACGATCACGCACACCGAACCGGGACTGCAGGGCGACCGCTCCACCGGCGGGTCGAAGCCGGCCACCCTCGAGACCGGTGCCGAGATCCAGGTCCCGCTCTTCCTCGAAGAGGGCGTCAAGGTCAGGGTCGACACCCGCACCGGCGACTACCTGGGCCGCGTCAAGTAAGTGGCAGCACGGACTCGAGCGCGCCGCCGGGCCTTGGAGCTCCTCTTCGAGGCCGGGCAGCGCGGACTCACCCTCAGCGAGGTCGTGGACATGCGGTCGAACGACCCCGAGTACCCGATGAAGCCCTACGCGGTCGAGATCGTCGACGGGATCATGAGTCATCGGGAGGAGATCGACGAGATCATCTCCACCTACGCCCAGGGCTGGACCCTGGAACGGATGCCCGCCGTCGACCGCGCGCTGCTCGAGATCGGCACCTGGGAGATCCTCTACAACGACGAGGTGCCCGACAAGGTCGCCATCGACGAGGCGGTGTCGCTGGCCCGGCAGTTCTCGACCGACGACTCGCCGAAGTTCGTGTCCGGGCTGCTCTCGCGCATCCTCGACGTCAAACCGACGCTGACCTGAGCGGCGCCCGGAGGCGAGACCCGCGACCCCGGACCGGGACGCGACCCCGGACCGGGACGAGAACCTCGGGCGAGACCCGGATCTCGGGCCGGATCCCGGACGGACGGATCGAGAGCTGTCCGCCCGGGGCTACAATTCAATCGGAACACTCCTTTAACCACCGTCCGGAGAGGCGGAGAAGGGGCCTTATGACACAGCGAACAGTGCTCGACGCTGCGGATCTGCAGCGCGCCTTGACACGCATCGCCCACGAGATCATCGAATCCAACAAGGGCACCGACGACCTCGTGCTGCTGGGCATCCCGCGCCGCGGCACCCCCTTGGCCAGACGGCTGGCCCGCCAGATCGCCGCCATCGAGGGACACCCGGACCGCGCCGAGGACCTCGTCGGCAGCCTCGACATCACGATGTACCGCGACGACCTGCGCTCGGGCACCTACCGGGCCCCGGAGCCGACGACCATCCCCGCCGCCGGAGTCGACTCGAAGACCGTCGTCCTCGTCGACGACGTCCTCTACTCCGGCCGCACCATCCGCGCGGCCCTCGACGCCCTCTCCGACCTCGGCCGGCCGGCCAGGGTCCGTCTGGCCGTGCTCGTCGACCGCGGGCACCGGGAGCTGCCGATCCGGGCCGACCATGTGGGGAAGAACCTGCCCACCTCGAGCGTCGAACGCGTCAACGTGACCCTGGCCGAGATCGACGGAACCGACGCCGTGACGATCTCGGGAGGCCGGCCATGAGGCATCTGCTCGACACCTCCTCCCTGTCCCGCGCCGAGGCGATCTCCCTGCTCGACATCGCCGAGGAGATGACGCTGGTCTCCGAGCGGGAGGTCAAGAAGCTGCCGGTGCTGCGGGGTCGCACGGTCGTCAATCTGTTCTTCGAGGACTCGACCCGCACCCGCCTGTCCTTCGAGGCCGCCGCCAAGCGCCTGTCCGCCGATGTGCTCAACTTCTCCGCGAAGGGCTCGTCCGTGTCGAAGGGGGAGAGCCTGCAGGACACCGTGCAGACGATCTCCGCGATGGGCGCCGACGCGCTCGTCGTCCGCCACTCCGGCTCCGGCACCCCGCACCGGCTGGCCCACACCGGCTGGATCGACGTCCCCGTCATCAACGCCGGCGACGGCACCCACGAACACCCGACCCAGGCCCTGCTCGACGCCTTCACCCTGCGTCGCGCCCTCGGCGGCTTCCCCGCCTCGGGCGCGGTCAAGGACGGACCCCGCGGGCTGGGACTCGACGGGGCGAAGGTCGCGATCGTCGGCGACATCCTCCACTCCCGGGTGGCCCGGTCCAATGTCCACCTGCTCGCCCGCCTCGGCGCCGAGGTCCACCTCATCGCGCCCCCGACCCTGCTGCCCTGGGGGGTCGAGACCTGGCCGGTGCGCCTCCACTACGACTTCGACCAGGCCCTGCGCGGCGTCGACTTCGAGGCGCTGATGATGCTGCGCGTCCAGCACGAGCGGATGCACGAGTCCTTCTTCCCCAACGAACGCGAGTACGCCCGGCTGTGGGGGCTGAGCGCGGCCCGGCTCGACCGGCTCCCGACCGAGACGTTCATCATGCATCCGGGGCCGATGAACCGCGGATTCGAGATCTCGGCGGCAGCCGCCGACTCCGACCGCACCCTCATCCTCGACCAGGTCGAGAACGGTGTGAGCGTGCGCATGGCCGTGCTGTACCGCCTACTGACTGGTCAGGAGGACCACAATGAGTAATCACCTGATCCGGGGCGCGAACGTCCTCGGCCAAGGCAGAGCCGACATCGCGATCAAGGACGGCCGGATCGTCGACCCCGAGCTCCTCACCGCGGGTGACCCGCCCGAGATCATCGCCGCCGACGGTCTCGTCGCCCTGCCCGGGCTCGTCGACATGCACACCCACCTGCGCGAACCGGGCAAGGAGGACGCCGAGACCGTGCTCACCGGCTCGCGGTCGGCCGCCGCCGGCGGCTTCACCTGCGTCCATGCGATGGCCAACACCGCACCCGTCGCCGACACCGCCGGGGTCGTCGAGCAGGTCCACCGGCTGGGCCGCGAGGCCGGCTTCACCGAGGTCGTGCCCGTCGGCGCGGTGACGATCGGGCTGGAGGGGAGGCAGCTGGCCGAGCTCGGCGCGATGGCCCGCTCCGCCGCCCGCGTCCGGGTGTTCTCCGACGACGGCATCTGCGTCTCCGACCCGCTGCTCATGCGCCGCGCCCTCGAATACGTCAAGACCTTCGACGGGGTCATCGCCCAGCACGCCCAGGAGCCGCGCCTGACCGAGGGCGCCCAGATGAATGAGGGAGTCGTCTCCGCCGAACTGGGCCTGCCCGGCTGGCCCGCCGTCGCCGAGGAGTCGATCATCGCCCGCGATGTCCTCCTCGCCGAGCACGTCGGCTCGAGGCTCCACATCTGCCACGTCTCCACCGCCGGCAGCGTCGACATCATCCGCTGGGCGAAGTCCCGCGGGGTCCGGGTCACCGCCGAGGTCACCCCCCACCACCTCATGCTCACCGACGAACTCGTCCGCAGCTTCGACCCCGTCTACAAGGTCAACCCCCCGCTGCGCACCGACGCCGACGTCCAGGCCCTGCGCGAGGCCCTGGCCGACGGCACCATAGACGTCGTCGGCACCGACCACGCCCCGCACACCGCCGAGCACAAGTGCAGCGAGTGGACGGCCGCGGCGATGGGGATGGTCGGGATGGAGACGGCCCTGCCGATCGTCGTCGAGGCGATGAACGACTACGACTTCAGTTTCGGCGACCTCGCCCGGGTGATGTCCGAGGCGCCGGCCCGGATCACCGGAGCGTCCGGTCACGGCAGCCTCGAGGTCGGGGCGAGTGCGAACCTCGTCCTCATCGACCCGGACGCACCCCACCGGATCGTGCCCTCCGAGCACGCGACGAAGGGCCGCAACAACCCCTTCGCCGGGCTCGAGGTCTCCACCCGGATCACCGACACCTTCTTCTACGGCCACCGGGTGCTCGCCGAGGGCCGGCTGACCACCCCGCACCCGGCAGGAGCATCGTGGACCGAGAAGTAGCCGTCATCATCGTCGTCGCCGTCTTCATCCTGCTGCTCCTGGCCCTGACCTGGGGCTGGAACCGGCGGAAGCAGGGCCAGGCCGACGTTGCCCAGCCGACCCGCCCACCGCTGGGCATCACCCCCGTGGCCGCCCCCGTCGAAGGCTCCTACGTCTCGACCACCCTGGCCGGACACCCGCTCGAACGCGTCGCCGTCCACGGGCTCGGCATCCGCACCTCGGGCGAGCTCGTCGTCACCGACGGGGGAGTCGTGATGGACCTGGCCGGGCGGGAGGACTTCCTCATCCCGCGCCGCGACATCGTGTCCGTCGACACGACCGCCGGGATGATCGGGAAGTTCGTCGAACGCGGCGGAATCGTGCGCATCACCTGGCGGCTGGGCGCGACCCTGGTCGACACCGGCTTCCGCGCCCGCTACTCCGCCCACACCGTCCCCACCGTTGACCGTATCCGCGAAATGATCGAAGAGGCACAATGAGACCTTCCACCCCGCCTGCCGTCCTCGTCCTCGAAGACGGCCGTGTCTTCCACGGCTCCGCCTACGGGGCCGTCGGCGAAACCCTCGGCGAAGCTGTCTTCGTCACCGCCATGTCCGGCTACCAGGAGACGCTGACCGACCCGTCCTACCACCGGCAGATCGTCATCCAGACCGCCCCCCACATCGGCAACACCGGGGTCAACGCCGACGACGATGAATCCGTGAAGTTCTGGGTCGCCGGCTACGTCGTCCGTGACGCCTCCCGGATCTCCTCGAACTGGCGCTCCGAGGGCGACCTCGAGACCCGCCTGACCGAGTCCGGGATCGTCGGGATCTCCGGCGTCGACACCCGGGCGCTGACCCTGCACCTGCGCGAGGCCGGCGCGATGCGGATGGGCATCTTCTCCGGCCCCGCCGCCGAGGCCCCCGAGTCCGAGCTGCTGGAGAAGGTGCTCGCATCCCCGCGGATGGCCGGCTCCCGGCTGGCCGAGGAGGTCTCGGTGTCCGAACCCACCCTCATCCCCGCCCGCGGGGAGGCGAAGTTCCGCGTCGCCGCGGTCGACCTCGGGATCAAGTCGATGACGCCGCGGCACCTGAGCGAACGCGGAGTCGACGTCCACGTGCTCCCGGCCACGACGACGTTCTCCGACATCCAGGCGCTGGGCGTCGACGGCGTGTTCTTCTCCAACGGCCCGGGCGACCCGGCCACCGCCGACGCGCAGGTCGACCTGCTGCGCGAGGTGCTGGCCGCGAAGATCCCGTTCTTCGGCATCTGCTTCGGCAACCAGCTGCTCGGCCGCGCGCTGGGCTTCGGCACCTTCAAGCTGCCCTTCGGCCATCGCGGCATCAACGTGCCCGTCATCGACCGCACCACCGACAAGGTCGAGATCACCTCGCAGAACCATGGCTTCGCCGTCGACGCCCCGCTCGAGGGCGAGACCCTGGCCCCGCACGACGCGGACTTCGGCCGGGTCACCGTCTCCCACGTGTGCCTCAACGACGACGTGGTCGAAGGACTGCAGTGCCTCGACATCCCGGCCTTCTCGGTCCAGTTCCACCCCGAGGCCGCCGCCGGTCCCCACGACTCGAGCTACCTCTTCGACCGCTTCATCGACCTCATGTCCGCCACGTCCTCGCCCCAGGCCTAAGGAGCACCCATGCCACTGAGACAAGACCTCAACTCCGTTCTCGTCATCGGCTCCGGTCCCATCGTGATCGGCCAGGCCTGCGAATTCGACTACTCGGGAACCCAGGCCTGCCGTGTCCTGCGCGCCGAGGGTCTGCGCGTCATCCTCATCAACTCCAACCCGGCGACCATCATGACCGACCCGGAGGTCGCCGACGCCACCTATGTCGAGCCGATCGACCCGCAGATCATCGAGTCGATCATCGCCAAGGAACGCCCCGACGCGATCCTGCCCACCCTGGGCGGGCAGACGGCGCTCAACGCCGCGATCGCCCTCCACGACGCCGGCATCCTCGAGAAGTACGGGGTCGAGCTCATCGGCGCCGACGTCGAGGCCATCCAGCGCGGTGAGGACCGGCAGAAGTTCAAGGACATCGTCGTCGACTGCGGCGCCGAGGTGGCCCGCTCGGCCATCTGCCACACCCTCGACGAGGCGATCGCCGCCGCCGAGGAGCTCAGCTACCCCGTCGTCGTGCGACCCTCGTTCACGATGGGCGGACTGGGATCCGGAATGGCCTACGACGAGTCGGACCTGCGCCGCATCGCCGGGGCCGGACTGTCCGACTCGATCACCCATGAGGTGCTGCTCGAGGAGTCGATCCTCGGGTGGAAGGAGTACGAGCTCGAGCTCATGCGCGACCACAAGGACAACGTGGTCGTCGTGTGCTCGATCGAGAACGTCGACCCCGTCGGCGTCCACACCGGCGACTCCATCACCGTGGCCCCGTCGCTGACCCTGACCGACCGCGAATACCAGCGGATGCGCGACATCGGCATCGCCGTCATCCGCGCCGTCGGCGTCGACACCGGCGGCTGCAACATCCAGTTCGCCGTCGACCCGCGCACCGGGCGCATCGTCGTCATCGAGATGAACCCGCGCGTCTCGCGCTCCTCGGCACTGGCCTCGAAGGCGACCGGCTTCCCGATCGCGAAGATGGCGGCCAAGCTCGCCGTCGGCTACTCGCTCGACGAGATTCCCAACGACATCACCAAGGTCACCCCGGCCAGTTTCGAGCCGACCCTCGACTACGTCGTGGTCAAGATCCCGCGGTTCACGTTCGAGAAGTTCCCGGCTGCCGACCCGACCCTGACGACGACCATGAAGTCCGTCGGCGAGGTGATGGCCCTGGGCCGCAACTTCACCTCCGCCCTGCAGAAGGCGATGCGCTCGATGGAGCAGAAGGGGTCGTCCTTCTCCTGGGACGACCTGCCCGACATCAGTGACGACGAGGTCAGGGAGGCCGTCCTCGAGTCGATCTCCCATGCCACCGCCGACCGCCTGCACGCGGTCCAGCGCGGACTGGCGGCGGGGCTGAGCAACGCCGAGGTGTTCGCCGCCTGCGAGATCGACCCCTGGTTCCTCGACCAGATCGAGCTCATCAACGAGGTCGCCGAGCACATCCGCACCGCCGATGAGCTCGACGCCGACGTGCTGCGGATCGCGAAGGACCACGGCTTCTCCGACGAGCAGATCGCCGGGCTGCGCAGCATGGACACGGGAGTCGTCACCGGGGTCCGCCACGCGCTGCGGATCCGCCCGGTGTACAAGACCGTCGACACCTGCGCCGGTGAGTTCGCCGCCCACACCCCCTACCACTACTCGAGCTACGACCAGGAGACCGAGGTCGCAGATCGGACGACCCCGGCCGTGATCATCCTCGGCTCGGGCCCGAACCGGATCGGTCAGGGCATCGAGTTCGACTACTCCTGTGTGCACGCGACGATGGCCATCTCGGACGCCGGCTACGAGACGATCATGATCAACTGCAACCCGGAGACCGTGTCGACCGACTACGACACCGCCGATCGCCTCTACTTCGAGCCGCTGACCTTCGAGGACGTGATGGAGGTCTACCACGCCGAGGTGGCCGCCGGCCCCGTGCTCGGCGTCGTCTGCACCCTCGGCGGGCAGACTCCGCTGGGACTGGCCGACAAGCTCAAGGCCGCAGGCGTCCCCGTGCTCGGCACCCAGCCCGAGGCCATCGACCTGGCCGAGGACAGGGGCGAGTTCGGCGCCGTCCTCGCCCGGGCCGGTCTCACCGCGCCCAAGCACGGCACCGCCGTCACCTCGGCGGAGGCCGCCGCGATCGCCGAGGAGATCGGCTACCCGGTTCTCGTCCGCCCCTCCTACGTCCTCGGCGGCCGCGGCATGCAGATCGTCTACGACCGCACCCAGCTGCTCGACTACATGGCCACCGCCACGGAGATCTCCGTCGACCGTCCCGTGCTCGTCGACCGGTTCCTCGAGGACGCCATCGAGATCGACGTCGACGCGCTCTACGACGGTGAGGACATCTTCATCGGCGGGATCATGGAGCACATCGAGGAGGCGGGCATCCACTCCGGCGACTCCGCCTGCGTGCTGCCCGCCCTGACCCTGGGCGAGGACGTCATCGAGCGGGTGCGCAAGGCCACCCGGGCCATCGCCGAGGGCACGAACGTGCGCGGGCTGCTCAACATCCAGTTCGCCATCACCGCCGACGTCCTCCACGTCATCGAGGCGAACCCGCGGGCCTCGCGCACCGTGCCGTTCGTGTCGAAGGCGACCGCCACGCAGTTGGCCAAGGCCGCAGCCCTGATCGCCGTCGGCCGCTCGATCGCCGACCTGCGCGGGGATCTGCTGCCCGCCACCGGCGACGGTTCGACCCTGCCGCTCGACCACCCGATCTCGGTCAAGGAGGCGGTGCTCCCGTTCCGCCGGTTCCGGACCGTCGAGGGCAAGGTCGTCGACTCGGTGCTCGGCCCGGAGATGCGCTCGACCGGTGAGGTGATGGGCATCGACCATGACTTCCCGACCGCGTTCGCCAAGGGACAGCTGGCCGCCTCGGTCAAGCTGCCGACCTCGGGCACCGTGTTCGTCTCGGTCGCCGACCGCGACAAGCGGGCCATGATCCTGCCCGTCAAGGAACTCGTCGACATGGGCTTCGACGTCGTCGCCACCACCGGCACCGCGGCGGTCCTGTCCCGCTACGGGATCAAGACCTCCCAGGTGCACAAACACTTCGAGGCCGATGAGACCGAGCCGACCGTGCTCGACTACCTGACCGCGGGGACCATCGACATGGTCATCAACGTCCCCTCGGGCCGGCAGGAGCGGGCCGACGGCTACGAGATCCGCGCCGCCGCGACGGCGCACTCGGTGCCGCTGATCACGACGGTCGCGGAGTTCGCCGCCGCCGTCACCGCGCTCGAGGTCGTCCGCGACCACAAGTTCGAGGTCAAGAGCCTCCAGGACTGGAGCGCCTGATGTTCGGCCTCCGCCTGCAGGCCGCGATGGCCGCCCACGGCCCGGTCTGCGTGGGCATCGACCCGCACGACCACCTGCTCGACCTGTGGGGACTGCCGCACACGGCGGCCGGTGTCCGCGAGTTCTCGCTGCGCACGGTGGCCGAGCTCACGGGCACCGTGGCCGCGGTCAAACCGCAGTCGGCGTTCTTCGAGCGCTACGGCTCTGCCGGCATCGCGGTGCTCGAGGAGACGCTGGATGCCTGCCGCGAGGCGGGACTGATCAGCGTCCTCGACGTCAAACGCGGGGACATCGGCTCGACCATGGCCGCCTACGCCCGGGCCTACCTCAGCCCCGAGTCGACGCTGGCGGCCGATTCGATCACGATCTCGCCCTATCTCGGCTTCGGGGCGCTGGAGCCGGCCTTCGACCTGGCCGAGCAGCACGACCGGGGCGTCTTTGTCCTCGCGCTGACCTCGAACCCCGAGGGCCGGGAGGTCCAGCACGCCCACGGCGCCGAGGGGACCCAGGGCTTCGGAACCTCGGTGGCCGGCTCGATCGTGGCCCAGGTCGCCGCCCGCAACGCCGCCGAGGCCAGCGCCGCCCGCGGCGCCGGTGAGCCCGGCGCCGGTGCGGCACACGGGCCCCGCGGCGCCGGTCAGCCCGGCGCGGCGGGCACCGCAGTGACCGAGGGTTCCGGCGCCGTCGGGGCGGGGGAGGGGTTGGGTCGCTACGGCCTCGTCGTCGGGGCCACCATCGGCACCGCGGCGGCCGCGCTCGGCTTCGACCCTGCCGCCTGCGGCGGTCCCATCCTCGCCCCGGGAGTCGGGGCGCAGGGCGCCGGGGTGCGCGAGCTCGTCGAGGTCTTCGGGGTCAGCGCCGTGGCGCGCAACCAGATCCTGGCGACCACCTCGCGGGCGGTGCTCGGGGCCGGACCCGACGGCGTGCGGGAGGCGGCGAAGTTCGTCAACGAGGCGCTGCGCGAGGTCGGCTGATTTTCTTGAGCACGGCAGTGTCGGAGTCGACAGTTTTTGATTTAGACTGAAGCAACTTCCCTACCTGCCCGTTCATGGTGACAGAGGAGATACTGTGGCACTCGAACCTTTGACCCCGCAACAGCGTTCGGCCGCTCTTGACAAAGCCTTCAGGGCGCGGCAGGCCCGCGCCGAGGTCAAGACGGCGCTGAAGTCCGGGCGGACCGATCTCGCGGCCGTGCTCAAGCAGGCCGAATCGGATGAGGCGCTGGCGAAGATGCGGGTCCTCGATCTGCTCCGGTCGCTGCCGGGCGTCGGCGATCGCCGTGCCGAGGCGGCGATGGAGGAAGTGGGCATCGCCGCCTCCCGCCGGATCAAGGGGCTGGGTGTGCACCAGAAGAACTCCCTGTTGGAGAAATACTCGAAGGACCTGAAACAATAGCCTGGTGAAGAGCAGACTGACCGTACTGGCCGGCCCGACCGCCGTCGGAAAAGGCACCATCAGCACCTATATCAGGCACCATCATCCGGAGGTCTGGTTCTCCGTCTCCGCGACCACGCGGCCCCGGCGACCGGGCGAGGTCGACGGTGTTCATTATCACTTCATCAGCGACGATGAGTTCGACTCCCTCATCGCCGCCGACGAACTCCTCGAATACGCGGTCGTCCACGGCCGGCACCGCTACGGCACTCCGGCCAGGCCGGTCCGGGAGCAGCTGGAGAAGGGCAGCCCGGCCCTGCTCGAGATCGATCTGCAGGGAGCGCGCCAGGTCAAGGACAAGATGCCCGACGCCCTGTTCGTGTTCCTCGCCCCTCCCAGCTGGGAGGAGCTGGTGTCACGGCTGACGGGGCGCGGGACCGAGACGGCCGCGGAACAGGAGCGGCGCCTGGCCACGGCGAAGCAGGAACTCGCCGCGGAATCCGAGTTCGACGTCACCATCGTCAACGATCATGTTCGCACTGCCGCCGAAGAACTCATACAATTGATGGGTATATCCGCTTCCGATTAGATTGGAACACTCCTTGCCTGCACATCCTGAAGGCATCACCAATCCTCCGATTGATGATCTCCTGGCCGTCACCGGTTCGAAATACGAACTGGTGTCCATCGCGGCTCAGCGAGCCCGCCAGATCAACGCGTACTACGCCCAGCTCCAGGAGGGTCTGCTGGAGAACGTGGGACCCCTGGTCACCCCGGGCCCCAACGAGAAGCCGCTGTCCATCGCCCTGCGCGAGATCAACGAGGGCAAGATCGTGTCCCGTGAGGTCTCTCCCGCCGATTTCGGGGCAGTCGAAGAGGAACCCGCCGCAGCACCTGCGAGCAACGACGGCGCGATCGACTTCACCGACCAGTGAGGATCGTGCTCGGTGTCGCCGGGGGCATCGCCGCCTACAAGGCGTGCCATGTCATCCGGCGGCTGCGAGACCTCGGGCACACCGTCAAGGTCGTGCCCACCGAGGCGGCCCTGCACTTCGTCGGCGCCGCCACCTTCGAAGCCCTGTCCGGGCAGACCGTGACCGCCGACGTCTTCGACGAGGTCGACACGGTCAACCACGTCCGGATCGGGCAGGAGGCCGAACTCGTCGTCATCGCCCCGGCCACGGCCAACACGGTGGCGAAGATCGCGGCCGGCCTCGCCGATGACCTCCTCACCGCCACCGTGCTCACCACCACCGCCGAGGTGGTCGTGGCGCCGGCCATGCACACCGAGATGTGGCTCAA
>JAPSIC010000106.1 GCA_031179165.1 Brevibacterium sp.
TGCAGGACCTTTACGTGGCATTACTTCTTCTCCCTCTTCGCACCGTAGTGGCTGCGTCCCTGCTGACGGCCCTTGACACCCTGGGTGTCGAGCGAGCCGCGCACGATCCGGTAGCGCACACCTGGCAAGTCCTTGACGCGGCCACCGCGCACGAGCACGATCGAGTGCTCCTGCAGGTTGTGACCCTCGCCGGGGATGTAGGCGGTCACCTCGATCTGGCTCGAGAGCTTGACACGAGCGACCTTGCGAAGAGCCGAGTTCGGCTTCTTGGGGGTGGTGGTGTAGACACGGGTGCACACGCCACGGCGCTGCGGGCTCCCCTTCAGCGCAGGACTGTTCGATCCTGCGGATTTCTTATGCCGCCCTTTGCGGACGAGCTGCTGGATTGTCGGCACTAAGCGTTCTCCATCTGCTTCTCGATAAACCTAATTCCCACCAGCGGCCATGGCGGCAGCCATGTTTGTGAACCGTGGGACATATCCGACTGAACACCGGGTGAAGCTCGACTCCCGATGCCAGTATCCGCGTGACGCCACGTGACCCGCGGTCGGGAGTGTCGCAAAGCCACACGTACCCCGGGCACGCCTCATCGCACGGCCTACTCCATAGAACTCACACAGTGATTCCGGGCCTCACAAAACGCCCGGCGCGATCGTCCCAACATCGTAGATAACACAATCAGTCGCATTTCAGAATATCGCGGTCGCGTCCATCTGGTCAAAGCGGACGGCTGCATGCACGGCCGAGTGCGACCAAGGACACGTCTCTCCCTGTGAGATTAGGCTCCGTTTCCTTGACCGATTCAAAACTAGCGGTCAAGCTGGTGATGTGTCAGAGGAAGAACAGAAGCGCGCCGAGGATTGTTCCGCAGCCCTGCGGAGCAGCTCCCTGCGCGTGACCAGACAGCGGGTCGCGGTGCTGCAGGCGGTGGACGCCCACCCGCATGCGGACACCGAGACCGTCATCCGCGCGGTGCGTGAAGATCTCCCGGAGGTCTCGCACCAGGCCGTGTATGACTCGCTCCACACGCTCACCGAGGTCGGGCTCGTCCGGTGCATCCAGCCGTCAGGGTCCCTGGCGCGCTACGAGCGCCGCGTCGGCGACAACCACCATCACCTCGTGTGTCGGTCCTGCAGCCGCATCGTCGATGTCGACTGCACGATCGGGCGGGCTCCCTGCCTGACCCCTTCACACGATCACGGATTCGTCGTCGACCAGGCCGAGGTGACGTTCTGGGGACTGTGTTCGGACTGTGCCGTCGACACTCCGGAGCAGGAGCGCGAGCGCTCCGAATCCTCCTCTGCAGCTTGATACGGCCGTCGTCTGCCCGGCGCCGCCGACCATGCCGTTGACATCATCCGAGCCCGAGCACGGGCTCGACAGCGAAAGGAACACAATGACCGATACCACGATCACGGGCGGCTGCCCGGTTGTCCACGGCGCGGGGTCGAGCGCACCGCAGGAGGCCCCCGCAGGCCTGGTCAACCCCGTGCAGGGCGACGCCAACTCCCACTGGTGGCCCAACCGCCTCAACCTCAAGATCCTGGCCAAGAACCAGCCTGCCGGCGATCCGATGGATCCTGACTTCGACTATGACGCCGAATTCAGCGAACTCGACTACTTCGCCCTCAAGGCCGACCTCGAAGAGCTGCAGAAGAACAGCCTCGACTGGTGGCCCGCGGACTTCGGCCACTACGGCCCCTTCATGATCCGCATGGCCTGGCATTCCGCCGGCACCTACCGCGTGATGGACGGACGCGGCGGCGGCAGCGAGGGCCAGCAGCGCTTCGCCCCGCTGAATTCCTGGCCCGACAACGTCGGCCTCGACAAGGCTCGCCGTCTGCTGTGGCCGGTGAAGAAGAAGTACGGCAAGAAGATCTCCTGGGCCGACCTCTTCATCCTGGCCGGAAACGTCGCTCTCGAGTCGATGGGCTTCAAGACCTTCGGTTTCGCCGGCGGCCGGAAGGACGTCTGGGAGCCGGACAACGACGTCTACTGGGGCTCCGAGACCGAGTGGCTGGCCACCGACAAGCGCTACTCGGGCGAGCGTGAGCTGCAGAAGCCGCTGGCCGCGACCCACATGGGCCTCATCTACGTCAACCCCGAGGGCCCCGAGGGCGAGCCGGACCCGGTCAAGTCGGCCCACGACATCCGTGAGACCTTCGGACGCATGGCCATGAACGACGAGGAGACCGTCGCCCTCATCGCCGGCGGGCACACCTTCGGCAAGACCCACGGTGCGGGACCGGAGTCCCACAAGGGAGCTGACCCCGAGGGTGCTGCGATCGAGGATCAGGGTCTGGGCTGGAAGTCCGCTTTCGGCACCGGCCACGGAAACGACACCATCGGCAGCGGCATCGAGGTCACCTGGACCTACCACCCGACCCGCTGGGACAACGAGTTCTTCCACATCCTCTTCGCCTACGAGTGGGAGGTCTTCGAGAACGAGGGCGGCCACCTGCAGTGGCGTCCGGTCGACGGCGGCGGCGACGACATGGTGCCGATGGCCCAGGGTGAGGGCCGGCGTGAACCGCGCATGCTCACCACGGACCTCGCACTGCGCTTCGACCCCGCCTACGAGAAGATCTCGCGTCGGTTCAAGGACGATCAGAGGGCCTTCGAGGACGCATTCGCCCGCGCCTGGTTCAAGCTCACCCATCGTGACATGGGACCGGCCACGCGCTACCTCGGCCCGGAGGCTCCGAGCGAGGAGCTCCTCTGGCAGGATCCGGTTCCGGCCGGCACCCCGCTCTCGGCCGATCAGCTCGAGGCTGTCAAGGCAGCCGTGCGCGAATCGGGCCTGAGCGTCTCGCAGCTGGTCAAGACCACCTGGGCGGCCGCCTCGTCGCACCGTGTCTCCGACCTCCGCGGCGGTGTCAACGGCGGACGTCTGCGCCTCGAGCCGCAGCGCAGCTGGGAGGCCAACGAGCCGACCCAGCTCGCCCATGTCATCGAGGTGCTCGAGAGCATTGCGGAGCAGACCGGGGCGTCCTTCGCCGATGTCGTCGCGATCGCCGGCGCCGTCGGCGTCGAGACCGCTGCCCAGGCTGCCGGCGTGGACATCACCGTGCCGGTCACCACCGGTCGCGGAGACGCCACCCAGGAGCAGACGGACGTCGACTCGTTCTCCTACTTGGAGCCGCTTCATGACGGTTTCCGCAACTACCTGACCGACGGTCTGCCGCTCAAGGCGGAGTTCCTGCTACTCGACCGCGCCAACCTGCTCGGTCTCACCGCACCGGAGATGACCGTGCTCATCGGCGGCCTGCGCGTCCTCGGGGCCAACTTCGAGGACTCGGATCACGGTGTGCTCACCGACCGCCCGGGTGTGCTGACGAACGACTTCTTCGTCAACCTGCTCGAGCTCGGCAACACCTGGAAGCCGGTCGGGGAATCCGAGACCGCGACCGTCTTCGAGTGCTACTCCCCCGAGGGTGAGAAGCTGTGGACCGGAACCCGCTTCGACCTGCTCTTCGGTGCCAACTCCGAACTGCGGGCCCTCGCCGAGGTGTACGGCTCCGACGACGCCAAGGAGAAGTTCGTCAAGGACTTCGTCAAGGCCTGGACGAAGGTCGTCGAGGCGGACCGCTTCGACCTCGACCGCGCCCCGGCCAGCCAGCGCAAGCAGCCGGTCCTCGCCGGCTGAGCTGATCTGAGCTGAGCTGATCGCCTCCGGCTGGGCGATCGAGAAGTGCCGGGTGTCCACCGACCAGGTGGCACCCGGCACTGTCGTATTCCGCGGCTCCGGGGGCGACGGCGCGGAGCCGTCGCCGGCTCCGGGTCAGGCGCTCGTGCCGATCGACGAATGCTCGCTGTTGAGGACGACTGGGTCGAGGACGGCACGGAACACAGCGTGCGCCGTGTCGATGGCGTCGGCCTCGGAGCCGGAGGTCCGGGTACCCGTGTCGCCGGCATCGGCAGCGGAACTCTGCGTGCTGTCGGTCCCCTGACCGCTCTGGCTGCCGGACCCGTCGGTGGACGCGTCGCTGCTCGAACCCCCGGGTGCTCCCGGAACTCCTCCACGGTCCTGACCGTCCGGCATGCCGCCGGGGTCTCCCGCACCGCCGGCCGGACCCTGAGTCGTGTGTCCGGCCAGACCTGCGCCGGCGGCTGAGCCGATCGCACCGCCGGCCAGTCCCCCGACGATGAACAGCGCCGCTCCGGCGACGACGGCGGGAATGAGGGCGACCGTCCGCTTCCGCGTCGGCTGCCCCGGAATCCGAGCGTTGACGTGGTCCTTGCCTGCTGGATGCTCGTTGCTCATGGGATCTCCTCCTTCGATCGGTTGCTGACCCCACTGTCGCGCCCGATTCTGTCGCCTCACCAAGGTCGACCTGTGCCCAGGCTGTGCCTCCACACCGTGCCCTCCATTCGGCCCGTGCCCAGCGGTGCGTCCGGCCGGGTTCGGGGGCGGGCGGTCCTCAGGCCGCGCGGAAGCGCAGGAAGAACGTCGTACCCGCCGCAGACGAGTCGACCGCGACCGATCCGCCCATGAGCTCGATGAGTCCCTTGACGATGGCGAGTCCGAGCCCCGATGACCCTCCTGTGGCACCGTCGGCCCGGGCCCGCGAGGAGTCTCCGCGGACGAAGCGGTCGAACACCTTCCCGAGGATCTCCGCGGGGATGCCGGGGCCGTTGTCCGCGACCTCGACGACCACCTCGGCGTCGTGGTCCCCGCCTTCGACGTGCGCCTCGACGTTGACGCAGGTGCCCGGTGGGGTATGGGCGCAGGCGTTCGTCACCACTGCGGAGATCACCTGCCTCACCCTGTCCGAGCTCCCCCGCACCTCGAGTGGCCGCGGCGGGAGGTCGAGTGAGATGTCGTGACTGCGATTGACGACATGGATGTCCTCGATGAGTTCGATGAGGAGTGCGGAGACGTCGGTCGTGCCCTCCTCCAGCGGCTGCCGGCCCGCTTCGAGCCGGGCGAGCAGCAGGAGGTCGTCGATGAGGCTCGACATCCGCGCGGCTCCGGCGTCGATCTTCTCGAGCGAGACGCGAACCTCACCGGGGACGTCGCCCCGGTGGGGCCTGGTGAGATCGGCCCATCCGCGCATGGTGGCGATCGGTGTGCGCAGTTCGTGCGAGGCGTCGGCGACGAAACGGCGCATCTGCTCGTTCCCGCGATACCTCTCGTCCAGGGCGCCGCTGACATGGTCGAGCATCGTGTTCATCGACGCGCCCACGTCGCCGACCTCGGTGCCGGGAATGGAGAGTTCGGCCGGGACCCGCAGCGACAGCTCCGGTTTACCTTCGCGGAGGTCGAGCTCGGTCACCTTCCGTGCGGTGCGGGCGACGTCGCGCAGCTCCTTCAGCTGCCGATGGATGAGCACGCCGAGGAGGGCCGCCGTGAGCACGACCCCGGCGCCCACGACGAGGGCCGTGGTCACCGCGATCTGCCTCAGCGACGCGTCCACGCGGGACTGGGGCAGTCCGAAGACCGTGGTCACGGTGCCGGCGCCGATGGTCTCGGAGACCGCGACGATGCGGTACGAGCCGAGCTCGGGAACCGTCACGGTCCGCGGGCGCCCGTCCTCTGCCTTCCCCGCCTCGGCGAACGCCGCCACGGCTTCCGCGGACAACTCGAGGGGCTCCCCGGATCCAGTCCGGGCGATGAGCCCCCGGTCCTCGTCGGGGCCGTCGGCGACGACCACGGCCCCGTCCCCGACCCCGGGTTGGAACAGATAGCGCAGCCCGGGGCCGGGAGGCTCCTCCGCCCCGGGCCCCGGGTCGCCAGGCGGTCGGGCCTGGCCGCCTGCCTGTTCGGACATCTCCTGGAGCTGGGAGTCGAGGTCGCCCATGAGCGCGGACCTCACCGTGAGGAAGGAGGCGGCGCCGATGCCGACGCCGACGACGACGAGCACGGAGACGGCGATGATGATCAGCCGGCTGCGCAGGGTCATCCTCGTGCGCGCGCCCGTCTTCGCCGTGCCTGCCATCAACCGGCCCGCCATCGACGCGCCCGTCACCGCTCGGCGCGTATCGAGTAGCCCGCTCCGCGCTTGGTGTGGAAGAGCGGCGGCAGGTTCGGGAACGGTGCATCGATCTTCTTGCGCAGATACGACACGTAGAGTTCGACGATGTTGCCGTTGCCGCCGAAGTCGTAGTCCCAGACACGGTCGAGGATCTGCGCTTTCGACAGGACCACCCGGGGGTTGCGCATGAACAGCAGCAACACCTCGTACTCCCGTGCGGTCAGGTCGATGGGAGTTCCTCCCCGGGTCACCTCGTGGGTGGCCTCGTTGAGCTCGAGGTCACCGACCGTGAGGACGTCGTCGGGTGCGTCGGGCCCGACGGCGGTGCTGCGCCGCAGCCGGGCCTCGATCCGGGCGATGACCTCGTCGAGGTTGAAGGGCTTCGTGACGTAGTCGTCCCCACCGAGACGCAGACCGGTCAGCCTGTCATCGACTTCGTCACGGGCCGAGAGGAAGACCACCGGAGTGTCGATGCCTTCGCTTCGGAGCTTCTCTATGACTCCGAATCCGTCGAGGTCGGGCAGCATGACGTCGAGGACGATCGCGTCGAAGCGCTCGGCGCGAGCCTTGGCCACGCCCGCGCGGCCCGTCCTCACGCCCTCGGCGGACCAGCCTCTGACCTGGCAGGCCATGACGAGCAGCTCGGCGAGGTTCTGCTCGTCGTCGACGATGAGGACACGGGGTCGGGAGCCGTGCGCTGTGCCTTCCATAGGACGATTATCCATCAGCTGCTCCTCGGGCCGGATTCGGGTCGTGACCCACTGCCGAGATCGCAGCGGGTGACCCGATCCACCTCGGTGCTGTGTGTCTGTGTCCGGCGTCTGACTGAGGGGGCGGGGGCCGCCGCCGGGGCCGGAGCTTCTTCGGGGTCTTCATGTCCCAAGGTTCATCCTCAGCGCTATGACGGCGATGGGTTCAGCCTGTGTCCCGCCTGTGTGCCGCACCCGGCGGGAAGCCGGGGTCGGCGGAGCGTGAAAGGGCCGTGTCCCGCCGATTCCGGTGGGACACAGCCCTTTCACGTGGCCCCCGTTACACTGTTGGCATGCCCCAATCCGAACTCCCTCCCCCACCGAGAATCCGGGCCGCCGACAGGGACCGGGACGCCGTGCTCGGCGTCATCACCGAGGCCGTGACCAATGGGCGCCTCGACCCCGAGGAGACCGCCGAGCGCCAGGATGCGGCCATCGCGGCGAAGTACCTCGACGAGCTGATGCCCCTCATCGACGATCTCCCGGAAGGGCACGACCTCCATCGCGCCCTGCAGCTCCAGTCCGGGATCCATCCCACCGGTGAGATCGCGCAGCGCGGCCCCGCTCCCCTGGCCCCCGTCGCCGCTCCAGGGTCGTCCGACCCCGTCAACTCCGTGGCGGTCCTCTCCGGCCGTGAGATCGATGTCCCCGCCGGCACCGCGAACGTGACCACCTACGCGCTCATGGGCGGCGATGACATCGACCTGTGCGAGGTGATGGGACCGGGAGTCAGGGTGACGCTCACGTCCTATGCCATGTGGGCAGGGCACAACGTCTACGTCCCGCCCGGGGTCCGGGTCAGGGACGAGACGATCAATCTCCTCGCCGGCAACGACGTCAGATCCGATGCCCGCGGGGACGGGTCGAACGGGACCCTCGTGCTCAAGGGCTTCTCGCTCATGGCCGGCCACGACGTCCGCCTCGCCAAAGGCTACCGACCGAAAGATCAGAGGTCTCTTCATTGAGAATCGGTGTTCTCACATCCGGCGGCGACTGCCCCGGACTCAACGCTGTCATCCGCGGGATCGTCCGGAAGGGCATCCTCGCCCACCACTCCTCGTTCGTCGGCATCCGCGATGGCTGGCGGGGTCTGCTCGACGACGACGTGTTCGAGATGTCGATGCTCGACGTCCGGGGCCTGTCCGGGCGCGGCGGCACGATCCTCGGCACCTCCCGCACCCATCCCTATGAGGACGGCGGGCCCGCCCAGATGCGGGAGGTGATCGCGCGGCATGAACTCGATGCGATCATCGCGATCGGCGGTGAGGGAACTCTCTCCGGCGCCGCCCGCCTCGTCCACGACGAGGGTCTGCCCATCATCGGCGTGCCGAAGACGATCGACAACGACCTCGACGCCACCGACTACACCTTCGGCTTCGACACCGCGGCGTCGATCGCCACCGAGGCCATCGATCGCCTCCGCACGACCGCGGAGTCACATCACCGCTGCATGGTCATCGAGGTGATGGGCCGCAACGTCGGCTGGATCGCCCTGCATGCCGGAATGGCCGCCGGCGCCCACGCCATCCTGATGCCCGAGTTCCCCGTCAGCTTCGACCGGATCGGCGACTGGGTGACCTCGGCCCGTGACCGCGGCCGCGCCCCGATCGTCGTCGTCGCCGAGGGGTTCATCCCCGAGGGGCTCGACGAGCAGGTCGCCGACAACGGTCTCGACAGCAGAGGACGGACGCGCCTCGGCGGTATCGCCAACTACCTGGCCCCGCGGATCGAGGAGGTCACGGGCATCGAGTCCCGTGCCACGATCCTCGGCCACCTGCAGCGCGGCGGCTCCCCCACCGCCTACGACAGGGTGCTCTCGACCCGCTTCGGGATGGCCGCCGCCGATCTCGCCGTGGCGCGCCGCTGGGGCACGATGGCCAGCCTCAGGGGCACCGACATCGTCGCCGTGGAGATGTCCGACGCGGTCCACAGCATCAAATACGTGCCCGCCTCCCGATGGGAGGAGGCGAAGGTCCTCTTCGGCTGACACAGAGGGGCACCCACCTGGTGGTGGGTGCCCCTCCTGCGTATCCGGACCGATGTCCGCCTGGTCAGCGACTCAAACGGTCGCTGCTCAGACGCTCACCTTCAGTTGAAGGCTCCGTAGTCGTAGTCCTCCAGCGGAATCGCGGAACCGGAGTCATTGCCGATGCCCGCGTAGAAGTCGCCGTAGCTGTTGGTGAACATCTCCGCCTTGGCTTCCTCCGTCGGCTCCACAACGATGTTGCGGTGCGTCTGCAGGCCGGTTCCGGCCGGGATCAGCTTACCGAGGATGACGTTCTCCTTCAGACCCAGCAGCGTGTCCGACTTGCCTTCCATCGCGGCCTCGGTGAGGACGCGCGTCGTCTCCTGGAAGGAGGCCGCCGACAGCCACGACTCGGTCGCCAGCGAGGCCTTCGTGATGCCCATCAGCTCGTCACGAGCCGATGCCGGCTGTCCGCCCTCGGCGACCACACGACGGTTCTCGGCCTGGTAGCGACCGCGGTCGACCAGCTCGCCGGGCAGCAGGGTCGTGTCGCCGGATTCGATGACGGTGACACGACGCAGCATCTGCCGCACGATGACCTCGATGTGCTTGTCGTGGATGCCCACACCCTGCGACCGGTACACCTTCTGCACCTGTTCGACGAGGAAGCGCTCCGCCTCGCGGCGGCCGCGGATCCGCAGCACCTGCTTGGGGTCGACGGCGCCGACCACCAGCTGGTCGCCGGCCTTGACGTTCTGGCCCTCTTCGACGAGGAGGCGGGCACGCTTGGACACCGCGTGCTCGATCTCCTCGCTGCCGTCATCGGGGGTGATGATGACGAAGCGGGTCTTGCGGCTGTCGTCGATCTTGATCCGTCCGGTCGCCTCGGCGATCGGGGCGAAGCCCTTCGGCGTCCGGGCCTCGAAGAGCTCGGTCACACGGGGCAGACCCTGGGTGATGTCACCCGAGGACGCGGCCACACCACCGGTGTGGAACGTCCGCATGGTCAGCTGGGTGCCCGGCTCGCCGATCGACTGGGCCGCGACGGTGCCGATGGCCTCGCCGATGTCGACGAGCTTTCCGGTGGCCATCGACCGGCCGTAGTGCATGGCCGAGATCTGGACATCGGAGTCGGCGGTCAGCACCGAGTGGACCTTGAGCTCCTCGATCCCCGCGGCGACCAGCTTGTTGACGGTGTCCCCGGTGACGTCGGTCTTCGCCGGAACGATGACGTTGCCCTCGGCGTCGGTGACGTCGGAGACGGTGAGCCGACCGTAGAGGCTGGTCTCGACGAACTCGTGGGGAACCAGGTTGCCCTCGTGATCGCGCTCGGCCACGGGCAGGGTGATGCCCTTGTTCGAGTCGGTCTCCGCGGTGCGGACGATGACGTCCTGCGACACGTCGACGAGTCGACGGGTCAGGTAACCGGAGTCAGCGGTTCGCAGAGCGGTGTCGGCCAGGCCCTTTCGCGCACCGTGCGAGGCGATGAAGTACTCGAGCACCGACAGGCCCTCGCGGTAGTTCGAGGTGATCGGACGCGGGATGATCTCACCCTTCGGGTTCGTCACCAGACCACGCATACCGGCGAGCTGGCGGACCTGCATCCAGTTGCCCGAGGCTCCGGACTCGACCAGTCGCAGGACCGAGTTCTCCTCCGGGAAGTTCGTCCGCATGACGTCGTCGACCTTCTCGGTCGTCTCCGTCCAGAGCTTGACCAGCTCGTTGCGGCGTTCGTCATCGGTGAGGGCTCCGAGCTCGTACTGCTGCTGGACCTTGGTGTCGAGCGCCTCGGCGTGGTCGATGATCTCGGTCTTCGCCTCCGGGGAGACGACGTCCGACATCGCGATGGTGATACCCGACCGGGTCGCCCAGTGGAAGCCGTTGGCCTTGAAGTTGTCCAGGGTCTGGGCCACCTCGACCTTCGGGTACTCCTCGGCGAGGTGGTTGACGATCCGGCTCAGGGCCTTCTTGTCGACCGTCGAGTTGATGTAGACGTAGTCCTCGGGCAGGAAGTCGTTGAACAGCGCCCGGCCCAGGGTGGTCTGCACGTCGAGCGGGTCGCCGGCCTCCCAGCCCTCGGGCACCTCGAGGTCGGCACCCGGGACGACGTTCTCGAGTCGGATGGTGACGACCGAACCGAGGTCGAGCTCTCCGCGGTCGAAGGCCATGATGGCCTCGCCGAGACCGGAGAAGGCTCGGCCCTCGCCGGCCAGTCCCTTCCGCTCGGACGTCAGGTGGTAGAGGCCGATGATCATGTCCTGGCTGGGCATGGTCACGGGCTTGCCGTCCGAGGGCTTGAGGATGTTGTTGGCCGAGAGCATGAGGATGCGGGCCTCGGCCTGCGCCTCGGGGCTCAGCGGCAGGTGGACGGCCATCTGGTCACCGTCGAAGTCGGCGTTGAACGCCGAGCACACGAGCGGGTGCAGCTGGATGGCCTTGCCCTCGATCAGCTGCGGTTCGAACGCCTGGATGCCCAGACGGTGCAGGGTCGGTGCGCGGTTGAGCAGCACCGGATGTTCGGTGATGACCTCTTCGAGCACGTCCCACACCTGCGGGTGCTGGCGTTCGACCATCCGCTTGGCCGACTTGATGTTCTGGGCATGGTTGAGGTCGACCAGGCGCTTCATCACGAAGGGCTTGAACAGCTCCAGGGCCATGGTCTTGGGCAGACCGCACTGGTGCAGGCTCAGCTGCGGGCCGACGACGATGACCGAACGGCCCGAGTAGTCGACGCGCTTGCCGAGCAGGTTCTGGCGGAACCGGCCCTGCTTGCCCTTGAGCATGTCGGACAGCGACTTGAGCGGGCGGTTGCCCGGCCCGGTCACGGGACGACCGCGACGACCGTTGTCGAACAGCGAGTCGACGGCCTCCTGCAGCATCCGCTTCTCGTTGTTGACGATGATCTCGGGCGCACCGAGGTCGAGCAGACGCTTGAGGCGGTTGTTGCGGTTGATCACTCGACGGTAGAGGTCGTTGAGGTCGGAGGTCGCGAAGCGGCCACCGTCGAGCTGCACCATCGGGCGCAGCTCCGGCGGGATCACCGGCACCACATCGAGGACCATGCCCTCGGGGTTGTTGTCGGTGGTCATGAACGCGTTGACGACCTTGAGGCGCTTGAGGGCGCGGGTCTTGCGCTGGCCCTTGCCGGTCTGGATCAGCTCGCGCAGCTTCTCGGATTCGGCCTGGAGGTCGAAGTCGAGCAGGCGCTTCTGGATCGCCTCGGCGCCCATCGCTCCGGTGAAGTAGAGGCCGAAGCGGTGGAACATCTCGCGGTACA
>JAPSIC010000107.1 GCA_031179165.1 Brevibacterium sp.
ACTCGATCTCGCGTCTCGGCTTCGCTCTCGGGCGCGACGGCTGGGCCCCCAGGGTCCTGGCCCACGAGAACCGCGAGTCGGTGCCCGTCGTCTCGGTGCTCACCGTCGGCGGAATCGGGGCCCTCGGGCACGTGGGATCGCTGCTCCTCGGATGGCAGACCGAGCACCTCGTCGTGATTCCGGCCGTGCTGGTGATGGCCACCTATCTCATCGGCACCGCCGCGGCCGTGCGGCTGTTCTCCGGTCGTGATCGGGTCATCGCCGGCCTTGCCTTGGGGTTCCTGATCGTCACCGTGCCGTTCGCCGGCTGGCACATCCTCATTCCGCTCGGCACGGCCGCCGTGGTCGCCGTCGCTGCGCTCAGTGCGCGCCGAGGTTGGCCGCGACGAGCTCGAACACCTCGCGGTCGATGATCGCGCCCTCCCGTCGGATCGCCTCCGGATCCAGGCGGATCACGCGGTCGAGACGAACCTCCGACGGGCGGCCCCGACTGTCCCAGACTCCGCTGCCGATGTTCATCCAGCGCGAGGCCCCCTCGGAGTGGATCTCGCCGAGACAGCCCGGAACATGATCCTTGCTCGTGAGCATGAGGGCGAGAACCCAGCGTCCGTCCCTGCCGACGATGAGGGCGGGGCGGTCCTTGCCCTGGGTGTGGTCCTCCTCGTAGGGGATCCAGCCCCAGACGACCTCGCCGGGATCGGCGTCCCCGTCGAGATCGGGCGCATAGGAGGGGTGCACGGTACCGCGGAAGTCACCCGGGTAGTTCGACGAGGTGGCCCCTCCGGCCCCTCGGCCGGCCGGAGTGGGATGGCCGGTCGGAGTGGGACGGCCGGTCGGAGTGGGACGGCCCGCCGGAGCGGGACGGCCGGTCGAGGTGGGCCGCGGCGGACGCCGCCCCTCGTGAGGCCCCGATTCCCCAGGCCCAGGTCCCCGCCTGTCCTTCGACTGTGATTCCCTGAGGAACTTCAGTCCTTCGTTGATTCCGATCTTGACAGCGCGGTTCACCAGTGATTTCCAACTCATGGGCGCCAAGCCTAATCGACGTAGTCGAGAACGGCCTCGACCGGGAAATGGTCGGAGGGGTACTCGCCGCCCCGCGCGTGCGTGTTGATCCGGGTCGACCGGGTCTCCAGCCCCGGTCCGACGAGGATCCAGTCGATGCGGGCGCCTCCCGGCCGGGGACCACGATAGCGGTGGAAGGTCCCGATGTCCTCCCCGGGTGCCGCGACCGCGGTGTCGACCAGGCCGAGCTCGGTGCAGAGGCAGTCATACACCTCGGAGTCGGTGGAGACGTTGAAGTCGCCGGTGACCAGCACGCGGTCGCTCGCCTCGGCGATCTTGACCGCCATCAGCTTCGCCGATTCCAGGCGCGCCCGCTCGGACTTGTGGTCGAGGTGGGTGTTGAGCAGACGCACCCGGTGGCCGGTGATCAGATCGGTGAAGTCGACGGTGGTCAGGGTGCGGGCGTGGGAGACTCCCCAGGATTCGGAGGCGATCGTCTCCGGGGATTCCGAGAGCCAGGAGATGTCGACGGCCTGCATCTCGAACCGGGAGGAGTCATAGACGACGGCGGTGAACTCCCCGGAGTTGCCGCCGGAATGGCCTTCGCCGAGCCAGACGTACTCATCGGGCAGAAGCTCGATGAGCCTCTCCAGCTGATCGAGCTCGCCCTCCTGGGTGCCGATGAGATGGGGGTGGGCCGCGGCGATGAGTTCGGCGGCGATCGGCAGCCGGACCGCGACCGGATGACCGTCGAGGGCGGGGTACCTGAGGTTGAAACTCATCACGGAGAAATCGCTCATGCCTCCATCCTGCGGATTCCGGGCTGGTAAGCAACTCATGGAACAATGGAGGTTCTGGTCTGTCGATGAAAGGGCGTACATGTCACCTCAGGTGAATATGCAAGGACTGCAGCGGATCTCACCGTCCGCGACCTCACCCGAGCTGATCCGCAATTTCTGCATCATCGCTCACATCGACCACGGCAAGTCGACCCTGGCCGACCGGATGCTGCAGATCACCGGTGTGGTCCAGCCGCGCGATATGCGCGCCCAGTACCTCGACCGGATGGACATCGAGCGCGAACGCGGGATCACCATCAAGTCCCAGGCAGTGCGCATGCCCTGGGAGTTCGACGGCACCCCCTACTCCCTCAACATGATCGACACCCCCGGCCACGTCGACTTCAGCTACGAGGTCTCGCGGTCCCTGGCCGCCTGCGAAGGCACCCTGCTGCTCGTCGACGCCGCGCAGGGCATCGAGGCCCAGACGCTGGCCAATCTCTACCTGGCGATGGAGAACGACCTCACGATCATCCCCGTGCTCAACAAGATCGACCTCCCGGCCGCGCAGCCGGACAAGTACGCGGAGGAGCTCGCCAACCTCATCGGCTGCGAGCCCGAGGACTGCCTCCGGGTCTCCGGCAAGACGGGGGAGGGTGTCGAAGAGGTCCTGGACCGGATCATCGCCGACGTTCCGGCCCCGGTCGGCGACGCCGATGCTCCCGCCAGGGCGATGATCTTCGACTCCGTCTACGACACCTACCGTGGCGTCGTCACCTACGTCCGGCTCATCGACGGGGCGCTGAAACCCCGCGAGAAGATCGCGATGATGTCGACCGGTTCGTCCCACGAGCTGCTCGAGATCGGCGTCTCCTCGCCGGAGCCGCACGCCTCGAAGGGGCTCGGCGTCGGCGAGGTGGGCTACCTCATCACCGGCGTCAAGGACGTCCGGCAGTCCAAGGTCGGTGACACCGTGACGCTGGCGGGTCGTCCCGCCACCGAGGCGCTGCCCGGATACCAGGAGCCCAAGCCGATGGTCTTCTCCGGCCTGTTCCCGATCGACGGTTCGGACTACCCGGTGCTGCGCGACGCCCTCGACAAGCTCAAGCTCAACGACGCCGCGCTCGTCTACGAGCCCGAGACATCGACGGCCCTGGGCTTCGGCTTCCGCTGCGGCTTCCTCGGCCTGCTGCATCTGGAGATCGTGCGCGAGCGGCTCGAGCGCGAATTCGACCTCGACCTCATCTCCACCGCTCCCAGCGTGATCTACGAGGTGACGATGGAGGACAGGTCCGAGACCACCGTCACCAACCCGAGCGAGTACCCGACGGGCAAGATCAGGGAAGTCCGTGAGCCGATGGTCAAGGCCACGATCCTCACCCCCAGCGACTACATCGGCGCCGTGATGGAGCTGTGCCAGACCAAACGCGGCAAGCTGCAGGGAATGGACTACCTGTCGTCGGACCGGGTCGAGATCCGCTACCGGCTGCCGCTGGCCGAGATCGTCTTCGACTTCTTCGACCAGCTCAAGTCGCGGACCAAGGGCTACGCCTCCCTCGACTACTCCGACGACGGACAGGACGCCGCGGACCTGGTCAAGGTCGACATCCTCCTCCACGGCGACACGGTCGACGCGTTCTCCGCCATCGTCCACCGCGACAACGCCTACTCCTACGGCGTGCTCATGGCCGGGAAGCTGCGCAAGCTGATCCCGCGCCAGCAGTTCGAGGTGCCGATCCAGGCCGCGATCGGCTCCCGCATCATCGCCCGTGAGACGATCCGCGCGATCCGCAAGGACGTGCTGTCCAAGTGCTACGGCGGTGACATCAGCCGCAAGCGCAAGCTGCTCGAGAAGCAGAAGGAGGGCAAGAAGCGGATGAAGATGGTCGGCAGCGTCGAGGTTCCGCAGGAGGCGTTCATCGCCGCCCTGTCCTCCGACGAGCCCGATGCGAAGAAGGACGCCAAGAAGTAAGTGCCGGCGCAACCAGCAGGTGAGACCCCTCCGCTCGACGGCTCGCTGCCGCGGTCGGCGGGGGCCGGCGCGAACCGGCGCGGCCTGAGCCTCTACGTCCACGTCCCGTACTGCCGCGTGCGCTGCGGCTACTGCGACTTCAACACCTACACCGCCGAGGATCTGGGGCCGGGAGCCTCCCGGGCCGACTACCGGGCGAACCTCGCGCGCGAGTTCGACCTGTCCACCCGGACCCTCGCCGAGGTGGGCGCGGGGGATCGGGAGGTGGCGACCATCTTCTTCGGCGGGGGCACCCCGACCCTGCTCGAGGCCTCGGTGCTGGCCGGAGTCATGGACGACATCCGTGCCCGTTACCGGCTGGCACCCTATGTCGAGGTGACGACCGAGGCGAACCCGGACACGCTCACCCCCGCCTACATCGAGACCCTGGCCCGGGCCGGCTTCACCCGCGTCTCCCTGGGAATGCAGTCGGCGGTCCCGCACGTGCTCGCCACATTGGAGCGCACGCACGACCCGGCGAAGATCCCCGATGTGTCGCGGTGGATCAAGGAGGCCGGGCTGGAGCTCAGCCTCGACCTCATCTACGGAACACCGGGCGAATCGATCGAGGACTGGCGCCGGTCCCTGGACGTGGCTCTGGGCAATGAGGTCGACCACATCTCCGCGTACTCGCTCATCGTCGAACCCGGCACCAAGATGGGTGCGATGGTCCGTCGGGGCGAGCTGCCGATGCCCGACGAGGACGACCTTGCCGACAAGTACGAGATCGCCGATGCCGCCATGACGGCTGCGGGGCTGTCCTGGTACGAAGTGAGCAACTGGTCGACCTCGGCCCTCACCCGGTGCGAGCACAACATGGCGTATTGGCGCAATGCCGACTGGTGGGGCTTCGGCCCCGGCGCCCACTCCCACATCGGCGGCGTCCGGTTCTGGAACGCCAAGCACCCCAAGGCCTGGTCCGACCGGCTCCTGGCCGGGAACTCCCCGGCCGTCGGCCGGGAGGTGCTGGGGGAGACGACGCGGGAGATCGAGCGCATCATGCTGGCGGCGAGGATCGACTCCGAGCTCCGGCTCGAGACCCTGGCGCCCGGCAGCGAGGCCGCGATCAGGACGTTCCTCAAGCAGGGACTGCTCGACCCCGCAGCGGCAGACGACGGACTGTTCAGGCCGACCCTGCGGGGCCGCCTGCTGGCCGATCACATGGTGCGCGTGCTCACCGAGTACGTCGGCTGATCGACCGCGCCCCTCGGTCTCGGTGTCGCAGTCGGCGGCCGGTGCTGGTGGCGGACACGACTGTGCCCCTCGGTCTCGGATGTCCGAGGCCCGAGGGGCACAGCCGACCGGTCAGTTCGGGACCGGTCCGGTTCGAATGCTGATCACTTCACGAAGCCGAAGGTGAGCGGGAACCTGTAACCCTCTCCCTTGTTCGCCGCGACCGCCGCGATGATGTAGAGCACGGCGTAGACGATCGGGATGATGAACGCCAGGTAGACGATGAGCATGCCGAGTCCCAGGGTCACGAGCGCCAGGATGAAGCCGACGATGCCGAGCACGACCGACGCACCGAACGTGAGGATGACATTGGTGATCATCGCGTTGAGGCCCTGCCGGGTATGCTCCCGGACGAACGGCGATTCATCCTTCTTCACGAGGAACATGATGAGGGGGAGGAACCCGATGAAGAGCGTCCCGATGTGTGTCCACATCACCGTGGTCCGCTCCGACTCGTTGGCGTTCCAGAACTGCGCCGAGCCCGGCCCGTAGGCCTGCTCGGGCAGAGCCTGGGAATTGAAGGGCGCAGGATTGGCCGTGCCGTAGCCGTGCATGCCGTGATTCTGCGCACCCTGATACTGCTGCTGGGAGCCATAGTTCTGCTGGTTCCCGTAGTTCTGCTGCGACCCGTATCCGGGGTGCGGGCTGCCGTACTGCTGCTGGGAGCCGTAGTTCTGCTGCGACCCGTACCCGGGCTGCTGATTCCCGTACTGCTGCTGGGATCCGCGGCCGGGCTGCTGATTCCCGTACTGCTGCTGCGACCCATAACCGGGCGAGTTCTGCTGGGAGCCGTACTGGGGTGGGTTCTGCTGCGAACCGGACGTCTGCCCACCGTTCGCATAGGGCTGCTGGGGTCCAGAAGCCTGAGAGTAGTTGGGCGGCATCGGACGCGACTGACCGTCGTCCGGCTGCTGGGGGCTGTGAGACATGAGGTTCCTTTCAGAGCTTCTGCCCATTCACACTAGCTCACCGACCCTCGGACACGGGCATGTTCGCTGTACCGAATCGGTTACATCGGTCGACGCCGTGGATCCGCCGACGTCACGGAGGCGGACTGCCGCCTCAATCGACGGTGACGAAGTCGATGAGCTCCTCGACGCGCCCGGACAGGGTGGGTTCGACATCCCCGATGGTCTGCACCTTGCCGAGGATGCGCACCCATCCCCGGGCGACGTCCTTGTGGTCGGCGTGCGGCCAGCCGATCCGCCGCAGGATCCCGGTCTTCCAATCCTCGCCGCGGGGCACCACCGGCCACTGGCTGATCCCGACCAGATGCGGCTTGACCGCCTGCCAGATGTCGACATACGGATGGCCGATGATGTGGACGACGTCGCGATACCGCGGGTCCCGGCGCACCGCCTCGGCGATCTTCGATTCCTTCGTCCCGGCGACCAGGTGGTCGGCGAGGATCCCGACCCGGTGGTCCTTGTCGGGAGCGAACTCGGCGAGCTTCTCACCGACATCGTCGAGACCTCCCAGAGGCTCGACCACCACGCCCTCGATCCGCAGGTCATCGCCCCAGATCTTCTCCACCAGCTCGGCATCGTGCTTGCCCTCGACCCAGATCCGCGAGCCGCGGGCCACCCTGGCCCGGGCACCGGCCACCGCCCGCGAACCCGAGGCGGTGCGTGCCGGCGCGTCCTTCTTCCTGGTCGGCAGCCGCAGGTCGACCGGCCTGCCCTCGAGGAGGAAGCCCGGACCCAGCGGGAAGGCGCGGACCGAACCGCGGCGGTCCTCGAGGTTGACCACGACGCCCGCGGTCGTCTTCTCCGCTCCGACAACGGCCCCCACGTAACCGCTCATCGCATCCTCTAGGACCATTCCGAGCTTGAGCTCGACGGGGACGGACTTCTTCGGACGGTGGGAGGCCGACGACGACGGTGACAGCACATCGGGGCCGTAACGATCAAAGGTATTCACATCGGCTCACCCTAACCAAGGGCCGGGCCGCAACGATGCTGACCCGCTGGAGAGGCGCGAAAGTGAAATCGAAAACGAAGGGGAGTAGAATTGGCACTCAGGAATCGCGAGTGCCAGTCCGCGGTCATCACGACCGGACGTCCTTGAGGTGGGGAGGGACAGATGAACGAGAGCAGGCGTGCACAGGTGCTGCGCGCGATCGTCGAGGACTTCGTGGCCACCAATGAGCCGGTCGGCTCGAAGGCGATCGTCCAACGTCACACCCTCGGCGTCTCGCCCGCCACGATCCGCAACGACATGGCCGCCCTCGAGCAGGAGGGCTACATCGCCCAGCCGCACACCTCGGCCGGGCGCATCCCGACGGACCTGGGCTACCGCACCTTCGTCGATCACCTCGAGGAGTTCAAGCCGCTGAGCCAGGCGGAACGGCGCGCGATCTATCAGCTCATCGACGGCAACGTCGACCTCGACGACATGCTCGACCGCACGGTCCGCGTGCTCGCGGGGCTCACCCACCAGGTCGCCCTGATCCAGTATCCGACCGTGTCGACGGCCCGGATCAAGCACATCGAGATCGTGGGGCTGGCGCCGAACCGGATCCTCGTCGTCCTCATCACCGACGCCGGCCAGGTCGAGCAGAAGATCGTCTCGACCTCGGACAGCCTCGACGAGGAGGAGCTGCGCGGCATCCGGGACCGGATCAACTCCGAGTTCTCCGGGCAGAAGCTCTCCCACGTCATCGACAGCGGACGGCGTCGCGGCGGACTCGAGGACTCCCCGGGTGACGGCGGTGAATCGGGTGGGCCCGACACGGGCTTCGCCGAGGTGCTGTCGAGCATCCGAGCGGCCGTGTCCGATCTCGTCGCCGCGACCAGGGAAGAGCGCATCATCATGGCGGGCACCGCGAACCTGGCCCGCTCGGGCAGGGAGTTCGGGGAGAAGATGGCGCCGATCCTCGAAGCCTTCGAGGAGCAGGTCGTCCTGTTGAAGCTGCTCACCTCGATGGCCGAGGACCATGCGGAGATCAGTGTCCGCATCGGTCGTGAGAATACTCACGAATCGTTCAGTTCGACATCCCTCGTGGCCGCGGAATATGGTCAGGACTCGGGTTCATCTGCGCGGCTGGCCGTGCTCGGCCCGACCCGGATGGACTATCCGATGACGATCTCCGCCGTCCGCGCCGTCGCGAAGTATGTGTCCTCGGTCCTCGACAAGGGATGAGGACGCCGATTCCGCCGCGGCCCAGTTGCGGCCTCAAGCACGTGAACCATCCACACCACCAGGGAGAGAGAAGTTTCTGTGGCCGATCACTATGAAACACTCGGAGTGTCCAAGGACGCTTCGGCGGCTGAAATCAAGAAGGCCTACCTGAAGCTGGCCAGGAAGTACCACCCCGACGTCAACCCTGGGCACGGAGACGAGTTCAAAGCCATCTCGCTGGCCTACGACGTCCTCTCGGACCCCGAGAAGCGACGCAACTACGACATGGGCGGCGGAGAGAACGGCCAGGGCTTCCCGTCCGGCGGCTTCGGCGGCTTCGGGGACATCTTCGAGACGTTCTTCGGAGGCGGAGCGGGCTCCGCCGGCGGACCCGTCCCGCGAGTCCAGCGGGGCAAGGATGCGCTCGTCGGCGTCAACGTCGACCTGAAGACCGCCGCCTTCGGCGGCACCGTCGACCTCGACGTCACCACCGCGGTCGTGTGCGAGACCTGCCACGGCGCCGGCACTCAGGAGGGCACCTCCGTCGAGACCTGCTCGCTGTGCCACGGCTCGGGCAGCCTCCAGCGGATGACCCGCACCCTGCTCGGCCAGATGGTGACGAACCAGACCTGCAACAACTGCCACGGCTTCGGCACGGTCATTCCGCACCCCTGCCTCAACTGCCAGGGCGACGGCCGGGTCCGCAAGCAGCGGACGATGAAGATCCGCGTCCCCGCCGGCGTCTCCGACGGCACCCGGATCCAGCTCTCCTCCCAGGGGGAGGTCGGACCCGGCGGCGGTCCCACCGGCGACCTCTACGTTGAGGTGATGGTCGCCCGCCATGAGGTGTTCCACCGGGACGGCGACAACCTGCGCGCCTCGGTCTCCGTCCCGATGACGGCCGCCGCGCTGGGCGCGGAGATCCCGTTCGACACCTTCGACGGCACCCAGACCCTCACCGTCGAACCGGGCATCCAGTCGGGAACCGTCGTCAAGCTGCCCGGCCTCGGGGCCAAGCGGCTGCGGTCGGACTCCCGCGGAGACCTGCTCATCACCGTCGAAGTGGTGACGCCGGAGAATCTCAGCGAGGAGGAGCGGGAGCTGCTCCTGCAGCTGGCCAAGCTGCGGGGCGAGGAGACGCCGCGCGCGCAGATCACCTCCCAGAACCGGGGAATGTTCTCCCGCATGCGTGAGAAGTTCGCGGGTCGGTGAGCCTTCCCGTCTTCTTCGCCTCCGAGGCCGCACAGGCGGTGGCCGGCCAGAGGCTCGTCCTCGGCGAGGAGGTGGCCGGCCATGCGGTGCGGGTCCGGAGGCTCGGCCCCGGCGACGAGCTCGAACTCGTCGACGGAGCCGGCTCTCGGGTGCGGGCAACGATCGCGGACGCCTCGGCGACCGCGGTCAGCGTCGATGTCACCTCGGCGACCCGGTCCTCACCGCCCACGCCCCGGCTGGTCCTCGTCCAGGCCCTGGCCAAGGGCGACCGTGACCTGCAGGCCATCGAGCAGGCCACGGAGATCGGCGTCGACGAGGTGGTGCCCTGGAGCGCCGAACGCTCGATCGCCGACTGGCCCGAGAAGAAGCGGCACAAGATGGCTGCGAAATGGGAGAACCTGCTCAGGGCCGCATCCCTGCAGGCCCGCCGCTCCCGGTTCCCCCACCTGCACGAACTCGCACGCGGAACCCGGCTCGCCTCGACGCTGGGGGCCGCCGACCTGGTGTTCGTGCTGCACGAGACGGCCGAGCTCAGGCTCTCCCAGGCACTGGCCGAGCCGCGCGCGACCGCCGTCGAGCGCATCGTGCTCGTGGTCGGGCCCGAGGGCGGGGTCTCCGACGCGGAGCTGGCCGCACTGACCGCAGCCGGCGCCACCCCGGTGCTGCTGGGTCGAACGATCCTGCGGTCGTCCTCCGCGGGCCCGGCCGGACTGGTCATGGCCCAATGCGCGCTCGATCGGTGGTGACGGCGACTCCTCCCGGGCGTCGATGACGAAGTACGATAGAGACAGACCACCGTGAGCATCCGATATGCGAAGGATCATCCTGAACACCTCCTCCCACCCCACGAACTCCGAGACGCCGACGACCGGATCACCGCCGACGGCCGAGCCACGAGCGGCGGAATCGGCGGCGGACAGCGACACCGTGCGTCTTGTGATTCCCGACTCCATCGACTTGGTCGAGTTCTTCGGGCCGGGCGAGTCGAACGTCCGGCAGCTCGAACGGGTGTTCCCGGATCTCGATCTGCACGTGCGGGCCAACCAGGTGCAGGTCAGCGGGGATCCCGCCGAGGTCGCCCGGTTCGTCAGCCTCATCGGCGAGCTGAAGAAGCTCCACGCCTCCGGCCACCGCATCGATGAGGAGACGATCGACCGCGTGTCGTCGTTCTCGACCGAGGGCAAGGCCGCCTCGGCGGTGCTGGGCACGAACATCCTCTCCACCCGGGGCAAGTCGATCCGCCCCAAGACCATGGGGCAGCACGACTACGTCAAGGCGATCCGCAACCACACGATCACCTTCGGGATCGGGCCCGCGGGAACGGGGAAGACCTATCTGGCGATGGCCATGGCCGTCAACGCCCTCCAGCACAAAGAGGTCTCCCGCATCATCCTCACCCGCCCCGCCGTCGAAGCCGGCGAGCGACTGGGGTTCCTGCCCGGGACGCTCAACGAGAAGATCGACCCCTACGTCCGGCCGCTCTACGATGCCCTGCACGACATGGTCGACCCCGAGTCCATCCCCGCTCTGATCGAGACCGGCACGATCGAGGTCGCCCCCCTGGCCTACATGCGCGGTCGCACCCTCAACGACGCCTTCATCATCCTCGACGAGGCGCAGAACACGACGGGTGAGCAGATGAAGATGTTCCTCACCCGCCTCGGCTTCGGCTCACGGATGGTCGTGACCGGCGACATCTCGCAGGTCGACCTGCCCGGCAACACCCACAGCGGCCTGAGGGTCGTGCAGGGGATCCTCGACGGCATCGACGACCTCCAGTTCTGCTACCTCGGCAGCAAGGACGTGGTCCGCCACTCCCTGGTGACGAAGATCGTCGACGCCTACGACCTCTGGGGGGCCTCACAGTGAACACCGAGATCTCGAACGAGACCGACGCCGCGATCGACCTCGACGAGGTGGTCGCGCTGACTGAGTACCTCGGCGAGGCCCTGCACATGCACCCGGGGGCCGAGCTCGCGGTGACGATGGTCGATGCGAAGGCGATGGAGGAGCTGCACCTCAAGTGGATGGACCTCGACGGTCCCACCGATGTCATGTCCTTCCCGATGGACCAGCTGAGCCAGGGGCGCGAGGACGCTCCGACGGAGGGCCAGATGGGCGACATCATCATCTGTCCCGAGGTGGCCGCCAGGCAGGCTGCAGCCGCCGGGCACTCGACGATGGACGAGATCCTCCTGCTCACGGTCCACGGCTTCCTCCACCTGCTCGGCTACGACCATGGTGAGCCCGCGGAGCGCGAGGAGATGTTCGCCCTCCAGCGGCACCTGCTGCTGACCTTCTTCGCCGCCCGCTACGACGGGCGCACCGACATCCCCGCACCCACCGAGGTCTGAGGCGTGCTCTGGCTGTTCCTCGGCGCCGGTCTCTGCCTCGTCGTCGCGGCCGCCCTGGCCGCCGTCGACGCGGCGCTGCTCAACGTCTCCCACACCGCGATCGAGGAGGCGAAGGAAGAGGGCCGGAAGTCGGCGCTGCGGGTGGAGCGGATCGTGGCGGACCTGCCGACCAACATCAACGTCGTCATCTTCGTCCGGCTCTTCCTCGAGGCCCTGGCCACGGTGCTCATCGTCCTCGCCTA
>JAPSIC010000229.1 GCA_031179165.1 Brevibacterium sp.
TCGGGGACGAGATCGAGGCCCTCGTTCTTCAGAAGGAAGACAAAGAAGGCCGCCTCATGCTGTCCAAGAAGCGTGCGCAGTACGAGCGCGCCTGGGGCGACATCGAGAAGATCAAGGAAGAGGACGGCGTCGTCACCGGCACCGTCATCGAGGTCGTCAAGGGCGGCCTGATCGTCGACATCGGACTGCGCGGCTTCCTGCCCGCCTCGCTCGTCGAGATGCGTCGTGTCCGCGACCTCGCTCCCTACATCGGCCAGCAGGTCGAAGCCAAGATCATCGAGCTGGACAAGAACCGCAACAACGTCGTTCTGTCCCGCCGTGCCTGGCTCGAGCAGACCCAGTCCGAGGTGCGCCACACCTTCCTGCAGACCCTGCAGAAGGGCCAGGTGCGCCCCGGTGTCGTCTCCTCGATCGTCAACTTCGGTGCGTTCGTCGACCTTGGTGGTGTCGACGGCCTCGTGCACGTGTCCGAGCTCTCGTGGAAGCACATCGATCACCCCGGTGAGGTCGTCAGCGTCGGTGACGAGGTCACCGTCGAGGTCCTCGACGTCGACATGGACCGCGAACGCGTCTCCCTCTCGCTCAAGGCGACCCAGGAAGATCCGTGGCAGCACTTCGCCCGGACCCACGTCATCGGCCAGATCGTTCCCGGCAAGGTCACCAAGCTGGTTCCCTTCGGTGCGTTCGTGCGCGTCGAGGACGGCATCGAGGGCCTCGTCCACATCTCCGAACTCGCCGTTCGCCACGTGGATCTGCCGGAGCAGGTCGTCTCCGTCGACGAGACCATCTACGTCAAGGTCATCGACATCGACCTCGAACGTCGCCGCATCTCGCTCTCGCTGAAGCAGGCGAACGAAGGCGTCGACCCCGAGGCCGAGGAGTTCCTCGACCCGGCTCTCTACGGCATGCCGCAGGAGTACGACGAAGAGGGCAACTACAAGTACCCCGAAGGCTTCGATCCCGAGACCAACGAGTGGATGGAAGGCTTCGAGGCACAGCGCGAGATCTGGGAGCAGCAGTACGCCGCCGCCCAGGCCCGCTGGGAAGAGCACAAGAAGCAGGTCGCCAAGGCGGCAGCTGCGGACGCCGAGGCCGGCTCCGCCGACGCCCCTGCCGAAGCGGCCCCGGCCACCGGATCGTTCTCCTCGGACGAGGCGGCCGACGAGGGCACCCTGGCCAGCGACGAAGCTCTCGCCGCTCTGCGTGAGAAGCTTGCAGGCAGCTGACAGCAGCACTGACAAGGGCTCCCGGTTCACCGACCGGGGGCCCTTCGTCTATGTGCCCACCATCCGGGAGCGGCTGCGGCCGTGGTGCTTCTACGTCCTGCTCCTGAGCGTCGCCTCGGTGTGCGTCTTCTCCCCGGTCGCCGCCGATCCGGGTGGGCTGGTCTCCGCCGGGAACGACGACTCCTCCCTGTTCATCTGGTGGATCGCTCACGCCGCCGAGGTGCTCGCCTCCGGATTCGGCTTCGGCCACGGCAGCATCGGCGGGGACGGCCTCCTCCGCACCCAGGCGATGAACGCGCTGGCCGGGGGAGTCAACGGGGCCTGGAACACCTCCCTGCTCGGCATCGCCCTCCTGCTCGCACCGATCACCTGGGTGGCCGGTCCGATCGTCAGCTACAACCTGCTGATCCTGGCCATCCCCGTCCTCAACTCGGTGGCGACGGCCATCCTGTTCCGCCGCTTCCTGCACCGGCTGCCGGCGTTCGTCGCCGCGAGCGGGGTCGGCTTCTCCAGCTACACCATCGCCCAGCTCTCGGGCCACCCCAATCTCGCATTCGCCATCACCCCGCCGCTGGTCGCCGCCGCGATCCTCGGGTTCCTCGGCCTGCCCGCGGCACCGATCCGGTCGTTCCTGCGGTCCCGACGGTTCTGGCTGCTGACGGCCGGCCTCGGTGCGCTGCTCGGGTTCCAGTTCTACGTCTCCACCGAGGTGCTGGCCGGAACCTTCCTCGCCGTCCTCTGCTTCCTGCCCTGCCTCGCGATCGCCGGGCGCCGCCGGTTCCCGGCCTCGGCCTGGGTGCCGGTGGTGTGCGGGGGAGTGGCCGCCTCGGCGCTGGCGCTGCTGCTCGCGCTGCCGCTGCTGCTGACCATGGCCGGGCCCAACGCCCCGAGCGGGGCGATCAGGCCCCACGGGGTCTGGAACACCGACCTCCTCGACCCGATCATCCCCGCCGGACCCCCGCTCATCGGCACCGGCTCCTCGCCGATCCCGCGCGTGCTGCCGCTCGACGGCGCCGAGATCGGCGGCTACGTCGGCATCCCCGCGCTCCTCGCCTGCGGGCTCATCCTCATCGGGCTGCGCCGGACCCGGTTCCGGCCCGTCCTGGTCACCGCCGCGGCCACGGGGCTCCTCGTCTTCATCCTCTCGCTCGGGTCCCCCATCCTCCTCGGCGGCCGGGTCCTGGCCCCGACCGGGCCGTTCGCCCTCATCGAGGCCCTGCCCGTCCTCACCAACCTCCTGCCCATGCGTCTGGTCGTGCACTCGGTGATCGCGGTGTTCGCGATCCTCGGCGTCGGCCTGCAGTGGGCGCTGGAGCGGCGCCGGACGCGGGCCGGGCAGGGCCTGCTGGCGCTGCTCGCGGTCGCGCTCGTGTGCGTGCTCCCGGCCCCGCAGGCGGCCCGCGAGGTCTACGTGCCCGAGTTCCACCGGGACTCCGTCGCCGAGGTGATCCCCGCCGGCTCCGTCGTCAAGACGATTCCCCGCCCCCTGGCCTGGGCCGAGCTGCACGCCGACGAGGCGATGGTGTGGCAGGCGGTGAGCGGATTCCGGTACCGGGAGACGGGCGGCTACTTCATCGGCTCCTCAGCCGAGTCCCCGCTCATCTACTCCGCCCCCGAGGACGCCCTCGAC
>JAPSIC010000010.1 GCA_031179165.1 Brevibacterium sp.
CGCGCCACCCGGCGGCGCGCAGGGCGTCGAGGCCGCGGTGGTAGCCGACGCGGGAGTAGGCGTAGGAGTCGACGAGGCGGCCCTCGGCGAAGGCTTCATCGGCGAGCACCGACCAGGCCAGGGAGGAAGCGGGCAGGTCCGCGACGATGTCGAGGGCCTCCTCACCGGCGGCCAGCCGCTGGCCGGCTTCGACGTCGGCGTGGTCGTCGGGCAGGTAGGTGGGCTGGGGGCCGAGCTGCCCGGCGTTGAGGTTGCCGATGTGCGAGGGGTTCCCGATGGGCTGTGTCATGAGCGTCTCCTTCGTGTCGATGTGTTGATGTCTGTCCGTGTCAGTCCGTCTTCACGGCCGAGGGCTGGATGGAGTAGGGGTTGGTGCTCAGGGCCCCGAAGATGCCCTGCTTCGCCAAGTCGGTCAGCTGCTCCTTCGACTTCACGCCGGTGGCCCACACCTCAAGGCCCGAGTCGAGCCAGGCGTCGACGTCCGCCGCGTCGACGGCGATCATCGTGAATCCCTGGGTTCTCAGGTCCTCGGGAGTCACCGTGGCAGGGTCCCCGACGAACATCGCGGCGATGCCGGCTGTCTCGGCGACCTCGGCGACGTCCGGGTTGGAGGTCCGCACGATCGTCGAGTCCTCGGCCTTCGCCTCGGCGATGGGTTCGAGTGCCTTCTCGGCCAGCTCTGTTGGTTCGATCAGTGGCATGAGGACGGTGCTGGCGGCGAAGGCGTCGACGGCCTCGTCCCAGGTGATCGTCTCCCCGCTCGCGGTGTTCTCTCGCGGGGCCTTGATGCTCTGGTCGAGGAACGAGTCCCGGTCGAGCTCGTCGAGTCCTCCGCTCGCACCCATGAGCTCGGGCGCGAGCTTCGGGTCGGCGGCGACGATGGTGCCGTCACCGAGTGCAGCCAGGGTGGGGGCGGGGAGGTAGCCGAACTTCACGTTCTCGGTGAAGGCGAGCTTCGAGTTGGCGGGGTAGACGGCCGACCCTCCGTCGACGGCCGCGACCGCCGGTTTGTTGAGGGCGTCGACGGTGAGCGTCTCGCGGGGGGCGAAGGCGTTGAAGAGGAGGACGGCGATGACGCCGACGACCACGACCGCGCCGGCGATCAGCGGGGCGTTGAACTTCTTCGGCTCCGGGCGCTCGGGCACAGGGCTGCGATCTGCGGTGCTCATCGGCTGCCGTCCTGCGTGGTGCCGGCCCCGGTGACCAGGCCCTTGAGGAAGCCTGCGCCCCAGCACAGGTGCATGGTGGGCAGGACGAGGCCGAACCAGAAGCGTTCGCGGCGGCCGCAGTCCTTGGCCTGGCCGGCGGTCGCGATGATCGCGGCGACGTAGGCGAAGCTGGGGACGTGGACGAGCGAGGTGAAGCGGCGCAGGAGCTTCGGCCAGCGCTTCGTCTGCCCGCCCAACTGCAGGAGGGCTTCGATGAGGCTGGCCGTCATCCCGAGCACGAGCAGCGGGGGCGCGAAGTAGCGGATCGAGTTCTTCGATCCGTACCGGCGGATGAGTTCGGCCCGCCAGATCCCGGTCGCCCAGAACTGCTTGGCGATGTTCGACCAGTGCGCACGCGGCCAGTAGGAGACCTGCAGGCGCGGGTCGAAGCGGATGCGTCCGCCGGCGCTGCGGATGCGCAGGTTGAGCTCCCAGTCCTGCCCGCGGCGCAGCCCTTCATCGAAGCCGCCGAGGTGGTCGAAGACTTCCCGTCGGAAGACGCCGAGGTAGGCCGACTCCGAGTCCTGCGCCTGGTCACCTGAGTGGTAGGCGGGACCGCCGAGGCCGACGGGTGACATGTAGGCGCGGGCGACGGCCTTCTGGAAGGCGGTCTTCCCGCGGGCGTGCATGAGTCCGCCGCAGTTGGCTGAGCGGGTCTCGGCGAGGACGGCGACACCTTGGCGGGTGTAGTCGGGCGCCAATCCGGAATGCGCGTCGACGCGAATGATCACGGGATGTGTGGTCTGCGCGACCGCGAGGTTGAGGCCGATCGGTGTGGCGGCCTCGGGGTTGTCGACGGTCTTGATCCGCGGATCCCTGGTCGCCATGTCCGCGACGATCCTGTTCGTGTCGTCGGTCGAGGGCCCGAGAGCGATGACGATCTCCTTGTCGCCCTCGTACTCCTGCGCCAGGATCGTCGTGATCGCCTTGGCGATGTGCTCCTGTTCGTTGAGCACGGGCATGATGTAGGAGACTCCGGGGAGCTGGGCCAGCGGCGGCAGGCCGTCCGGGGTCAGGGATTGAGAACGTTTCGACACGCCCTCAATCTTCCCATATCGCGCCTGAGCGTCTGCTCATCGCGCTCTGAGGCTCACCGCACCTTCTCGTACCCGAATCGCCCCAGCACTCGCTCCACCAATCCCGGCTTCGACGCCCTTAGATTCGAAGCAGCCTCGACCGGAGCTGCCGGTTCAATCGGCATCGCCTCTTCCGTGTGCCGCCAATGGTCCTCGCTCTTCGCAATGACAGAGATGTCGGGCTTGTAGGGAGGGGCGACGAATGACAGGTGGGGTCGCTCCCACGCGATGTGCCGGCGCACGACCTTGGCCGGAGTTCCCACCGCGATGCAGTTGTTCGGGATCGTGCGGGTGACGACGCTGCGGAAGCCGATCACCGATCCATCCCCCACGACGGCTCCACCCAGCGCGATCGCCTGGGCGCCGAACCAGACATGACTGCCGATCCGGATGTCCTTGACCGGATTCACCCGCAGTCCCGAGTCGACGTCGAAGATCGGGTGTCCGTCGTCGGCGCGGAACTGGTTCTCACTGGCGATCATCACGTCGTCGCCGAATTCGACCGTCGCTCCTTCGACGGCGCTGACGATGCACATCGTCGTGGTGGTGACGTCCGCACCGATCTTCACCGTGGAATCCTGGCCGATGCGGATGTTCATCGCGAAGCCGTGGCGCGCATTCGGGCCGATGAGCAGGGTCCCGTTGTCACAGTCGAAGACGACGAGCAGCCGCTTGATCCGGGCGCGGGGATCGACGACGATCTTGTTGTTCCTGCCTCGGATCGTGATCGCGATGTTCTTGTCGAATACAGTCGGTGATTCAACTATGTTGCCGTCGTCGTCGGAAAAGTCTGTCAGGCTCGTGAGCTTCTTCACGCTCGGCAGGCTACCCGCACCGCGTGCCCATCCGCGATTTCGCCCGGATGCCGGAGCAGGAAAACTCCAGCTCAAAACCATCAGTTCACGACAGGCATCTTGTCGCCATCCAAGCCTCTGATCACGCCAGATGCAGTCAACTACGGTCGTTCTACCACAGAGGAAGTTGCAGGACAACCTGTAGCATCGCCGTGAACTCTCGTCACGCCGAGGTGACCCACAGGTTGCCGGGCCGCTGGTGAATGACCACCCGGATGCCGGCACCTGGCCGAGAAATTCCGCCCACGACCACGGATGAGGACTACATGGCCGTTCAGGAGCGCTTGCTCACTGTCGTTATCGAGGCAACTGAGCCTCTGGATCGCGAATCGACCACTTATCGCCGGCTGATGGCGGCGCGTTTGCGCTGGGAGTCGGAGTTCACGGTTCACGTCATCGATGAGCCGTTGACCACCGCCCTGATCACCGAGCTCTGCGCCACAGTCGACAGCAAGTACATCGTCTTCGTCCGGCAGACCCACCAGATCTCTGCGACCTACCTCCCGACGCTCCTCAAGTTCCTCAGCACAAGGACCGTCTACCTGGCAGAGCCATACAAGTACACCGGCGCCATACCCAAGCAGATCGCGTCGACATCGATCGACCGGAACTATCACTACCTGCGCGACACAGACGTCTACGGCGTCGCGTTCAATGTCGGTCGCCTCGGCGATGTCCTCGATGCGATCAGCGACGTCGACCGCACCGGCGTGTACCTGGCGTATCGCCTGTACTGGTCGATCAACTCGGTCACTCCGCTCGAGGAGGGCTATTCGGTCTCCTCCGACACCAGCTCGGCCATCGGCATCAGCCCGCAGACCGGTGTCTCCCGTCTCGTCCCGCTGATTCCGACCGGGTCGAGCCCCATGCGTCTGCACCTCCTGCGGCACCTGGTCCTGTTCCTCCGCGGACTGCGCGAAACGGAGCGCACCGACGTCACCCTCGATCACCTCCGCGGCCTGGCCAGCACGTTCGATCTGACGAAGAACCTCGATCTGGCCGAGCACATGCACGCCTTCGAATGCGCCTGGATCCGGTGGCTCGAGAGTCCGGACACGAAGGAACACCTGTTCAAGCAGCTCTCGAACCAGGACGCCTACCTGGTGTTCGATGACGCTTCGGACGCCGAGCATGCAGATGTCGTCCTCCACCGGGTCGAACTCGGCGATGAGAACCTGACGATCGCGAAGTCCTACCTGCCGCGCAAGCTGCGTCCGGAACTGGATTCGCCGGATCACTATGACTTCTACCGGCGGCCGATCACCACGGACTCGGTCATCCTGTTCTTCGACCGTCCGATGCAGGCCGATGACAACGCCGAGCACCTCTACGCTCACTTCACCGCCGAGCACCCCGAATACACCGGGGCGTACTTCGCGCTCAATCCCAAATCCCCCGATTGGGAGAGACTGTCCGCACGCGGTTTCAAACTCGTGCCGATCTTCACCCCGGAGTTCTACGAGCTCTTCCTCCGCTCCGACCTCGTCGTGTCCTCGCAGATCTTCAACCTGCGGCACCAGGGAAAGACCCTCGCCAATTCGCGATTCGTCTACCTGCAGCACGGCGTCCAGCTCAACGACATGTCGAACTGGGTGGCGTCGAAGTTCTTCGACGTCTTCGTGGCCACCGGCAAGGTCGAAGCCGACTACCTCAAGACCGTGGCACCGGTCGAGACCCTCAACTCCGGACTCCCCCGGCTGCAGACGCTGAGCCGGGATTCGGAGGGCTCACGCGACCTGCTGTTCATGCCGACGTGGCGGTTCAACCTCCACCAGGCCTCCCCCGAACACTTCCGCAGCTCCCAGTACTTCCAGGCTGTCAATGCGGTGCTCACCGACAGGGCGCTGCTGAACTACCTCGAGCGCACGGACCGGACCCTGCACGTCAAGCTGCACCCCAACATCGAGAAACGGGCCGCGCAGTTCTCGTTCTCCCGCCGCGTAGTGCGATCGGAACTCAGCTACCGCGAGGCGATCTCCGCCGCGGAGTTCGTCTTCACCGACTACAGCTCTGCCGTGCTCGACGCCGCGTTCGTCGGCACCCCGATCGCCTACTACCAGTGGGACGCGGCTGATTTCTTCCACGAGCAGCCATATGAGAGCCGGCTCGACTATCGCTCAGAGGGCCTCGGTCCGGTCTTCACCGGTCATGCGGAGCTCATCGAACACATCACCACCGAACGCTATGCCGAGCCTGATCCGGAGTTCGCTCGGCGCAGCGAACGGTTCTTCGAAGGCGTCGACACCGAAAGGATCAACGACACGATCATCGAGAGGATGCTGAGCCTATGACGAACCCCGCGGCCAAACTGCGCCGGACGCTTGCGAATCAGGCGAAGCGGGCGGCGTACTCACCGACGGTCCGCACTCTCGCACGCACGGCGATCACCTCCGAGAGGGCTGAGCCCCTGCGCAGGAAGCTCGCCGCCAAGGGACTCGACGGCCACCTCCGTCGCTTCACCTCGGAGTGCCTGCCCAAGGGCATGTACTACGCGAAACTCACCATCGACGACTGGCAGAAGTTCAAGGGTCAATCGTTCCAGCTCCTCCAGGGATCGACCGTCGTCTACGGCAATGAAATCGAACCACCCGCCAAGGGCTTCCCACTGGAGTACCGGAACATCATCGTGACGTCATCCGATGTGTCGAAGTTCCGCCTCTCGATCGATTCCTCCTTCAGCTTGCAGATCGGGCATGGGGCGTTCACCACGCCGCAGCAGGTGTCCTACGACAAGCAGTACCGCGTCAAGCAGCACGGCGACGTGTTCTACTCGCTGCGCGGCAACACCACCTCGCCGTCGAAGCTCCTCATCACCTTCCCCGGTTTCGGTCCCTCGACGTCGCGCATCTCCTACGCGGTGAGCTACCTCAAGGCCCTCACCGACGCGGACCTCAGCGACACCCTGATGGTCTGCTTCCAGGACCGCTATCTGGCGGCCGGCTCCTACATGCTCGTCGACAACGGCGGCCGGTCCCTCGTCCAGAGGGTCAACGACGTCATTCAGGGCTTCGTCGATCGCTACGGCATCGCCGCAGACCAGATGCTCTTCTTCGGCGCCTCGAAGGGCGGCAGCATCGCCATCCAATACGCCGAGCACCACCCCCAGGCGCGGCTGCTGGTCGCCGTCCCGCAGATGAACCTGCGCTACTACCTCGACAAACCCTTCTTCAAGGACAACATCTTCGCCCAGGAGGGGATGCACTCGGTCCCGCAGCCGGAGCGGCTCATCCGCAGCTACTTCGCCGAGGGCCGCACGATCGACTACTTCTACACGAACACCGACGAGCAGAGCAATCACTCGCTCATCGAACTCGTCGAGGACGTTCCCGGCCTGTCGAAGTACCGCGTCGACGGTCAGCACGGCGAGGTGGCCCGCAAGGCGCTGCCGACGATGCTCGGCATCATGCGCCGATTCCTCGCCGATCGCACGGATTCCGCGACCACCGCGGTCGATGAGGTCCACTGCTTCAACCATGACGGGGCCCGGGCGCTGCAGGTCCGTGTCGACCCGGATCGGACGCCGGACAGTGCCGCGAACTGGTACCTCGAAGGCACTTTGGGGCGCACGAGGTTCCTGCAGTTCCTCTCCGACCACGACCTGCCGTTCGTCAAGTACACCGACGAACGGCAGAGGTTGCACCCCGAGATCGACGATCTTCGCGGACTGCGCAGCATCGTCGCCTATGACGAGACCGGGGGAGAGTGGGTCGCACCACTGCCGCAGACCGATGAGCTCACCGAGGACGTCATCCCCCGGCGCACACACCCGATCGCGACGCTGAGGCTTGACGCGGACGGAGCCACCGAGTACGTCATCGTCCGCGACACCATCGTCAATCGCTTCTCCTACGACTGCCGCCGCGGCACCGGCGACGAGTCGAGGATCGACATCCACATCGTGCCCGACATCGATGCCTTCGACCTCGCCGAGGTGAGACACCGCACCGATGCCCGCTTCGTCGCGGCCATGGAAGTTCTCGAGACCGGCGAGCTCATCGACCTCATGGTCAACCGCCTGTTCCTCGCCTCCGTGTGCGACACGGCTTCGATCTTCGTGCACGACCTCGCGCTCAGTGAATCGGCGACGCAGGTGCTCACCGAATATTCTGCGGCCCGCACCGAGGCGGCCTTGGACAAGGCGGCCGCGACCCCCGCGAGTGTCTTCTCGCAGATGGACCTCGACCCCGCCCAGGCATCAGCCCAGACGGTCTGAGTTCGGTCTCCGGGTTCACCAGCCTCGACCGCGGTGACCAAGTTCAGCGTGGTCTAGGCTGACTTCTCCTTGCGGAGGATGAGCACCGTGGCGCTGCTCGCGGCGAGGTCGATGTCGAACTCGGTCGTCTTCGGGTCATCGCTGGGCCGAGCCGGTCCGCTGTAGGGCACCGACTTGGACAGCGGCGTCGACGGATGAACCGCGGTGACGCTTTTGGCTTCATTCGAGGGGGCGTGTATCTGCGCGGCCTCGGCCACCCTGTACCCCGGTGGTGCGGTGAGGGTGACAGGGTTGCCGCCGGAGGTCTTCGCATCGTTGGCGTTGACGATCGTCGTGACCAGGGTGTTCCCATCGTTCTTGCTCACAGTGTAGGCGCTCATATTCCCTCCGCCCTTGACCGCGGTGCCGAGGAAGCTGCCGCCGGTGCTGGGCACCAGCAGGCGCAGAGCGGAGTAGTGAGGGCGCCCGGTGAATGTCGACGACGTGGTCCCGTGGTCTGCGGGATCGCAGACGAGGGACATCGGCGCCCCACCGAGGCAGGCGCCGAGCATCGAGTGCATCGCCATGCGTTCGACGCCGAGAGTCGCCGCGTAGAGGGAATAGTCAACGGCCCAGAGTGCGGTGGCATGGGTGCGTGAGGCGTCGTTGGTGCCTGGGCAGCTGGTCGTCCCGGTCTCCTCAAGCCAGAGCGGAAGGCTGGCACCTTCGGCTTTGGAAAGACCGATGTCGAGGATCTTCTCCGCACTGTCCTTGGCCAAGGGGGCGATGAGGTTCTGTGCCTGCGGCCCGCGACCGGGAACTTTCGTCGAGGAGCATTCGTAGAGTTGATACCAATGCTGCGACAAGGCGACCGTGTTCTTCACATCGGTGTCGAGGAAGGCATCCATCCATTCCCCCTCGTAGACGTCGGGCCCGATGATGGGTGCCTCCGGGCGCCTGGCATGGATGGCGCTGGCATACGCCTTGAGCTGCTTGGAGTACTCGCCTGTGTCCCACCCCGCGCCGCGGACGGCGCCGTTGGGAACCGAAGTGATCGTGAAGCCGTTGGGTTCGTTGCCGATGGCCAGGCCAACCAACGATTCGCCAAGAATGTCGACCGCATGCGCTGCCATGTCGGCTCCACGCTTCGGATCGTATGTGCCCAAAGGAATGCCGATGGTGACCGTGGAGCCGGTAACATCGACGAGCTTCTTCAGCCGCTCGAGGTCATCGGGAGTGACGACGACCTGTTCGGGCTTTGTCGGCTTCTCCCCCGTCGAGGTCCAGAACACCCGCCTGTCCAGTTCGTTTCCACCGAAGCGCAGCGCAGGATGGCCGAGTTGGTTGAGCACATCGTCGAGGTTCGAGGCGGCGGGGTCGATCCGAGGATCCGAGAGCTCAGTCGATTCGAAGGAGATCCCGATGTTGTCCTCGCCGAACGCCTTGGCCGTGGGCTTGACGGAGATGTCGATTGTCGCCGGGTCGCCGTTGATCGGGCCGTGGAAGGTCTGGGAAAAGACAGTCGGGCTGGGTGAGGCAGAAGATACGGCTGGTGTGGGGTGCGGAGAACCTGGCAGACCACCCGGCAAACATGCCGAAACACCGATAACACATAGCAGCAGGACGGCGGCTAACCCACTACGCGGCCGTCGAGTGAAAACAAAAATGAGCTTAAGAACCTGCACTCGACATTTCCAGCGCCAATCGATTATAAAGATACTTATCGAAGCGGTCTGAAAGAGGAAGCGACAGCATCGAACACAAGAACCTTCTAGAATTCATAGGCAGAGCGGGCACGCACGCAAGATCGTACTCAGAGTACCCGAGGGCTGCCCACTTTGATAAACGGTGCTCCCAATAGAACATGTCATAAAAATCAAATCCCTTTAGATTCGGTGCAGCGAACTGAGTAAACTCTAAATAGCGATCGAATTCGGTCAATACTGCCTTGTTGGAGCCAAAAGTTGAAGGAGTGAATTTGCGGGCTAGCAAGGTGGAGGATATTTCTTGCTCATCCCGCTCGCGATAAAAGCCGGTGCCAATCTCCCCGCCGATCGAAATGAAGAAGCTACTTGATCGCGGCAATGCGTGATAAAGCGAAGAAGTCAAAGTTGGAAAACGTGCACCGACAGGAAAGGTTTCCTTATACAGAGCAGCCATGCCACTGCCAGCCTGCAATGGCTTGACATCTAGAACACGGAACTTCAGCGAAGCTTTCAAGGCGAGCTGATTAGCGCCTAGCAAATCAAGATAAGTGGTCTCGGGGTTGCGATCAAAGAAGTGGTAAGTCATGGCCGTGGTGTCGTGGGCCATAAATAGGTCCAAACTGCTAGTGAGTACAGTCCGAGCGTCTGAACCCGCAGTTAATCCAATAAATGACTGATCAGTCTGCCTCAACCAGAACGCAACTTGCGAACGCAACTCCGCGACAAACATTTCAAATGCCGCGTCCCGTGAGAGCTCCACCGAATCGTCCAATGGGAAAAATCGACAATGGGCAGCATCGCCCGCGCGGAACGTAACGCGACAGTTGGCAAACAACTGGTCAACGTGGTCGAATGGAGTAATAGTGCCAGGAAGATACTTCCCGCCTGGACTAACGTATTCCGTCGATTCCATAACCCAACGACACGAGTCTGAAGTGAAAGGTCCCGCAAACTTCGATACTAATGCGGAATGGGATGCGGCAAACACGCCTCGATCTGAACGATTCCAGAAGAAGGACAGTGCGCACATAGGATCGCCGTACACAACAGTTTGATCCTCGTCAGCGACGATCACAATATAGCGCCCAGATAGCCAAGCAACCGATCGATCGAGTTCTTCTTGACGGCCCGTAGCAACAGCACGGGAAAGTGACAGCAAGATGTCCTCAGGAGAATCACCTGGCGAGTTGGAGTCATTCACCCATCCGAGCACCGCAATGTCAAACGGCTCGCTAGCCATCGATCTAACATGTACTGGAAGATTCGGACTGACAGTGAGAAGCTGACCGGTCAGATGAAAGTTCTTCCAACCGCTAGGAATTTCACTAATCTTTAAACGGTCCGATCCGTCCAACATAAAACCCGCATCAAAAGGGTTAGAGTAGTTCAACAATTCAGCGGACGATCGTAAGCTGTGAGATCTCTTCACATAGGCGCGCCAAGCATTAGTGAGATCAACGTTATTCATTGCAATTCCTCTCCAGTGCGCCAAAAATCAGCTTTCTTAAATCGCAAGCTGATCCCTACCGTCTCCCACAAATTTCATTTCTCCGGAACCGAACAGTTTCGCATCATCTGTCTTCCAAGTATGAGCATCTTTGTCTTGAAGCCGATTAACAACAAAGTTGAATCTATCAGAACTGTAGATTTTGCCTCCGTTTGCCCTCACCAGACTCAAGAATTCAGAGTCTTCGGAACGATTGAGCTCCGGGAACCTATACCTCTCGAAGGACGAGCGAGGTCCAGCCAGTGTCGCGCCTCGGACGAAGTTTGTAAACCGGTTCTCATGCTCCGCATAAGTGAGGATCGTGCTATTCATGGATTCGAGGTAAATATAAGAACAAGCTTTTCCAACTATATCTGCGCCAGAGTAATCGATAGCGTTGACCATGTCCCGCACATAGTTCGGACCGTACCAATCGTCGTCGTCCATCCGAACTATCGTGTCTCCACTCGATGCGTTTACCAACCGGTTAAGGTTCGCTCCGAGGCTATCGTCAGTATTTCCGAACATTACGCTAACATTTGCGACTTCATACTGCGACTTCAGGCTTTCGATCGCCGATTGACCCAAGTTGAACCCGTGCGTGACAATTAATAGTTCATGAACACCAAATGTTTGACGCCCTACGTTCTCGAAAATCGTTTGTATGTTCTTTGGACGATTGGTAGAGACTATGCACGACACTTTCGTTGCGAGTTCCTCGTACTCAAGATTAAGGTCGTCAAGTATTGTAATCACGCGATTACTGTATGTATGATGCTCCCAAGTATGGCGTTGCGCCAGGTGCACTTTACGTGACCGGTACTCGTCCGATCGCAATAGCGCACGCATCTTATTGTACGCCTCTTCTTCGTTATCCACGACTGTAATCATTTCGTTTGGATAGAAATGATCGATAGCAGGACTAGGCGGAGTCACCACGGCAGCTCCACATGCAGTCGCTTCAAAGATTCGACGCGCGCACATCGTAGGTGAGTTAACTACCGAGTTGACGTTCAATATCACCTTGTAGGCATGGTAAGCAGTTATCATACTCAAATACGACAGTTTTCCTCTGACCGACGTGTGGTACGGGTCCGGGAATTGGTAGTTGTCGTCACCGTCGATTTGCCTGGAGTAGATATCAAACTGAAACTTCTGTGCAGCTGGCAGCAGGTATGAGAGTTGTTGCTTCCGCTCTGGGTATTTGTGCCTGAAGTACATGCCTCCGAAAGCAACTTCCAACTGGCGCTTAACCTGACCTACTCTGGCGGGATTATGAATCTTAGGCTGCGCAGCGAAGGGCAAAAGGAATATGTTCTCATGACCGAGCCGAGTTTTATACTCTTCGATCAAGTTGCCGTCAGTTGTGTAAACAAAATCGAACAGTCTGGCGGTGTCAAGAAAATCCTCAAAATGCGGCGGATCCTCCTTGTTCCAGAAAATGGTTGGTACGCCGAGCTTATTGCAAGCCTCTACGAGTTCAATGATCGCGGGTCTAGGCGCAGACGGCCCCACTAAATGATACTTCCAGGCTCCCGAGTTGCCTTCCCATGCGCTCTCAACGAACAAGAAATCTGGCGTTTCCTGCTTGAGAAGCTCACGCCAATTGTCAGGCGTAGGATACTTCTGATTCCACTCCAAAGCAAAAGCCTGCGCTGTGAACTCATCAGCGATCATGAAAACTTTAATATTGTCAAAGCGCGGCTTACCGGACTCTATTGGCGCTTCGGGAAATTGGCGGTTTTTTGAGTGGGAACGTTCAGGTGCAACTTGTGTCTTCTTCCAGTTGGAATCGGCAGAAGCAGTGAGATTGGATCGTATTTCTCTAATGAGTGGCGCGGATCGACCGACCGTTCCGGCGGTATCACGAGTGATTTTCTCCACCCTACGTGATCGCCTATTCACTTCACCTATGTCCGACCGCAATCCCTCGGTTTGCGTCCTAGTGTAGCCGTTCAACTTTACTACTTGGTTCCTGACTTCGCGGATCAGAATTACAATCTCGAGCCATACCCCGCCCAACACCAAGCCAATTACACCAGCGAGCGGATGCACCACCAGTCCAATTATGAAGGCAGTTAGAATTGATATTGAACACACGAGGAGCAGTTGCTTCTTTCCGAAGCTTGTCTTTAAGAACCTTAGCATCTAGATTTCCCTAAACGTATTGTCGAACCCTTCGTGACCGCTCATGTGATTCACGGTTCAGGAACCGACATTCTGGATGTTGACGTAGCTTTGGGGAATCAAGTTCCCGGGGTCGGTCTATGGCGATCTCTTTTGCTCTTGACAGTTCAGGAGCGTGTACAGGCTGTCGCCAATGGAACGGTAATCCTGGTCTCTATAATGGAACGGCTCAGGCCCCCACTTGTGGTGTGGGGCGATGCGGACTTGCTCGCTCGACCTTGTGATTACCCATCGTACCGACTGCGCTGCTAGTTTGCGATAGCGCAAGTAGTCGAGGTTTGCGTGCGTAGCCCTATCGGCAAACTCTTCTGCCTCGGTCGGCTTAACGACGCGTAGATACTCCCACGCCTGCATGACGGTCCCGCCACTTGAAAGTCGCCGAATCGCCTCTCGAATGCCTCTCTGCAATTTCCGCCATCTGCGTCCCAGTTGAGACAGGAGGTCTCCTCGTGGATGCGGGGCGCCGTCCAAGGCACCTGCCCACTCTATGTTGAGTAGAACCGTCCTGTCCCAGACATTGAGCTTCCGGAGTCCGTCGATCAGCGTGTCGAACCCGCGCTTCCAGGCAGCGAAGTGCTCGTCGGTGCCGAACTCCACCAGTCGCGCGCCTTGCCGTTCAGCAGCGGCTCCCGCCCCACAGGCTTCGATCTCAAGAGAGTTGGTCATCGTCGTTCCGTTCGGCCACAGCCAGTATCCGCGCCGCTCGTCCACGAGGTCAATGAGCACCAGGTCGAGATCATCGGCATTCTGCGTCACCCGCCGAAGTCCATCGCCTTTGAGGTCGCTGAGGACCATGCGGCGTTGAAATGGCGAGTCAAGCCCGCTCACATCCACACCCTCTGTGCCATGTGGGGAGTAGAGGCTGGTCACGGACTGTCGGGCCACATAGGACACGACTTCTGACTCCGGGATGAACTCACACGTATCACGACTCACGCAGGAGCCGAAGATCGCGATCTTCATCCTTCGCGTTCTCTCTGAGTCGAATCGGGCTGCTCAACGCCGGTCGTGATTGGCACGGTTTCATTATGAGGCTCGACGAACTCGCCGCGCATCTGCTGCCGCATACGATATCTCTGCTCGGCAGCACGGTGCGCGTTGGAGGCCAGACGCCTGCTCGTGAGGTCACTCGATTCTGCCACTGCGGAAGCCCGATCTCTGGGGTCGGCTGCGCGCAGCATCACCCGCTTCTCGCGGGGGCGGTAACGCAGCGGTGGCGGTTCGTCGTAGGCGCGCTGAATGCTCACTGCTTCCACCGCCGGTTTGGGCAGCACAGGGAACGTCGCCTGGGGGAAGTTCCCTTCGATCCTCTCCGGCCACACGTTCGGCGCCGACGCGCTCAATGGCAACGCGGTCGATTCCTCGACTTCCTCGATGACCTCGCGTCTCTTCACGTGTCGTGCGGCGGCTACCTTCTGTCCCTTCGAGGGGCGCTTCGCATGGCGGGGAATCGGGTTCTTCACCAGCTCGGGCTCGAGTATGTTTATCTCTTCCTTCCGAGCGTTGCGCACCACGTCATGGAGCAGCTTTCCAGCGATGTATTCCTTACCCTTGGCGACGTTCCACGCCCACCACCGATACTTCTCAGCAATGGCATCCGCGGGGCCGTCCATGATGATCTCTCCCTGATGCATCCACACGGCACGAGTGCACAGCTCCTGGATCACCTTCGCCGCGTGGTTGACCAGAAGGACCGTGCCCGCTTCGGCAAGCAGCTCATCCATGGCCCTCTCGCTGCGTTCGGCGAAGCTAGCATCACCGGTGGACAGCGCTTCGTCGATGAGGAGGATCTTCGGCCGGGCGGCGAGCGCGATCGCGAAGCGAAGCCGCGCACCCATGCCGGAGGAGTAGGTGCCCATGGGACGGTGGATCGCCGCTCCCAGCGCCGAGAGGTCGACGACGTATTCGTATGCTTCAGCGGCTTCTTCTGGGGTCAGCCCCATGGCCAGGCATCCGAGACGGACGTTCTCACTTCCCGACAATGAGGGCTGCAATGCGGCCTGGACGCCGAGGAGCAACGGTTGGTACCGCACGAGGATGCGGCCACGGTCAGGCTGTTCGACGCCGGCGACGTTGCGCAGGAATGTCGACTTTCCCGATCCGTTCGCGCCTACTATGCCGATCATCTCGCCCTCGCGGGCGACAAGACTGACTCCGCGCAACGCACGAACAGTGGTCTGCCCCTGGCGCCCGAGAGCGATGTCGCGGAGGCGGTTCAGACCCTTCGAGCGATGTGCCGGATCCTTCGTCCCGACCGTGTACCTGACCTGCACATCCTCGGCGATGATGTTCGCGGGACCATTCTCAGGAGCGTCCATAGCTCTCCTCCCCACGCCAGAAGAACAGGAATCCGACTACTAGCAGACCGAATGCCCAGGTCGCAGCCGAGAGCCACATCCACCAGGGCGATGTCACTCCGTAGAGCAAGGAGTCGCGGGTGAGCTCGAGGTACGAGTACATCGGATTGATCCGCATCAGTGCCAGTAGTGCTGGATGATCAGCAAGCGCTACATCGATAACGAAGAACACTCCCGAGCCGTATAGCCAGAAGCGGCTCAGGATCGACATGAGATTGCCAAGGTCAGGAATCATGTGGCCGGCACGCGCCAGCAGACAGGAGAGACCCACGTTAAAGATCGTCTGCAGAGCGATGATCGGGACGATGAGCACGATCCTCCAGCTTAGATGCTCGAGTGGGGGAATGACGATGAGGAGGAGGATCATCACGGCCAGACTGGGCATGAAGTCGAGCAGGTTGCGTGCGACTGTCGATATCGGCAGGGCCGCTCGCGGGAACTGAAATGCTCTGATCATCGCAGCGCCGGACCGAATCGCGCCGGTGCCACCCGTCACGCAGCGGGCGGTGTATTGGAAGAAGAAGACCCCGATGACCAAGTAGCCAATGAAGTTCTCGACGCCGTCGGAGGTCTTGAGGATGAAGCCGAAGATGAACCAGAAAGCGAGGACGGACAGGAGGGGGTTGAGGAACAGCCAGCCGTATCCGAGCAGATTCTTGCGCGTCGAGCCGCTCACCTTCGCACGGGACTCTGCGATGATGAAATGTCGCCGGTTCCAAAGGCCCGACAGGTAGCTGCGCAGGCTGGTGCGTTTGCCCACGGGCACGAGTCCTTCGCTCGACACCGAAGGCATCGAGGTCAGCCCTAGCGGGTTTGTGGTTTCGCTCATTTCACTCCAGTCCCAACGAGCCGAGAATAGACGTGGCCGTATCGCTGACCGATGTCCTTCCACCTCCGTGTTTCGAGTACGTGAGTCCGCCCAGTTGAACCCATCCGCTGTCGAGCAGTTTCATCGGCGGCAAGCTCGGACAGAACGACTGCCAGTGCTTGCGGGTCCTCCGCCGTCACTGCGCGTCCTGCAGAGTCTGGCACAAGTTCTCTCAAAGCTGGAAGATCAGAGACGACCACAGGCCGGCCAAGCCCCATGGCTTCGATGGGTTTGATCGGTGTGACCAGCCGGCAGACCGGTTCGTTCTTCCGCGGGACCGCGATCATGTCGAGCGCGAGCTGAAGGTCGAGTGCCTGCGTCTGGGAGACCCGGCCGGCGAACACAGCGGCATCGCCGAGGACCGCAGCGCGCTCACGCAGCGCGGGAAGCGCGACACCGTCTCCCGCGATGAGCAGACGCAGATCGCTGCCCGCCTGCCGCGCCAGGATGACCGCGTCGACGAGATCATCGAGGCCCTCGTATCCGACGATCGATGCCGCGGTTCCCACCCAAACTCCCCCGGTCGGCAGACCGAGGGTCACCCGCACCTCGGCGGGGTGACGATCGACGTCGGCTGCGACGACGGACTCGGAGACGGAATTCGGGATGAGAGTGATCGATTCGGCCGGGACTCCCTGCGAAACGAGGTGCTCACGCATCGTCTCTCCGAGAGTGATGACGGCATCGGCATCCGACGCCACCTCGGCTTCCTTCGCTCGCATCCACAGGAATCGCTGGCTGGACCGACGCTCGGCCCGCCCTGCGGCGGTGCTTCCGCCTGCGGCCCACGTCTCCTCGAGCACTCCCCTGACCTCGTAGACCCACGGCAAGCCGATGGACCGGGCTGCCGCGCCAGTTGCCAGCCCGTTGACGTAGTGGGTCGTGGTGTGGAGGACATCGACATCGCGTTCCGCAGCAATGCGGGCGATGCGCTCCGCCTGCTGGCCGAGTCGCAGAACCGGTGTCGGCTGGGGCAGCAGAGGAACGTGTCGCAGATAGTCGACACCTTCGACGGTCTCCCGGGGACCAGAGCTCAAGCGGCCGATGGTCCCGGGGTAGGACGGACGGGTCATGGCGGCCACCGGATGACCGGCGTCCTGCAATGTCCTGAGAATCAGATGCGAGCGGTAGGCGTAACCGGACCGCGTGTGCGGGAGCGAGTTGGTGAGCAGGTGCAGGGAGGAGGCAGGGGCCGACTCCCCGGGGCGGCTTCCCGCAACGGTGCGGCGTCCCGCCGGTCGAGCCAGGACACGGGCCTCGGCTTCCGGCCACCACCCGGGCTGCAGCACGTCACGTTCGGACCGCAGACGCTTCGCCCGGCGACCCTTCGGCAATGCTGCGATGGCGTCATCGATACGGCCCTCGCTCCACAGGATCCTCGAGCGCAATGCCTCCGCCCCGGGCACAGCCTCGGCGATCGTCGCGGCCTCAGCCGGAAGGCCCAGGTTGAGCGCGATCTCACCGAGGAGCCGGGAGTGCGAATCCCCCGTCGCGCTGGTGACGATCGACTTCGCCGTCGTCTCCTTCCCGAGCAGCCACGCGGATGCCGCCTGCGCCGCCGCGCCGGGAACCCGGGCCAGGGCATGTCCGACGCCTCTCGAGGCCGGAGCGGGGAGTCGTCTGGCCAACTGCATGGCGAAGAAGACGCGGTCCTCGGTCACGTGGCCGGCCGTCGTCATGGCGATGTTGGCAAGCTGCCTCAGTAAGAAGAGCGGGTTCATCGGCACACCTGCTCGAGGATCCGTTCGTAGGCTCTGCCCATCGCCTGGGCGGACGCGTATTCGATCACCCAGTCACGCGGCTTGCTCCCGATGACGGCCTGAGTTCCCGGTGGTTGGTCCCGGGCCAACCGGTCGCGCATGCGGTGCATCGCATCGACCACGGCGACGACGTCGCCGGGCGGCGCGACCTCTCCGGCGTCCGTCGTCGCGATGATGTCGGCCGCCTCTCCGGCGACGACTCCGACGACGGGAATCTCCCTAGCCATGAGCGAGTAGAGCTTCGAGGGCACGGTGAAGCGATACGACTCGAGGTCGCTCAGGCTGACCAGCCCGGCGTCGGCCCACTCCCAGTGGGCGGCCAGGTCTGCGCCGGCCTGCTGCGGGTAGAAATCGATGTCGACGTCGAGTTCGGCGGCCAGGGATTCGAGCGCGGGCTTGTCGACGCCATCCCCGACGATGCGCAGTCGCACTCCCTGCGCGTGCCGGACGGCGCGAATGGCGGTGCTCAGGTCCTGTGACCGGCCGACCGTGCCGACGTAGAGCAGGTTGAGCCCGCGCGAGGTGCCTTCCTTCTCGTCCCGGTCCGCGCGGTCGGGGACCACCACGGGAATCTGCCCGGTCCGTGGTGCCGGGACGACCGGGATCGCGCCGGTTGCGGTGAGACCCGAGGCTCCGGCGAGCTCGGCCGGGGTGACTCCGCTGCGGACCACTTCGGCGTTGATGCCGCGGGTCTGCAGCCGTCTCCGGAAGCCCTCGGTCGTGACCACGACGACGGCGGCTCTCCGCTGTGCCCGAGTGAGCAGATCGGGCAGCGTCGATCGTTCCAATCGAGTGGTCAGCGAAAGCGGCAGATACCTTCCCGCGGCGCCGCTGACGAGAGACAATTCGGTGATCAGGTCGGGCCAGGCGTCGCGCACCTCGGCGACGTGAGGAACCCCCAGCAGGCGGGACACGGTGTCACCGGCGAGGAGGAAGGGCAGCGCGGGGGTCGTGGAGATGACGACATCCGGTGCGGCGGAGCCGCGGAAGCGCCCGAACAGCGCGCTGATCGCTCCGGTCGCGGCCACCGTCTGGTCGAGGATCTGCCGCGCCGTCGACGAGCCGCTGTGGAGATACGGCACCCGGAGAATGCGTTCGCTGTCGACGCCAGTGTCCCATGTTCCGCCGAGGGAGAAGGCGACCTTCCGGCGGCCGCGGCCGACGCGAGAGCTGAAGAACTCATTCCGATTGGGGTGCGGATAGTGCGGGTGAGGCGCCACGGTGATGACCTGATGGCCGGCGGCCCGAAGATGATCGACGAGGATCCGCCACCGCCTCTGCGGAGCACCGACCTCCGGGTAGTAGTAGTGGGTGAGCAGCAGAATCCTCATGCGCTGACCACCTCGGCAAGTGATCGTCTGGTCAGCCACAGCGGCAGCGCGAGGTAGAACGCCAGCAGCACCACCCAGAACACATGGCTGGGATAGGTGCCGGCGGTGTTGCCTCCCAGGAGCGTCGGCACGGCCAGGACGCAGGCGATTATCGTCAGGCAGGTGTGGAGCAGGGACACCCGCTCGTGAGACCACCCTGCCTGCTGGATCCGCTGGTAGATGTGGGTGCGGTGCGGCAGGAACACGTTCTCTCCCTGGAACAGACGCCAGACCAAAGTCAGGCCGACGTCGAAGACGATGAAGATCATCGGCGCGACGATGACGACGATCGGCACGCCGAGGATGAACATCCAGACGGCGATCGCGAACACGGCGGCGCCGATCCCGTAGCTTCCGGTATCGCCAAGGAACGCTTTGGCGCGACGGAGGTTGAAGGGGAGGAAACCTGCAGCCGCTCCGGCCAGCGCCAGCGACACGAGCATGATGTCGGCATCATCGATGGTCAGCCCGACGAGTGCGTACCACCCGCCTGTGACGATCGTCCACGAGCAGAGGAATCCGTTCAGTCCGTCGACGAAGTTCACGGCGTTGACCAGGCCGACGCCGACGACGGCGAAAGCCAGGACGTGGGCGATGCCGTGAGGTGAGAACAGGGCGATGCAAGCGCTGAACACCAGCGCGATGACGATCTGTCCGAACAGCCGGCCCATCGGCTGCAGAGAGTCGAGGTCGTCCGCCATGCCGACCGCCGAATAGCACCAGGTCAACAGGAGGAACGCAAGCGGCATGAGATTGCTTCCGAGGCCGAGGAAGCCGTGTTCAGCGAAGACCGCGATCGCGGCGAACACGATGGCAACGGTGATGCCGAGACCGATCGTGAGACCGCCGCCGCGCACAGTAACCTCTGCGTGCGAGGACCGGTATGTGGGAACATCGACGATTCCCGCTCTGCGCAACAATGGGAACACCAAAACAGCACTGGCGGCTGTGGCTGCGGCGGCGATGAGCGCGACCAGCACGGCGGTCGTATCCATCAGCTTGCTGCCTTGGGGAACTCGGTCGGTTCCGACCGGTCGAGGATCGAGATCAGAGTATCTGTCAGATCGGCACGACTGTCATAGACCTCAGGAGCGCGTGACTGATCTACCAAAGCCTTCAACGACTCGATGTCCACCGGAGTGATGCGAACCTGCGTGATGAGCGGGTGGTTGGGACGCTCGTCGACTTCTTCGGGCGACAAAAGCACCTCGTCGAGCTTCTCGCCTTCACGCAGACCGGTGTAGACGATCTCGACATCGGAGCGTCCGCTCAGCGCGATGACTCGGCGGGCGAGGTCATCGATCTTGATCGCCTCTCCCATGTCGAGGACAAGCGTCTCTCCTGGATTGCCGATGGCTGCGGCCTGGAGCACGAGCTCACACGCCTCGTCGGCGGTCATGAAGTAACGCGTGACCTCTGGGTCGGTCACAGTGACCGAGTCACCGGCGGCGACCTGGGCGACGAATGTCTCGAGCACTGATCCGCGGGAACCGAGAACGTTGCCGAAGCGCACGGACATGTACCTCCGGCCGTTCTCCACGGCCACCGAGGCGATCGCGCGCTCGACGGCGAACTTCGTCCGCCCCAAGACTGAGGTGGCTCCCGCGGCCTTGTCCGTGGAGATGTTGACGAAGGATTCAACATTGTTGGCCAGTGCGGCATCGAGCAGATCGAGGCTGGCTCCGATGTTCGTCCGCACCGCCTGCTCCGGGAAGCGTTCAAGGAACGTCAAGTGCTTGAGCGCAGCGGCGTGGAAGATGACGTCGGGTTTCACCTCGGCGACGAGCGCGTGGACGAAAGCGGTGTCCCGCAAATCACCGAGCACAAGATCTTCACTGGTGAGAAGCGCTGAGCCTTCCAGACCGAGCTGTGTGGCGTGCAGGCCCGACTCATCCCGATCCGTCATCACCAACCGCTCAGGGTTGAAGCGGGCAACCTGCCTGCAGAGCTGGGAGCCGATCGAACCGCCTGCACCTGTCACGAGAACGACGCGGCCGGAGATCGAAGACGCAATGTCGTCGATGTTCGTCGAGATCGGCTTCCTGCCGATGAGGTCTTCGAGGGAGACATCGCGGAAATTGCGGTGGCGGAGATCGGCGACGTTGGCGGTCTCGATATCCTTGCCGGTGTAGCCGGCTTCCCTCAGCGCAGGAAGGACTTTGATCTCGACCGGGCGCGAATCCAAGTCGGAGGCGATACGCTCGAGCTCTTCCGGCGGCAGGTCGGGAACAGCGATGATCACCACCGCCGCTCCGGTCTTATCGACCTGATCGGCGATCTCCGAGGTCGGACCGAGCACCCGGATTCCCGAATGGCGGAGGTGCCGGTTGGCGGGGTCGTCGTCGAGGATTCCGACGGCGACAAATTCTCCGCGAGGATCCTCGGCGATCATGTCGAGAGCGATCATGCCAAGCGAACCGGCTCCGATGACCAATGTCGGCTTCGATGAGCCCGACCAGGAGAGGGTACGCTGGCGGAGATTGCGGCGCACCCAGTTGCTCATGCTCTTGACCACGATCATCATCGCCCCCGCTGCGATGGGGACACTGGTCGGGATGAGAAGCTGGGCCGCGAACGCGAATTCGGCGACCCACATGAGTCCAACTCCGAGTGCCACCGTACCCGCGATGGCGGCGAACTGGTCTGTGGAGCCGCTGTGATATCGGCCCCGGTAGATGGACCACGGACCGCAGACGAGGAAGACGAAGAGTCCGATCAGGGCACAGACGTACATTCCGAGGAAGTTGACCCGCTCGATGTGGAAGTCATATCGGACGAGCGTCATGGCACAGACAATAAAAGCGAAGACGACGCCGTCGATTAGCGACAGCCCTACTGCCGCGACGTGCCGGGCCGTTCGGGGTCGAGAGGCAAGGGGCTCAGTGCTTCGTCCCACGTTCCTCATTTCGCTCCAACGACAACAACGTTCAGCACGACACCGTCGCTTCACCGGCTGTCACTGCGGCCCGCGCCGATCCGAGGTCTCTCGTTCGGTTATGCCGACCAGACGATTGTACTATTGTCACAACCTGGAATCATTTCTGCGTCATTTCTGTCATCGCCGACGTCAACTCACGGTATCGATCTGCCTCCCATCCCCTCGTCGTGGAAGGCAGGCGTCGAGCGGTCAAGGGTCGGCCCTGCGAACACTGCTTCGATGAGCCAACGAGAGGAATTCATCATGGCCGAGTCCCCGATTCGCACCGCGCGTACGGCGTTATGGCATTTCCGCAACGGCGGGATAGACGCCGTGTCGAAGTGGAGGAAGCGTCGGTCGATCCCACAGGCTACTGCTGCTGTCTCCGAGAACGTGACCACGAGACGTCTGTCGGATCAGGTCCTCACTGAGTTGTTCCCCCCGCTCCCCGTGCCTCAACGCCAGCCGGTGTTCGCAGACTTAAGGGTTGGAGTCATTCTCGACGAGTTCTCGGCAATGAGCTTCGGATTTGAGTGGACCGTGGTGCCGCTGACCCGGGCAGGGTGGAGAGAAGAACTCGAGTCCGTGGACTTCGTCTTCGTCGAGTCAGCGTGGAACGGAAACTCGGGTGATTGGAAGTACCAGCTTACGAGTACCAAAGGCCCGAGCGCCGAGGTGGCCGAGCTCCTGACCGAATGCGTTACCCGAGGAATCCGCACCGTGTTCTGGAACAAGGAGGATCCGCCCCATTTCGACGACTTCCTACCCGTCGCCCGACTTTGCGATGTCGTGTTCACGAGCGATGAACGTCTGCTACCCGACTATCGAAGAGAGCTCAGTCACGACAACGTCGCCGTGCTCCCCTTCGCCGCGCAGCCAGCCATCCACTCTCCCGCACGTCCGGCGAGAGGAGCTGCGGCGCGTGACATTGCGTTCGCTGGAATGTATTTCGCTCACAAGTACCCGGAGCGCCGCGAGCAGATGGATCTGCTGCTCGGAGCCGCCGCAGCCGTGTCCGGGCGGATGGGACACGGACTGGAGATCTTCTCTCGATTCCTCGGCGACGATGACCGATACCAGTTCCCCGGCACCTTGGCCGATCGTGTTGTCGGGTCATTGCCGTATTCCAACCTGCTCACCGCCTACAAGCACTATAAGGTCTTCCTCAACGTCAACTCGGTCGTCGACTCCCCCAGCATGTGTGCTAGGCGGATTTTCGAGATCACGGCAGCCGGCACTTCGGTCGTCACCACCCCAAGCGCCGCGACGAGGGAGTTCTTCCCCACCGACGAAATCGCCCAGCCAGAGACGCCTGAGGACGCGGAGTGGACACTGCGCGCACTTGTCCGCAGCAAGGAGTTGCGCGACCGCATGGTGCACAAGGCGCAGCGCCGGATCTGGGAGCAGCACACGTACTCACATCGGGCCATGACGGTGATGGATGCGCTCGACATCGAGTACGCCCCACCCTTCCCGACCTCCGTGTCCGCAGTCGTCTCCACCAACCGTCCCGACCACCTCGGCGAGATCCTCTCCACTCACGCCCGTCAGGTGCATCCCGACCGCGAGCTCGTGCTGGTGGCGCATGGGTTCGATGTGCCTGCCGACCTCGAGGCCCGAGCCAGGGACGCCGGAGTCGAGAACCTCACGATAGTTACGGTCGGCGCCGACCAGCCTCTTGGGGTGTGCCTCAACAGTGGGATCGCCGCTTCCGCCGGCGAGGTGATCGCGAAGATGGATGACGACGACATCTATGGCGACCACTATCTTGCAGACCAACTGGCCGCGCTGAGGTACTCGAACGCCGACCTGGTCGGTAAACAGGCCCACTACCTGTATCTGCAGGCCCGTGACGTGGTCATCTGCCGGTTCCCCGAACGCGAGCACCGCTACACCGACCTGGTGATGGGCCCGACGTTGGTGGCGAGGAAGGAGATTCTGAAGGAATTCCGGTTCGCGGAAAGAACACTAGGCGAGGACACCGAGCTCCAGCAGCGCCTAGTCGCCTCGGGTGCGCGGATCTACTCATCGGATCGATTCAACTTCGTCCAGGTCCGGGCAGGCCATTCCCACACCTGGACTGTCGACGATCATTTGCTTCTGGCCAATGGAGACGTCCACTCGTTCGGGTTCGCCCTGAACCACTACTGCTTCTGAGTTCCGTCCAGAAACTCGTTGAGCAAAGCCACACAGCGTCCGGCAGACAGTCCGTCTCCATACGGGTTGACGGCATTCGCCATCGCTGTGTAGGCCGCTTGATCGTCGAGCAGTTCACTGACCTCGGCGACGATGCGATCCGTATCAGTCCCGATTAGCTTCACGGTGCCGGCATCGACAGCTTCTGGACGTTCGGTGTTCTCGCGGAGTACCAGAACCGGCTTTCCCAAGCTTGGCGCCTCCTCTTGGATTCCTCCTGAGTCGGTCAAGATGATCTCGGCGCGCGCGATGAGCTGGGAGAACTCGCCATATTCGACGGGTTCGATGGAAATGATGTTCGAGAGTCCCTCGATCTCCGGTTCGATCGCAGCGCGCACCTTCGGATTCTTGTGCGCAGGCCACACGATGACGAGATCGGGATACTGGGTGGCCAGGGCGTGAAGCGCCTTGCCGATGTTCACCATGTTCTCGCCGAGGTTCTCCCTGCGGTGAGTCGTCACAAGGAGAACCCGCCGTTCGTCTTCGGTCAGATCGGCGAGTTCCGGAAGGGTGAATTGCAACGGGCGAGCAACAGCCCACTTGAGCGCGTCGATCACGGTGTTGCCTGTGACGTGGATGAGGTCGTCCGCTACACCGTCTGCGAGCAGATTGGCTCGTGAAACTTCGGTCGGAGCGAAGTGAAGCTTGGCGATCTGGGAAACCAGTTTCCGGTTGGCTTCCTCGGGGAATGGCGAGTCGATGTCGCCACTGCGCAGCCCTGCCTCCAGATGAACAACGGGGATCTCCCGGTTGAAGGCCGCGATCGCAGTCGCCATCACCGTGGTCGTATCACCTTGGACCAGTACTGCATCCGGGTTGTGCTCCGCGAGCACTTTGTCCATTTCTACAATCACACGGCCCGCGATACCGTTGAGGGTCTGGCCGTGTGCCATGAGGTTGAGATCGACGTCAGGGACAATTTCGAACACCTCGTTAACCTGGTCGAGCATCTCCCTGTGCTGAGCTGTGATCACCACGATTGGCGTCAGATCCGCATCCGCTTCCAGTGCCTTGATGACGGGAGCTACCTTGATCGCCTCTGGACGCGTCCCGTACACCACCATCACGCGCGGGCTGTCACTGCTGTGGTCCATGTTCATACTCAATCCTTCATGCATGCTTTCGGCGGCGTTCTTGGGAACCTTGCCCATTTTGCGCTCGGATAGCATCACTACGCCGCGCGTTCTCGAACAACATAGCATCGCGTAGTTTCGATCGAGGAAACTCCCATCGCGGCGTAAGGACCTGTTTTTCGAGAAAGCCAGAAATTTCACTATCATTCAATTGTGATCCGACACGGCACATGCAGTTGGCTGCAGATCGATCGTCGGACGGCCTCACAACCAATTCGAACTCCTTCAATCAACCGGAGCACCTGCGCTATGGTCAATCCAACCACGACTTTCCGCCCATCCGTCGCCGTCATCGGTCTCGGGTACATCGGGCTCCCAACTGCCGCAGTGCTCGCCAGTTCGGGAGCGGACGTGGTCGGCGTGGACATCAACCAGCACGCTGTCGACGTCATCAACGCTGGCGAGGTGCCTTTCGTCGAACCTGATATGGCCACCGTCGTTGCCGGCGTGGTTTCTCAGGGGTACCTCAGGGCCACGACCGAAACTCCTCATGCGGACAACTACATCGTAGCCGTACCCACCCCGTTCAAAGATGGGATGAAACCGGATCTGTCGTACATCGAAATCGCCGGTCGGCAGATCGCTCCCCTGCTGCAGGGGAACGAACTCATCATCCTCGAATCGACGTCACCTCCTGGAGCCACGGAGTTCCTCGCAAATACTGTGCAGGCGGAGCGTCCGGACCTGACGCTGACCCCGGGCAATCCTCATTCGATCTACTTCGCCCACTGCCCCGAACGCGTTCTGCCCGGTCGCATCATGATCGAGCTGCGCACCAATGACCGCATCGTCGGCACTCTCAACGGTGAGGCCGGCGAGCGCGCCCGGGAACTCTATGAACTCTTCTGCGAGGGCGAGTTCTTGATGACGGACGCGCGAACTGCAGAAATGGCGAAGTTGACCGAAAATGCTTACCGGGACGTCAATATCGCATTCGCCAATGAGCTGTCGATGATCGCGGACAACCTCGATATCAACGTCTGGGAACTCATCGACCTGGCCAACCACCACCCGCGTGTGAACATTCTGCAGCCGGGCCCGGGAGTCGGCGGACACTGCATTGCAGTGGACCCCTGGTTCATCGTCGCCAGCGACGAGAAGAATTCCTCACTGATTCGGACCGCCCGCGAAGTCAACGACTCCAAGCCAGGATTCGTCCTCGACAAGGTACTCCCCCAGGCCAAACGAATCGTCGACGTCCAGATCGCGGCCCTTGGTCTGGCGTTCAAACCGAACATCGATGATCTCCGCGAAAGCCCTGCTCGTCAGATCGTCAACCGGCTGGCCGAAGAGCTGCCGGAAGCGAACATCATGGCCGTCGAACCCAATATCGACGCACTGCCTCCGGAACTCGAAGCTCGCGACAACGTGAAGTTGACGGAACTCACTTCCGCGGTCAGAGCCGCCGACATCGTGCTGCTGCTCGTCGACCATCACGAGTTCGTTCGACTCGACCGTGCCACGCTGGCGCAGAAGATCGTTCACGATACGCGTGGGATCTGGAACTGACGCTGAAGAAGGCCACTCGCCTCCTACCTGAGCCGCCCGATCACGATTGCGGAGCCAGCCCAACATCCGCCGCCAGCCCCAGCTCTCGCCAGATCTTCGGGTCGTGAGTGACGCTGTGGCTCCAAAACGGCCGGTCGATGATCACCTCGTGCACATTGGCAGCCCCGGGTAGGCGTTGCGCGGCGCGGGCGATGGCGAGCACGATGTCGAACCTCAAGCGGATGTCGACGACGCGTCGCACCATGTCCAGCATCAGACGGTGCGGAGCGTGGACCGGAGCGCTGAGGAGCACCACCTCGTCGATGAGCGCTCCGTCGTTGACGGCGCGGGCGACTAGTTCGCTGCCGTAGCTGAATCCGAAAACGGTGTGGAGGCCATGCCCACCGCCGGCGGCAGTTGCCCAGCGATGGAACCGTCGGCCTCCGAGGATCCTCTGCTCCTCACTGAACGCGCCCGACCAGGAGAACTCCTGGCCGCCGTCGTAGAGGTCCTGCCGAACTTCTCGCTGTATATAGGTGTGGAAGTCTCCGCCCGGGTACCACCAGGTGTCCTTCCAGCCCCAGGTTCCATGGATCATCGTGGACACCTGCCCTGCACGAGCCCTCCTCGGCTCAGAACTTCGCTCGGGCGCTGAACTGCCGTCCGTTGAGCCAGTTTCAGCCGGATGGTAGAGGAAGGGCGCCAATGAGATCTCGCGCACGATCGGATCTGCGGAGTTGAGCCCGAGATCCACGCGCACTCTGGCAAGATCTTTCAGGGCTCTGAGGACCTGCTCTGAGTCGTGACTGCCCACTGCTTGATCGAGCCGGCCGGTGCAGTAGGTCTGCCAGCCCTCCTTGACCCCCGATATGTCGATCGAATCAGGTGGACGCTCGGCACCATCAAGCGCAGCCAGGGATGTGAGGATCGCCGCAGCCGCGGTCACCGATTCGCGTTCCAGACTGCTGGTCAGGCCGGACGCGAGCAGTGCCAATCGAGCCCTGCGTGTTCCTGACTCGTTGAGGTCGTCGAAGGCTTTCCTGCGCAGTGTCGACCAGTCGTCCATGGGAGCCTCGAGCAGAAACTCGACCTCACGGCTCTGATGTTCCCGTGCCGACACTGTGCCGCGGGGCATTGCGAGTCCACCATCGAGCCCAAAACTCTCGAGGCTGTCCGGCGGGACGACGACGTCCGATGGGACGCCATGCGAGTTCGGCCCCGGCCCGAGGGCCGCCATCATCGCGAACCGGGCAGCGTTGGTGCCTTCGTTCGCGCGAGTGGGCTCGATCGAATCACGATCGGCGAAGATCTCGAAGCTCTCGACCACCTCGGCGCCCTTACTTGAAGTTCTCGTACTCCTTGACGACGTCCTCGGTGGGTCCGTCGGCGCGGAGCACGCCCTTCTCGATCCAGATCGTGCGGTTGCACGTGTCCTTGATCGATCGCATCGAATGCGAGACGAGGAAGACGGTGCCGGCGTTCTCGCGGATCTCCCGAATCTTGCCCTCACTGCGCTTCTGGAACTGCTTGTCGCCGACGGCCAGGGCCTCGTCGACGATGAGGATCTCGTGCTGAACGGCGGTGGCGATGCCGAACTTCAGGCGCTGGGACATGCCGGAGGAGTAGGTGCGCATCGGCATGTCGATGAAGTCGGCCAGGCCGGTGAACTCGACGATGTCGTCGTACTTGGCCTCGACTTCCGCCCGGGTCATCCCCAGGGCCAGCCCGCCGAGGATGATGTTGCGACCGCCCGACAGGTCCCCGATGAGCGCCGCACCGACGCCGAGGAGGTTCGGCCTGGCACTGGCATACACAGCGCCGGAGGACGTCGGGGTGAGTCCGGTGATCGTGCGCATCAGGGTCGATTTGCCCGAGCCGTTGCTGCCGATGATGCCGATCGACTCATTGGCGTGGGCGACGAAGCTGATGCCCTTGAGGGCGTGGACCTCGCGCAGCTCTCTCTTGCGCTGGAGGAAACCGCTCGCGGTCCCGAGCGCCAGCTTCTTCCCCGTCGCCAGGGTCTTGTACTTGACGTGAACGTCGTCGCAGATGACGACGGGCGGGTCGGTCTGTTCTTCGGTCTCGGGCGCAGTCATCTCGGCCTCACTCATCTCGTCCGTACCTTTCCTCCGCCCTCCAGAAGAACACGAAGCCGAACACGAACACCACCACAGCCCAGACAGAGAGGTTGAAGAAGTACTCGTAAGGCACGGACATGTTCTTCATGAGAATTCCACGGCTGATGGCCAGGACGTTGTTCAGGGGGTGCCAATCCGCGAAGGCCTGCCAGCCGGGCGCGACCCTCTGGATCATGTCGTTGAGATTGAAGAACACTCCCGAGGTGTAGAAGATCATGCGGGAGATGAACGGGATGACCTGGCTGAGGTCCCGGAAGTGGACCGTGATGCGGGCGAAGATGAATGCGATGCCCTGGTTGAAGATCCAGAAGATCAGCACCAGGGGGATGAAGAGCAGCCACTCCCAGCTGGGCCTCGACCCCCAGATCATCGCCAGGATGATCATCAGCGCCAAGGTCGGCATGAAGTTGAGGAGGTTCTGCAGCACCGTGGCGATCGGCAGCACGATGCGCGGGAAGGGCAGCGACTGGACCAGTGACGCATTCTGGATGATCGACTTCGCGCCGCCATTCATCGACGAGTTGAAGAATTCGAGAGAGAAGACACCGATGATGACGAAGGGCACGAAGTCAGCAGGCCGGGCGCCGACGCCGGACATGATGAACCCGAAGACGATTCCGTAGATGAGTGCGGAGAAGGAGGGCCGCAGGACGACCCAGAGCATGCCGAGGCGGTTGCGTTCGTTCTCGCTCTGGATCCGGTAGCGCGCCAGTGTCAGGGTGAAGTCGCTGCGCTGCCACAGCTCCTTGACGTATTCGGGCAAAGACGGCCGCCCACCCACTCTTTCGAGCCCGTGCTCGGCAGCAAGCTTGGCCATATCCATGAATAGAAGGTCTCTCGTCGGCGACTTGTTACGAACAAAGGAAGTCTATGCGATCGGCCCAATCGAGGCTCACAGTCGGCTGTGAGCCTTGAGGTCGAAATCCGGGTCCTCGATCTGCCCTCTGGTCGGAATGAGGTTACCACTCAGTACGCGTCGGGCGGCCGCCTGCATGGGCGGCCACCCGAGGGTCTCGACGCCGATCAGAGGGGCGTCGGCGTCGGGTCCGGCGAAGTGGAAGACCTGCATCTTCTTCCCGTCCGGATGCCTCCGAATCATCGTGTCTGCCGAGTCAGGCCTGGTCAGACCTGCGGTGAAGACCTTCTCCGGGCCCTGGAAGCTCCAATGCCACGGCACGTCCGACCACGGCTGGTCGATCTCACCGGTGAGCAGCTGCGCGAGATACCTCCCGTGGGTCTCCGCGACCGGCTCGCAGGCCCACGGGTGGGCGAGGGCATAGGGACCCTCCGTCACTCGCGCGCAGTCCCCGGCGGCCCAGACGCCCGCGTGCGATGTTGCCAATTTCTCATTCACGTCCCAGGCGAACTCGGGCACCTCTCCGTCGATCGGGATGAGTTCGGGGCGCGCCCCGACGCTGGTCACGAACAGGTCGTGGACACCGCCTGGAATGTCGGCAGGATCGGTCAGGTTCGTCACGAACTCCACCCCCGCCGCCCGGTGGGCGGCGACGAGGGCATCCCGGACCGGTTGCGACAGCTGCCGGCGCAGCGGCTCGGTCCCCCGCAGATAGACCGTGGCCCGGTGGCCGGCGGCCACCGCCGAGGTCGCGACCTCCATCCCCAGATACCCGGAACCGAGCACCCCGACGTCGAGCTGCTCGGTCGACGCCTCGACACGGGCGCGGATCCATTCCGCCTCGTCGAGGTCGTAGACGGGAAGGGCATCGGGATAGCCGGGGACATGCGGGGCATTGGCAGTCATCCCGGTGGCGAGGATGCAGTGGGTGAACTCGACGGTCTCCCCCGAATCGAGGATCACGGTGCCGGCGATCTCGGGATCATCGGCCCGGGAGGCGTCGGGCTGGGACTGTGCGGTCGCCTCGGCGAGGGTGATCTGCAGGGCCCGGGCACGGACGAAGGTCACGAGCTCCGAGGACCCCAGGTGATAGGGCAGGTGGTACCGGGAGCCGTCGAAGAGGTGCTTCGACAGCGGTGGACGCTCGTACGTCTCCCCCGCCTGTGGGTCGATGAGTGTCACTGGCTGGCCGCGTTCGGCGAACTCGCGTGCAGCGGTCGTTCCGGCCAGGCCTGCCCCGATGATGACGATCCGTTTGCCCATAGGCCCATCGTATGGCCAGGGGATGCCGGCCGGTCGCCTCGGTGCTTAGACTGGATTCATGAGTGATGAAACTTCGGTTCAGGTGACAGAGATTCCCGAGGGCGCGCCGATTCTCGACGTGCGTGAGGACGACGAGTGGCAGGCCGGGCACATCGAAGGGGCCATCCACGTTCCCCTGGCCGATCTGCCCGCCCGCTACGGCGAGGTGCCCCTCGACGAGGACGTGTACGTGATCTGCCGCACCGGGGGTCGGTCCCGGCGCGCCGCGGCCTGGCTCAACGAGAACGGATTCGACGCGATCAACGTCAACGGCGGCATGGGGGCCTGGAACCTCGACCACGGCAAGCCGATCGTGTCCGAAACCGGTGAAGAACCCTGGGTGAAGTAGTCCTGGATGGAATAGGCAGGATTCCCACCACCCGGACGCTGCGCCGCCTCGGCGTGGCGATCCTCGTGCCCAGCGCGGTCCTGTGCGCCCTGCTCATCCTCTACCCCTCCGGCAGCGCAATCGCCTTCGCCAACTTCAAGATGTGGGAGGCCTTCCAAGCCGTCTTCGGCTGGCTGCCCCACGCCGAGGAGTTCACGCCGGGCCGCCTCGAGCGGGTATGGAACGTCGTCATGTTCATCCCGCTGGGCTTCGCCCTGGTGCTGCTGCTGCCGCGCTGGTGGTGGGCCGCGGTCCTCGTGCTGGCCAGCGTCGGCATCGAGTCCGTCCAGTTCCTGTTCTACAACGGCGCGCGACTGCCCGAAGCCTGGGACGTGGTGACGAACTCCCTCGGCGGATTCGTCGGTGTGGGAGCCGGATTCATCGTGCTGTGGCTGTTCCGCCCCGAGCCCGAGGACCCCGTCTAACCCGTGGTGCCGGTGGACGGGAATCGTCCACCATTCAAGACCTCGAGGCCGGGGACTGTGTGCGGGGGCAGGGATTTGGCAAGGTAGGGACATGACTACTCGCGCCGGCCAACTTGCCCAAGATCGGGACCTCGTTGACATCCCCGCCCTGCTCGATTCGTACTACGACCTCGTCCCCGACCCATCCGTCCCGGCCCAGGCCGTGAGCTTCGGCACCTCGGGGCACCGCGGCTCGAGCTTCAACCGCGCCTTCAACGAAGCCCACATCGCCGCGATCACCGCCGCGATCGTCGACTTCCGCAAGGATCACGGGACCCGCGGACCGATCTTCCTCGGCCGCGACACGCATGCGCTGAGCGAGCCCGCGTTCCTCACCGTCCTCGAGGTCCTCGCCGCCGCCGAGGTGCCGGCCCTCATCGACGAACGCGACGGCTTCACCCCCACCCCGGCCGTCTCCCACGCCGTTCTCGGGTTCAACGCCGGCAAGAGCCGCACCGACGCCCAGGCCGACGCGATCATCGTCACCCCCAGCCACAACCCGCCCTCCGACGGCGGCATCAAGTACAACCCGCCCCACGGCGGACCGGCCGGCACGGACACGACGAAATGGATCGCCGACCGCGCCAACGCCTACCTCGAAGCTGGATGGGAGAAGATCCCGCGCACCTCCTTCCAGCGTGCCTTCCACCTCGACAACACCGAGAACTTCGACTTCATCGCCAACTACCTCGGCGACCTCGAGTCTGTCATCGACATCGACGTCATCCGCAGCTCGGGACTCTCGATCGGCGCCGACCCCCTCGGCGGGGCCAGCGTCGACTACTGGGCCGCGATCGCCGAGGACTTCGACCTCAATCTCACCGTCGTCCATCCCGAGATCGACCCGACCTGGGCGTTCATGACCCTGGACTGGGACGAGAACATCCGGATGGACTGCTCCTCCCCCTACGCGATGGCCGGACTCATCGCCTCCCGGAGCGAGTACGATATCGCCACGGGCAACGACGCCGATGCCGACAGGCACGGGATCGTCACCCCCGACGCGGGACTGATGAATCCCAACCACTTCCTGGCCACCGCCATCGACTACCTGCTCGAGAATCGCAGCGGATGGCCCGCCTCGGCGGCGATCGGCAAGACCCTGGTCACCTCGTCGATCGTCGATCGCATCGTCGCCGCCCACCGGCGGGCCCTGTTCGAGGTTCCCGTCGGGTTCAAGTGGTTCGTTCCCGGCCTGCTCGACTCGACCCTGGCCTTCGGGGGTGAGGAGTCGGCGGGAGCGTCGTTCCTGCGCCGCGACGGCAAGGTCTGGTCGACCGACAAGGACGGGATCATCCTCGCCCTGCTCGCCGCGGAGATGACCGCGAAGACCGGGCAGACGCCCTCCCAGCGCTACGCGGGACTCGCGGCCAAGTATGGCACCAGCTCCTACGCCCGCCAGGATGCGCCCGCCACGCGGGAGCAGAAGTCGCGGCTCGGCTCGCTCAAGGCCGAGGAGGTCGGCGCGACGTCCATCGCCGGGGAGCAGATCGAAGCGGTGCTCACCTCGGCGCCGGGGAACAACGCGCCCATCGGCGGGCTCAAGGTGACGACGGAGAACGCCTGGTTCGCCGTCCGCCCGTCGGGCACCGAGGACGTGTACAAGATCTACGCCGAGTCGCTGCGCGACGACGAGCACCTGCAGCAGGTGCAGAAGGATGCGCGCAAGCTCGTCGACTCCGTGCTCAAGTGAGCCTTGCAGCTCGAGTGAGACAATTCGAGTGAGACCAGCGCGGCAGACACAGACCGGCGGCTCCCGTCGCGATGAAGGGAGCCGCCGGTTTCGTCTCAGGACCGGGCCGTCGAAGAGCCGCCTTTTCAGAGGCTCTTGACGGAGGCGCTTGCCGGGGCAGAGGTGCTGTTCGGGCGCGCTCTCGACGTACTGGTCGAGGGTGTCGTTCTTGAACGCCTCGCGCACCTTCTTCAGCTCGGCCTCGTCGACCTCGATGATCGACTGGCCATCGGCCGAACGACCCACTCCGGCGGTCGGGGCGGTGAAGAACTGGATGTCGCCGGGGCGCACATCGCGCATCTCGAACGCGGTGGAGGAGATGTACTGGGCGGTGAGGCCGCTGTCGACGTACATGTACGGGGCGAAGTCGGTGACCATGTCGGCGATCTTCTGCGGGTTCGACAGGGTGTCGGCGGAGATCATCTCGTTGATCAGACCCTTGATGAAGGCCTGCTGATTGCGGGCGCGCTGGAAGTCGCCGTCGGAGAACTTCTTGCGTTCGCGCACGAAGGCCAGCGCCTGCTCACCGTTGAGGTGGTTCTCACCCTTGACGAACTCATGGCCGTCGCGGGTGAAGGCCTGCTCGGAGTCCACGGTCACCCCGCCGAGGCTGTCGGTGAGCCCCTTGAATCCCTCGAAGTCGATGACGGCGACGTGGTCGATCTCGTCGTCGATGAAGTCCGAGACGGTGGACACGGCCAGGGGCAGGCCGCCGTAGGACAGGGCGGCGTTGATCTTCGCCTCGCCGTGGCCCTCGATGTCGACCCAGGTGTCACGCGGGATCGACATCACCTGGACGTTCGACCCGGACTCGGGCAGGTGCATGACCATCATCGTGTCCGAGCGCAGCCCGCGGCTGTCGTTCATGTCGACTTCGCTCATCGGCTCGTCGGAGCCGAGCAGCAGGATGTTCGTCCCCTTCTTGTCGTCCTCCTTCTCGGCCTTCGGGGTGCCGAAGATCTGTTCGTCGGAGAGCTGGTTGGCCGCCTCGTTGAAGTTGCGTCCGATGTTCCACAGATAGAGGCCGACGCCGAGGACGCCGAGCACGACGACGACGATGGCCGCCACCAGGACCTTGCGCCACACCCGCCGCTTCTTGCGGGGCCGCTGCGGCTGTTCGTCCTGCTGGCCGAACAGATCGTCGAAATTGCTGTGGTCCGTCATCGGCACTCCAGTCGTGTCAAGAGGGGTGGTGCTGCGCGGTCGTCCCGCACATGAAAGGTCAAGAGGATCGAACTCATTGTATAGTGACGGCCGGTGGCTGGCTCACAGCCGCGACAGGCCCGCGCAGATCAGGTCGGAGACCGCGCTGTCGAAGACGCGGTGACCGTTCTCACCAGCAATTCCCGCATCCGACTGCTGTACCGACTAGACGGTAGTAGATAGACTTGGGTGGTGTTCAACAACTATCGGGAGATCCTGTCTCTTCCCGGTGCCCTCAAGTTCTCCTTGGCCGGACTTGTCGCACGCATGCCCATCGCTGTTCTGGGCCTGGGAATCGTCCTCTTCATCCAGGGCGTCACCGGCTCCTACGGCTTGGCGGGCATCGTCACAGCCGTCTACATGATCGTCCAAGCGCTTGCGGGACCGGTGATCGCTCGCCTGGTCGACCGCCGCGGTCAGGCCCGGGTGATGGTGCCCATCGTCATCACCCACCTCGTCGCGCTGCTCCTCCTCATCCTGTCCGTGTACCTGGACTGGTGGGTCGGCCTCGTCTTCCTCTTCGCCGGCATCGGCGGCGCCACCGTCGGCTCCGTCGGATCGCTCGTGCGCTCCCGCTGGTCCCACCTCGTCGACTCCCCCAGGCAGCTGCAGACCGCGTTCTCCTGGGAGTCCGTGGCCGATGAGCTGCTCTTCGTCACCGGACCCGTCCTGGCCACCGTGCTCGCCACAGCGGTGCTGCCACCCGCGGGCATCATCTTCTCGATGATCTCGGCGGCGGTCGGCTCGACCCTCCTCTACATCCAGAAGGCGACCGAACCGCCCCCGATCGAACGGAGCACCGAGCCCAAGGGGCACGTGTTCTCCAACCCGGGCATCTTCACGATCATCATCGTCAATGTGTTCCTCGGCGTGAACTTCGGCGCCATCGACGTCATTGCCGTCGCGTTCTCCGACGAGCTCGGCCTCAAGGCCCTCTCCGGCATCCTGCTCAGCGCCTTCGCCCTGGGTTCCCTCATCGCCGGCGCGCTCTACGGCGCCCGCAACTGGTCCTCGGCGACCCATCACCGCTTCGGCTTCACCGTCTCACTGCTCGCGATCGGCACGTGCACGATGCTGCTCGCCCAGGGGATGCTGTCCTTCGGCATCATCCTCTTCTGCGTCGGCTTCACCATCGCCCCCAGTCTCATCGGTGCGAACTCCGTGATCGAGCAGCTCGCTCCGCCGAGGCGACTGACCGAGGCCTTCGCCTGGCTCGGCACCTCCCTGGGCTTCGGCGTCGCCTTCGGCTCGGCCATCGCCGGCAGCATCATCGACGCCCACGGGGCGAAGACCGCGATGCTGCTGCCCGCCGGCTGCGCGGTCATGGGTGCGATCCTCGCCCTGTGCCTGCTCAAGCTGCTCAACCCGAAGCGCTCGAGCCACGAGGTGCGCCTCGCCCGCACCGTCCAGCTCAAGGACTGAATGGGAGGGGTTCGACCCACGGGCTGATCGGGGTCAGCCCGTCACCCCGGTGATCTCGTTGCTGGGATGAGGCAGCTCTCCGCTCGTGGTCACCTTCCCGCTCTCCAGATCGACGACGTGGAGGCTGTTCGTCGACGGTTCCGTCACGTAGGCCCGCTCCCCCTGGACATACAGGGACGGCCGCGGCTCCTGCCATTCGACGGGCTCCGACCATTCTTCGACCACGGGGATCGACGACTCCTCCTCGCCGCTGTCCGCATCGATGACGTGCAGGGCGCCGTCGGTTCCGAGAACCACCGCCTGTCCATCGGGTCCGCGGCCGAGTGAGCGGAAGCTGTATGAGGTGCCCAGATCGACGAGCCGGAGCTCGCCGGTGCGAGTGTCGGTGAGGCTGATGCGCTCGGGACGTTCGAGCTCGGCATCGGCGTCGACCTTGTAGTCACCGAGGATGACGGACGAATCCTCGCTGCCGGCCTGGTTGCCGATGCGGCCGTAGTCGTCCGGGGAATCGACCTTGGTGAACTTCCCATCGGCGTAATAGAGGATGCCGTCCTCGCAGCCGAAGGCGATGACTTCGTCTTTCGCCGCGGCCTCACCGTGCACGCCCGGGCAGTCCTCGCTCCGGGCGGACTCCCACCCGGTGGAGTCGCGGACGACGACGCCCGACCTCTCCTCTTCGGTGCCCACCGTGTGGATGAGCTCCCCGTTGTCGAGCTGAACGGCGGCGCCATGATGGGGCTGGTCGACCTCGACGATCCGCGGCTTGGGCTCGGGCCGCGACAGTCCTGCGGTGTCGAGGATCTGGATCTTCCCGTCACCGTCGCCGAAGAGCACCGTCGACTTGCCATGGTGGATGACGTGGCCGGGCATGTTCGTGGGGAAGTTGGTGCCGGTCAGACTCGGCGGAACTGAGTAGCTGTGCGAATGGTCCCCGTGAGCCTGGGTCCAGACGCCGGCGTCGAAGAGCCGGAATTCGTTGCCGGCCGCCACCATCACGTGTCGCCCATCTCCCACAGGGCTGATCCGATTGAATCCGTCGAGCGGTGTGTCCTCGATGACCTCCAGGGTCTCGGCGTCGACCGTGAGGAGCCCACCGTCGTAGGTGAGGACCAGGCGTGGTTCGGGGCCGGCCAGCTCTGTCGGCGCCACCGATGGCTCTGCCGTCGGTGAGCCCTCGTCGCTGCCGGTGGCGGTCGTCGCACTCGGGCCGGACGAGCAGCCGCTGAGCAGGGCGAGCCCGACGGCCAAGACCGCGGAGGGAAGGAGGAGGTGCTGTCGGATCATGGTGCTCCCTTTCGTTGATGGCAGTTTCTCATATTGCGACTCGTTATCAATAGCGAGATCGATCCTACATGAGTGAGACCGCGCGTGCGGCCAGCACCGAGGAGGGTGCGCCGGGCTGCGCCGAGACAGGTATGCGGTGATATTCGGCCCGGCGAGGCGGGTGCGCGGGCAGCGCCGCGGCGGGTGCGCGGCCCGGCGATCACACTTTCGCGGAAGCGGCAATCTCCGCTGTCGCTTCCGCGGGGACTTTTCGTGAGTCTCGCATAGACCTTTTCATTCTGTCCGCGCCACGTAATCTCGGTGTTCCGAGCAGTTGCAGCGGACCGAAAAAGCGACAAGGTGGCTTTCACCGGTCCCGCCCCTGTTCACAGCCGCACATCGTCGTTGAGATGGAGGACTGATGATCTCGTTCAGGACTTGATCACCCGCGGCCGCTGATCAATCGCTGTTCTCTGACCGGCCCGAAGACCACGGCACGATTGCCCGATCACCGTCAAGGCACCCCGCACAAGGAGGAAGCGCTATGAGCAACCAGAATTACCCTGAAGACCCCCTGTCACCGCGATCCGAGGGAATCGCCGACACCGAACCACTGGGATCACCGCCGTTCCGACCCCGCTCCACGTCGCAGACGCCGCCACCACCCAGGACGAGCGAAGCGACCGGACAGGGGCTCGGTGACGACCCTCGGGCTCAGGCGGCGAAGGACGAAGCCCGTCAGGTCGGCCAGGAGAGCGCCGAGGCCGGTCGACACGTCGCCGACACCGCCAAAGAGGAAGCCAGGAACGTCGCAGGCGAAGCGATGGGACAGGCTAAAAGTCTGGCCCGCACCCTGCAGGACGACCTGAACGAACAGGCGGGCACGCAGCAGAAGCGCGCCGCCGACGGCCTGAAGTCCATCAGCGACGAACTGCGCTCGATGGCGGAGAACTCCGAGCAGAACGGCATCGCCACCCAGTGGGTGCAGGAGGCCGCAGGCCGCCTGGGAAGCGTGGCCAGCTGGCTCGACGAGCGGGACCCCGCCTCGGTGCTCGAGGAGACCAAGCGTTTTGCCCGCAACCGTCCCGGCACGTTCCTGGCGATCGCAGCGGGAGCTGGCCTGGTGGCCGGTCGACTCGCGCGGAGCCTCAAGGACACCAGCAGCTCCGGCGGTGGTTCGGCGAGTTCCGGCACCGGATCGGCGACCTCCGGGCCGGCGAGCTCCGGCGCACCGAGCTCCAGCGCCGGCGTCTCTGCCTCTGCCCCTTCGGCAGGAGGCCACAGCAGGGATCCGCTCGCAGGCGGAGCTCCCGCTGTCAACGCGCCGGAGACGAGTTCGAGGCCGGCACCCGGCTATCCCTCGCAGCCGCCGGCATATCCGACCACCTCGCCGAGCGCGGCACCGAGTCGGGCCGAACCGACGTTCCCGGACGATGGTGCGCGAGGACTGAGCTGAGGAGGGCGAAGCCATGACACAGCCACGAGATCATATGCCCGGCCACGACCCGGGCGTCCGCCCGACCGGCGCCCCCGAGTCCGGAGTGCCGGGGCCAGGAGCCCCAGGTGCCGACGCCGGAGTACCGGGGCCAGGAGTCCCAGGAGCCGGAGTCCCAGGGGCCGGCGCCCCACGGTCCGACCAGGACCACCTCATCGGTGCCGATCCTGATCAGCGAGCACGCGAACAGTCGTTGGGCGACATGCTCAAGGAGGTCAGCCGCGACCTCTCCACGCTGATCCGCCAGGAGGTCGAACTGGCCAAGGCCGAGTTGCGCGAGTCGGCCACCAAGGCAGGCAAGGGGGCCGGGATGTTCACCGGCGCCGCCCTGGCCGGCTACATGGTGCTGCTCTTCCTCTCGCTGGCGGCATGGGCCGGCATCTCCAACCTCACCGGTCCGGTGTGGGCAGCGATCATCGTCGCCATCATCTGGGCGATCATCGCGGCCATCCTGGCGCTCAAGGGCAAGAAGGAGATGAAGGCCGTCGAGGGCGTGCCGCAGACAACGCAGACCGTCAAAGAGATCCCAGAAGCACTCAAGTGAACAGGGGCGATGAATCATGAGTCAGTCACCAGAGGAAATCCGCCGACAGATCGAAGAGACCCGCGCAGAGCTGGGCGCAGATGTCGATGCCGTGCAGGAGAAGGTCAGTCCGTCATCGATCGCGCAGCGCCAGATGGATGGCGTCCGGGGCAAGGTCGGTCAGCTCAAGACCAAGGTCATGGGTGAGGCCGACCACGTCAGCGGCGCCGCCGGCGCCAAGGCCCAGCATGCGCAGGGCGTGATGCAGGACAAGGCACACGAAGCCGCCGAGGCGGTCCAGGACGCACCGCAGCAGCTGCGGCAGCAGACCCAGGGCAATCCCGTCGCCGCCGGTCTCATCGCCTTCGGGGCGGGCATGCTCGCCGCGTCTCTCCTGCCCGTCAGCGAGCGCGAGAAGCAGGCCGCGCAGCAGATCAAGGAGAAGTCCGAGCCTCTCGTCTCCGAGGTCAAGGAGGCCGCGCAGAACGTCGCGGAGGACATGCGGGAACCGGCCCAGGAGGCGGTTGCCGAAGTGAAGGGCACCGCGCAGGATGCGGCGCAGAACGTCAGGACCGAGGGACAGGACGCCGCCGAGCAGGTCAGAGGCCGGGCGGAAGAGGCGAAGTCGAATGTCCAGGATGCCGGCGGGTCCGGACAGTCGGATCAGTCCGGACAGTCGGATCAGTCCGGACAGCCGGGCCAGACAGGCTACTCGACCCAGGCCGGATACTCGGGTCAGTCGGGTCCGACAGGCACGCAGCCCTCGAGCCGGCCGGGCGTGACCGGTGACCCGGAGCGCCCCCGTTACTCGACGCAGCCCGGTGGTACCGGCTACCCCTCGGACCAGCCGGGCGGTCGGCACCAGGCCTGACCGGCTCCCAGTCAGCACGCTCAAGCAGTCGGGCGCCTGAAGAGACACCAGCAGCTCGGGTGGGTGTTCCCACCGGAGCTGCTGGCGTTTGCGTCGGGGCATCCCGGCGTTCGGGCGTTCGGGTGTTCGGACACTCGGCCGCGTTTCACCCGCCTATTCGACGAGCTTGCCCTCCTGGCTGACCTCGCGCATGAGCGCGGCGATCTCGTCGTCGACCGGCGGAATGTCCTCGCGCACGACCCCGGTCTCCGGCGACCACACGAGATTGACCTGAAGGGTCTCGTCGAGCTCCGGATAATCGCTGCGATTGTGGCAGCCGCGGGTCTCCCGCCGCTCGAGCGCGCATTCGAGCGTCGCGCGGGCGGCGAGCACCGAGGACCTGAGGTCGAAGGCGTGGGCGAGGTCGGCGAACCCGGCAATGTCCGGGTGGATCCCGACCCGCTCCATCCGCTCCTCGATCGCGGCCAGCTTCTCGAGGCCGGCGAGCAGACCGGCTTCGTCACGGACGACCCCGGCATGCTCGGTCATGAGGTTGCGGACCTCGCGCTGCAGCGCGCGGACGTTCTCGGGTCCATCGGAGGCGAGCAGGTCATCGATCTGGGCCCGCGCCTCGGCGACGGAGTCCTGCGACCGCACCTGCGCCTCCAATCCCTGCGCATAGGCCACGGCACCGCGGCCGACGATCCGGCCGAAGACGAGGAGCTCGATGAGGGAGTTGCCGCCGAGGCGGTTGGCGCCGTGGAGCCCGGACGAGGCCTCGCCGATGGCCCACAGGCCCGCGACGTCGGTGCTGTGGTCGAGGGGGTCGACCCACACCCCGCCCATCGAGTAGTGCGCGGTGGGGGCGATCTCGATGGGGCTGGAGGTGATATCGAGCATCTGCGTCTCCATCAGGGTCTGATAGACCCGGGGCAGGCGGCTCATGATCGTCTGCCGCGGCAGGTGGGACACGTCGAGCCAGACCCCGCCGTTGGCGGTCCCGCGGCCCTCGGCGATCTCCGTGTAGGCGGCCAGCGCCACCCGGTCACGGGTCGAGAGCTCCATCCGCTCCGGGTCGTAGCGGTCCATGAATCTCTCGCCGAGGGCGTTGCGGAGGATGCCGCCCTCGCCGCGGGCGGCCTCGGAGACCAGGGTGCCGGCGGCGTTCTCGGGTTCGATGATGCCCGAGGGGTGGAACTGGACGAGTTCGGCGTCGCGGAGCCGGCCGCCGGCCTCGACGGCGAGGCGGAACGAGTCGCCGGTGTTCTCGTCCCGGCGCGAGCTGGTCCGACGCCAGATCCGGTTGTGGCCGCCGGCGGCGAGGATCACGGCGTCGGCATGGATGCGGTACCGGCTGCCGTCGACGAGGTCGAAGCCGTAGGCGCCGAAGATCCGGCCGTCAGCGACGAGGAGCCGGGTGATGTAGACGGTGTCGAGGATCGGGATGCCCAGCTGTTCGCTGCGGCCGACGAGGGTGCGCTGGATCTCCAGGCCCGTGTAGTCGCCGGCGAAGGCGGTGCGGCGGAAGGTGTGGGCGCCGAAGAAGCGCTGGGAGATCCGGCCGTCGTCCTCCTTCGCGAAGTCCATCCCGTAGCGCTCGAGATCGGCGATCCCCTGGGCAGCACCCCGGGTGACGATCTCGACGGTGCGAGGGTTGGCCAGCCCGTAGGATTCGCGGATCGTGTCGGCGGCGTGCTGCTGCCAGGAGTCCTCGGGGTCCATCGTGCCCAGGGCGGCGTTGATGCCGCCGGCGGCCAGCGAGGTGTGGGCGTCGTGCTTGGGTCGCTTGCCGACGGCGAGGACGTCGACGCCGCCTTCGGCGACCTCGATGGCGGCGCGCAGTCCGGATCCGCCGGTGCCGATGACGAGCACCGAGGTGGACAGCACGTGTTCGCGGGCGGCCGGGTGGCCGGCGGTCCGGGTGTGGGTGGACGGAGTGGACTCGGGGCTCTGTGTCGTGGTCATGCTTCCACGCTAGGAACGCCCGAACCATACGTCCAATGCATTGTTCAACTCATGTTGATAGCAGTAGTCTATGAACATGAATCTGGAGCAGCTGGCGAGCTTCGTCGAGGTCGCCGAGACCGGTCATTTCACCAAGGCCGCCGCCAACCTTCACCTGGCCCAACCCTCCCTCAGCCGGCAGATCTCCACCCTGGAGAGGGAGCTCGGCGCCCGGCTGTTCACCCGCGCGCGTGGACACATCGGTCTCACGGATGCGGGCGAGACTCTGCTGCCGACGGCCCGCCGGATGCTCGCCGACGCGGAATCCGTCAAGGTCGACATGGCCGAGCTCGCGGGTCTGCGCCGGGGGCGGATCCGCCTCGGCGCCACCCCGACCCTGTGCGTGAGCCTGCTCGCCGAGGCGATCAGCAGGTTCCACGCCGAGCATCCCGGCATCCAGCTCGAGCTCATGGAGAAGGGCTCGCGTGAGCTCATCGCCGCACTCGGCGCAGGCCAGCTCGACCTTGCCCTGGTCACCCGCACCCTCGACGCGGAGACGCTCGGCCCCCGACTGCGGACTCGGGGCCTGCTCGCCGAGGATCTCGTCGTGATCTCGGCGGACACCTCGGCGCTGGTCGAGGGTGACCGCGTCACCCTGGCCGAGGTCGCCTCGCTCCCCCAGATCGCCTTCCACCACGGCTACGACCTGCGGGCGGCCACCTCGGCGGCCTTCGAGGCGGCCGGGCTCGTCCCGAACGTCGTCGTCGAAGGGACGGAGATGGATGCGGCACTGCGGTTCGTCGAACGCGGGCTCGGGGTCGCGATCGTTCCGGCGATGGTGCTCGTCGACCGGCCGGGGCTGCGATCGGCGCAGCTGCTGGCACCGAGCCTGTCCCGGACGGTGAGCCTGGCCGCCCGCGCGGACGTGCGGGCGGCGGCGGCCGCCTCGGCGATGGAGGACACGATCCTGACGACCGCCGGGGCGCTCAGCTCGGAGGCGGCGGGCCTGGCGGACTACGTGCGGCTGATGCGGTAGGCGGCGAGGATGTACGCCTAAGCCGCAGGATCGTCTCGTGCGGCGACTCCAGGTTCGGGCGAGGGCACGTGAACCCTGGACACATCTGAGCGGCGTGCGTAGCGTTTGGGTATGGGTGAACAGAATCGTGCAGACCATCACGACAATATGGACGAGGACACTGTCGAATCGCCGAGCAGCGAGACCGAGACCCGGCAGCGGCAGGACAAGCCGGGCGACAGTGAGACGCTGCGGGAGACCGATGTCAACGACGAGGCCGTGAGAACAACCCCCGGCACGGGCGGACCCGATGATGCCGGCGACGTCGATGCCGACGACATCGAGTACCATCCGAAGGGCCGGCCGGACGACGAGCCCGCGGACTGAGAGCATCACCACCTGACCTGGAACCGGCGAGGGCCCCGAGGAGAGTTCATCTCCTCGGGGCCCTCGTGGCAATCTCCAGTTCAGCTGCTGGGCTTTGGCCTGCTGGGTCTCAGGTCAGCCGGTGGGCCTGTCCCCGCGGTCGCCTGTATCGCCGTCGGTGTCCGCGCCTCCGGGACCGTTGCCGGTGCCGGGCAGGCCCTGGGACTTGCGGCGCATGAGGAGGACGACGATGACGATGATCGCCAGACCGCCGACGGCCAGGAGCACGATCATCG
>JAPSIC010000108.1 GCA_031179165.1 Brevibacterium sp.
ACTCCGGGATTGCTGACTCCGGTCGGGTTCCTGGCTCTCAACGTGATCCTGCGTCCGGTCCTGTCCCTGATCCTGGCTCCGGACGGCTTCGTCGTGGGCTTCGGCGAGCTTCTTCGCCCACGGTCCGGTCTCACCGTCGAGGAAGAGCGTCCGCGCCCGTTCCCGCGTCTTCGACTCGTGCTTGGACCCCTTCTTCTTCGCGCAGCCGGACTTCTTCTCGTCCTTCTTCTTCGCGCAGCCGGACTTCTTCTCGTCCTTCTTCTTGTGCTTCGACACTCAGCTCACCCACTCCGAGTAGGCGGCCCGGGCCGAGGAGAGCTTGGGGTCGATGATCACGCGGCAGTAGCCGTTGAACCGGTTGTTCGTGTAGAAGTCCTGGTGGATCGGTTCGGCTTCGTGGAAGACCCCGAGCGGCTCGAGGGTCGTCACGATCGGCCGGTCGAAGTGCTGCTGAGCGGTCTCGATGGCCTGGGCGAACTCGGCCTTCTCCGCCGCGTCAGCATAGAACATGGCCGAACGGTACTGGGTGCCGACGTCATAGCCCTGAGCGTTGAGGCTGGTCGGGTCGTGTCCGGTGAAGAAGAGGCCGAGGATGACATCGGTGGGGACGATCTCGGGATCGAAGGTGACCTGGAGCGCCTCGGCGTGCCCGGTGGTCCCCGAGCACACCTCACGGTAGGTGGGGTGGGGCGTGTGCCCGCCGGTGTATCCGGAGATCACCGACGTGACTCCGGTGGTCCGCTGATAGACGGCATCGAGGCACCAGAAGCAGCCGGCCCCCAGCGTCAGGGTACGTAGATCGCTCATATGGGTATACAACCACACCGCGCGTGACTTATTCCCGCCCCCGACTCGACGCACTCCTGCCCCGGTTCGGTTCACTCCCGCTGCGGCACGGGGCACTCCTGCCCCGTGCCTGCCCCCGACTCGCGGGATCGGGTCTCCGACTCGATGTGATCCACATCATAGAGTGATGGTGTCGCCTTCCCGGACGGTCCGCGACCGGCGGGAAGATCCCGACGAGTGAGAGTGACTATGAAACGATCAGCAACCGTCGCCGCGTGTGCGTGCGCCGCTCTGACCCTGTCCGCCTTCGGCTCTCTGCCGCTCGCCGCACCCGCCGCGGCGGATCCGCGCCTGACCGAGAAGCAGGCCACCGCCACCGGCTCCGGGGGCGCGGTGAGCACCGTCGACGCCGACGCCTCGGCCGCCGCGCTGTCCGTGCTGCGCAAGGGCGGCAACGCTGTCGACGCCGCGGTCGCGGCGGCCGCCACACTCGGTGTGACCGAACCCTACAGCGCCGGCATCGGAGGCGGCGGGTACTTCGTCCACTACGACGCGGAGTCCGGCGAGGTGAGCACCCTCGACGGTCGTGAAACCGCACCGGCGGCACTGTCGCAGCAGGACTTCATCGACCCCGCCACGGGCGAGCGCTACCCCTTCTCCCCCGAACTCGTCACCAGCGGCGTCGCCGTCGGCGTCCCGGGGACCGCGGCGACCTGGCAGCGTGCGCTCGACGAATGGGGAACGCTCAGCCTCAAGAAGGCCCTGGCCCCGGCGATCAGGACCGCCGACCGCGGCTTCGTCGTCGACGAGACCTTCCGGGAGCAGACCCTGGACAACAAGGAGCGCTTCGCCGCGTTCGACTCCTCGGCCGAGCTCTTCCTCCCCGGCGGTGACGCCCCGGAGGTCGGCAGCACGTTCAAGAACCATGACCTGGCCGCCACCTACCGGCAGCTGGCGAACAAGGGCGTCGACGAGTTCTACACGGGCGATCTCGCCGAGGAGATCTCGTCGACCGTGCAGGCCCCGCCGATCGCCGAGGACACGGACCTGCCGGTTCCCGTCGGAGAGATGACTCCCGAGGATCTGGCCGACTACGAGGTCCTCGAACAGGAGCCGACCCAGGTCGGCTACCGGGGCCTCGAGGTCTTCGGCATGGCGCCCTCGAGCAGCGGTGGAACGACGGTCGGCGAGGCGCTGGGCATCCTCGACGGCTTCGACCCGTCCGGCATGTCACCGGCCGATGCCCAGCATCATTACCTCGAGGCCAGTGCCCTCGCCTACGCCGATCGCGGTCGATATGTGGGTGATCCCGCATTCGTCGATGTGCCCACCGCTGCTCTGACCGACCCGGTCTTCGCCGCCGAACGGGCGTGTGAGATCGATCCGGACTCGGCGGCCGCCAAGCCCGTCGCGCCCGGTGATGTCACCGACTACGACGGTCAGTGCCCGTCGTCGACGAGCGGATGGGAGGAGAAGGAGGACACGGAGAACGTCTCGACGACGCATCTGACCACCGCTGACCGGTGGGGCAATGTCGTCTCCTACACGCTGACGATCGAGCAGACCGGCGGATCCGGCATCACCGTTCCCGGCCGCGGGTTCCTGCTCAACAACGAGCTGACCGACTTCACGACCGCCGAGTACGATCCCGCTGACCCGAACCGGGTCGAGCCGGGCAAACGCCCGCGGTCGTCGATGGCGCCGACGATCGTGCTCAAGGACGGGGAGCCGATGCTGGCGCTGGGCTCACCCGGCGGTTCGACGATCATCACCACCACGCTGCAGACCCTGATCAACCGGGTCGACCTCGGCATGAGCCTGCCGGAGGCGATCGCCGCGCCCCGTGCCTCGCAGCGCAACACGGCGGCGGTGACCGCGGAGCCCGAGTACCTCGACACCTACGCCGATGACCTGGAGTCCCTCGGGCACACGCTGACCCCGTCGGGTGATTCGTTCACCCCGAATGCGGAGATCGGTGCCGTCGCGGCGATCGAGATCGGCCCGGACGGAACCCTGACCGCCGCGGCCGAGCCCCGGCGTCGCGGCGGCGGCTCCGCGATGGTCCTCGAGGGCGAGCGCTGATCCTCTCGCCGCGAGGCGGTCACCGCCTCGCGCTCACAGCAGCATCCCGCTGGGCAGTGCGAACCCCAGCGCCGACGCCGCCTGCTGCGTCGAGGGCTGGTTCCAGAACCTCGCCACCGCGGTGTTCGTCGCCAGCGAGCGCATCTCGGCGCGGTCGAAGAAGAGGATGCCCTCGAGGTGATCGGTCTCGTGTGCGACGATCCTCGCCGACCAGCCGGAGACCTCCTCGGCGAGGGGAGTGCCGTCGAGGCTCTCACCGCGCAGGTGGATGACGGCCGGGCGGGCGACGACGGCCTGGTAGCCCGGGATCGAGAGGCAGCCTTCGTAGAAGGCGACCTCCTCTCCCGTGGCGGGCTCGTAGCCGGCGTTGAGCACGACCCGCAGCGGCATCGGGGCCCGCCGGCGGACCTCCGCGGTCTCCGGGTCGAGGCGGGCGGGGTCCTCGGCGACGAACATCGACAGGCCGATGCCGAGCTGGGGTGCGGCCAGGCCGACCCCGGGGGCGGCGGCCATGGTCGCCCGCATCACCTCGGCGAGGGCGGTCAGGGTCGCGTCGTCGACCTGTCCGTCGAAGGGGCGGGCGACGGCGCGCAGCACCGGGTCGCCCGCCTCGACGATGGGGGCGATGCCGTCGTTCGCCTCGGCGGCGGCGAGGACGGAGCGGATCTGAGCGGCGATGCGCTCGTCGGCGGGGTCCACTGCAGTTCCCTTCGCTTGGCGGCGGCCCGCGTCAGCTCGCGCGGGCGACGATGAGTGCGGCGTGCTTGAGCAGCGGGGCGTCGATCATCCTGCCTTCGTGGGCGAAGGCGCCCTTCTGCGTCCGGGCGGCCTCGAGCACGCCCTCGGCCCAGGCCAGCTGCTCGGGGGCGGGGCGGAAGGCCTCGCGGACGACGGGCACATGGTAGGGGTGGATCGAGACCTTGCCGCTGAAGCCGGACTCGACGGCGTCCTCGGCCTCCTCCCGCAGACCGTCGAGGTCGTCGATGTCGGCCCAGATCGAATCCAGGGCGTGCCTGCCGTTGGCGCGGGCGGCCAACAGGGTGGCGCTGCGCACGTGCCTGACGACATCCCGCCAGCTGCCGTCGGCTCGGCGCGACGATCCCCCGCCGAGGTCGGCGATGAGATCCTCGGAGCCCCACATCAGCGCGAAAGCGGTGGGGGCGGCGGCGATCTCGGCGGCGTTGACGGCCCCGAGCGCGGTTTCGATCAGCGCGATGACCTGCCGGTCGCCGAAGACGCTGAGGTCGGACGCGTGTTCGACCTTGGGCACCATCACGGCCGTGTAGTCGGTCTCGGCGAGCATCCGCAGGTCCTCGCCGAGGTGGGCGGAGTCGCGGGCGTTGACCCGGACGACCGTGCGGGCCGGGTCGAGGGGGAAGTCGATGATCGCCTCCCGGGCAGCGGCCTTGTCGGCGTCGTTGACGGCGTCCTCGAGGTCGAGGATGACGATGTCGGATCGCTCCGCGGCCTTCGTGTAGCGATCGGGGCGATCGCCGGGGACGAAGAGCCAGGCGGGCCTGAATTCCAGGGCCATGGGGTTACTCCTTCTCGGATGCGTGGCTGGACATGAACATCATCGTCTGCCGGACCGCCTTGGCCACCAGGGTGCCGTGCTGGTTGTAGCCGCGGTGTTCGAGGGTGACGATCCCCTGCCCGGGTCGCGACTTCGATTCGCGCTTGTCGACGATCGTCGTCTCGGCGTAGAGCGTGTCGCCGTGGAAGAGCGGGGCGGGGAAGGAGACCTCGGAGAAGCCGAGGTTGCCGACGATGGTTCCCTGCGTGAGCTGGGAGACGGACAGGCCGATGAGCGTGGCCAGGGTGAACATGGAGTTGACGAGCCGCTGCCCGAAGGGTTCGGTGGCCGCGAACGCGGCGTCGAGGTGGAGGGCCTGCGTATTCATCGTCACCGCCGTGAACCACGTGTTGTCCGCCTCGGTGATGGTGCGGCCGGGTGCATGCCGGTAGACCGCACCGACCTCCATCTCGTCGAGCCACAGTCCGCGCTGTTCGATGACCTTGTACTCGCTCATGTGTCACTCCTCACTTGTCGTGATTTGAGCTTAGCGTCTGCCACGACTGCGCATCGAGTCGGGGCGAGGTCTTCAACTTCACCGTCTGGTCGGTATACAGTGAGAAACTGACGGAGCCGTCAAAGGTCGGTTCCGTCACGGAAGCAGGGTCGGCCGCGCGCTTCGGGTCGACGACGTGAACTCGGTCGAAGGAGACCAGACCATGGACCAGAATTTCCGTTCCGAGCTCGATCGGCGCCTCGACCTCTACGAGGATCCGGCCGCCGATGAGGGCGTCCTCCCACCACTGCCCACCGGCGACATCGTCGTCTCCGTCGTCGTCCTCGCCGTCATCTCCGCGGCATTGCTGGGGTGGTGCTTCCTATGAGCGCCGACTTCGACCGCAGCGCCGCCGAGCCCGGTTTCACCAGCGACCTTCCCCTCCTGCGCAGGGAGCGGATCTGGAGCTTCTGGGACTTCTCCGCGGCCAACATCGGTCTCGCGATCGCCACCTGGGCCTTCCTCCAGGGCGGGGCCGTCGCCTACTACGTGGGGGCGAAAGAGGCCGTGGCCAGCATCGTCATCGGCTACGGCATCAGCATCATCTTCGTCGCGCTCGCCCCCTGCGTGCCCTCGGTCCGCTACGGCGTCGAGCAGTTCGTCTCGCTGCGCTCCTCGTTCGGCACCGCCGGCTCGCGGGTGATCATGCTCGTGCTCTCGGCTCTGCTGGCGGCGGCCTGGGCGGCGGTGCTGGCCATCATGTGCGGCTATGCCTTCGCCAATGTCTGCAATGCCCTCTTCGGCACGGACCTGGCCACCGACGGCCTGGTCGTCAAGCTGCTGGGGCTGGCCGCCGTCGTGGTCTCGTGGATCATCCTCACCCGGGGGCCGACGTCCATCGAGACCGTGAACAGAGTCGTCTCCCCCGGGCTCGTGGTCGTCACACTCATCATGCTCGTCCTCGTCTTCACCCAGGTCGGCTGGTCCGAGCTGATGGAGCTCGAGCCGCTCGCAGCGGACTTCGACAAGCACATGGCGTTCATGATCGCGATCGAGCTCAACGTCGCGGGAGGCCTGGCCTGGTGGCCCAATGTCGGCAACCTGGCCCGACTGACCCGAAGCTCCCGCGCCGCCTACTGGCCGAACATGCTCGGGCTGTTCCTCGCCTCGGTGATCGCGGCAGTCGTGGGCGCGTTCTCCGCCCTGGCGCTGGGCTCCGAGGACCCCACCCAGTGGATGATCCCGTTGGGCGGGTTCGTCCTCGGCGGTCTCGCGCTCCTGTTCGTCGGCTTCGCCAACATCACCTCCATCGTGGCGCAGGGTTATGCCGCCCTCGTCGCCGTGCGCGGCGGCGCGGGCACCGTCGGACGCCGACTGCCCTGGTCCGTGCTCGCGGCGCTGCTCCTCGTGCCCGCCGTCGTCCTCGTCTTCTTCCCCGATGTCACGTACAACAACTATGGGAGGTTCGTCTCCTGGGGAGCGATCGCGTTGGCGCCGCTGTGCGCCGTTCAGTTCGTCGACTTCTTCATCCTGCGCCGGCAGCGCCTCGACCTGCGGGCGATGTACGACAACCGACCCGGCTCGCCCTACCATTTCACGGGCGGCTTCAACCTCGTCGCCTTCGCCTCGGCGGCCGGTGGTGCGCTCATCTACGCGCTGCTGCTCAACCCCGTCGACTACATCCCCGCCGAGCCGTTCCGCTGGCTGGCCGCCTCGCTGCCGGCGATGCTCGTCTCCGGCGTCCTCTACTGGGCGCTGACCAGGGTCATCACCATTCCCCGCGGTCAGGGCGGCTTCGGTCGGACCGCGGCGGCGACGGAATCCGAGGAGTCGACGACGTTCGGGGCGTGATCCGGCCCGGCAGCGGCGGGTCCGACTAAGCTGGGAGGCGAAGCCGACCGGGCGTGAGGGCAGGCGCAACCGACCGAGGAGTGAGATGGACCGCGATGCGATCGACTGCTGGCTGACCGACATGGACGGAGTCCTGGTCAGGGAGAACTGCGCGCTGCCGGGAGCCCAGGAGCTCCTCGAGCAGTGGCGGCGGGACGACACCCCGTTCCTGGTCCTGACGAACAACTCGATCTACACCGCCAGGGACCTCTCCGCCCGGCTGCGGGCCAGCGGCCTCGACGTTCCCGAGGACCACATCTGGACCTCGGCGATGGCGACCGCCGACTTCCTCCGCCATCAGGTCGAGCACGGCACGGCGTTCGTCGTCGGAGAGGTGGGGCTGACCACGGCCATCCATGAGGCCGGGTTCGTGATGACCGAGCACGACCCCGACTTCGTCGTCGTCGGTGAGACCCACACCTACTCGTTCGAGGCGATCACGAAGGCCATCCGGCTGATCCAGGCCGGCTCCCGGTTCATCGTCACCAATCCCGACGCCACCGGGCCCAGCCCGACCGGCGTCCTGCCCGCGACAGGTGCGATCGCCGCCCTGATCACGAAGGCGACCGGCCGGGAACCGTACGTCGTGGGCAAGCCGAATCCGATGATGTTCCGCTCGGCGCTCAACAAGATCGGGGCGCATTCGTCGGGCACCGCGATGATCGGCGACCGGATGGACACCGACATCATCGCCGGGATGGAAGCGGGGATGCACACGATCCTCGTGCTCACCGGCATCTCCTCGGTCGCCGACGTCAAGCGCTTCCCGTTCCGCCCCGATGAGATCCTCAACGGCGTCCACGAACTCCTCGACGTCCCCCTCGACGCACGCGACGAGCTCGGCGCCGACGTCACCGGCTCCGCCTGAGTCCGTCGCCGACGACAGGGAGGACGCCGAGGTGGACGAGGTGGAGGTCGGGACCAGGGCCGGCAGGCTGCGCGGACGGTGGCGCTCGGGCACCTCGGCGGTGTTCCTCGGCATCCCCTTCGCCCGCGCCCCGGTCGGGCAGCTGCGGTTCGCCGCCCCCGTCCCGCATCCCAGCTGGGACGGAGTCCGGGAGGCCACCCGGCACGGCCCGACCCCGCAGCGAAGACACGATGGCACGACGCTGATCCCGGAACCGAGCGTGCCCGGGGAGGCGACGCTCAACCTCAATGTCTCCACGCCCTCCCCGGGCAGGGGGTCGAGGCTGCCGGTGATCGTGTTCATCCACGGCGGCGCCTACGTCTCCGGGTCCCCCGCCAGCCCCTGGTACGGCGGCGCAGCCTTCAACCGCGACGGGGTCGTCATCGTGACCGTCTCCTACCGGCTCGGCTTCGACGGTTTCGGCCTGATCTCCGATGCCCCGAGCAATCGCGGCGTCCGGGACTGGCTGTGCGCCCTCGAATGGGTCCAGGACAATATCGCGGACTTCGGCGGAGATCCCTCCCGCGTCACCGTCGCCGGCCAGTCCGCCGGCGGCGGCGCGGTCCTCACCCTGCTCGGGGTGCCACGAGCCGCGGGTCTCTTCGCCCGTGCGATCGCCCTGTCCCCATTCATCCCCACCGCGGATCCCGACCGCGCCCGGCAGATCGCGGTCACGATCGGTCGCGAACTCGGATGTCGACCGACCCGGGGCGAGCTCTCGCTGTGCAGCGAGGAGCGCCTGCTCGCCGCCCAGTCTCGGGCGACCGCCCCGGGGAACCCCGTCGTCGTGCTCCGCGAGGTCCTGACCCGGGGTCTGCCGTTCGGGCCCCTGGTCGACGGAGAGCTCATCCCGGCCCCGCTCCTCGACGGACTCGGCGGTGATCACGGCGTCCCGCTGGTGGTGGGCACCTGTGACGACGAGCTGACGACAACGCTGACCGGGCTCGACCGGCTGCTCAGACACATCCCGCTGCGGCTGGCGCTGCGCCTGCTGCCGGGAGCCCGCGAGCTCGGCGCCCCACCCGGCGGGCACGGGTCCGGTCAGGAATCCGGACAGCCGGGACACTCAGAGCAGTCGGGGCAGCCGGGGCAGTCGGCGCACGCCCACGACCGCCTCGACTGGCTGGCACCCAATGCCGCTCTGCGGGCCGAGGGCAATGCCCGAGTCCTCGGTCGCTACCTCACCGACCGGGTGTTCCGCCGCTACGTTCCCGATATCGTCGGCCACCGCGACGCACCGACCTGGACCTACCGGTTCGCCTGGCCCTCGGCGCGAACCGGACTGGCCATGCACTGCCTCGACGTTCCCTTCTTCTTCGACTGCCTGGAGGAGCAGGGAGTCGCCGAGGTGACCGGGCCCAACCCTCCGGCCACGCTGGCCGCGGAGGTCCACGGGGCCGCCGTCGGCTTCGCCACGGAGGGGAACCCCGGCTGGCCGGCGCAGACCGATGCACGCGGCCTCACCCGGGTCTTCGCCGCCGAATCGCGTGACGAGGCCGACGCCTACGCCTCCGCCCGGCAGACCTGAGGAGCCGCCGGGGCCTGGATAGTCATCGCGGACCCACGCCGGTCACTGCAGGGCCGAGGTCAGCCTCATCACGGATTCCATGTAGCGGCGCCGCAGCGGACGCTTCTCCCACTCCTCGAGGTTGAGCTCACTGCTCGCCTGCCGGTAGCCGGCGATCACCTCGGCGATCTGGGGCACCAGGTCCCCGCCGGTGGTCAGGAGGCTGACCTCGTAGTTGAGGCCGAAGGAGCGCATGTCCATGTTCGACGAGCCCATCACCGCATACCGGTCGTCGACGACGAAGCACTTCGTGTGCAGGACGTGCGGCGCGGGGAAGCGGAAGATCCGCACCCCCGACTCGAGCAGGGACCGGTAGTAGGAGGACTGGGCTCGGTCGACCATGAACTGGTCGGCCTCCTCGCTGACGTAGAGTTCGACCGCGACGCCTCGGCGGGCGGCGGTGACGACGGCGGCCAGCAGCGATTCGTCGGGAACGAAGTAGGGGCTCACGATCGCCAGGCGCTTCTGGGCCAGGTACATGAGCGAGGTGAAGACCTTGAGGTTCGGCTCGGTGGTGAAGCCCGGCCCCGACGGGATCAGCTGCGTCCCATTGACGCGTCCGCCCATCTCCGGTCCGATCTCCTCCCCGTCGTAGTCCCTGATCTCGAGGTACTCCCCGCACTCGGAGTACCAGTCGGTGGCGAAGATCGCTTCGACGGTGGCGACGATCGGCCCGCCCAGTTCGACCATGATGTCGTGCCAGTGTCTGCCGACCCTGATGTTCTTCTTCGCCAGGTAGCTCGAGTCGATCATGTTCTGCGACCCCATCACGGCCCTCTTGCCGTCGACGACGAGGAGCTTGCGGTGGTTGCGCAGGTCGATCCGGCGGGCCTTGCCGCGCCAGGGGATGAAGGGCAGCATCAGGTGCCATTCGATCCCGGCGTCGCTCAGCCGCTTGCCGAGGTGATGGAAGCCCGGGTACTTGCGGGAGCCGAGGTGATCGAGCATCACCCGGACCGTCGCTCCCCTGGCCGCGGCACGTTCGAGGGCGCGGAAGAACACGTCTGTCGTGTCGTCCCAGGCCATGATGTAGATCTCGACGTGAACGTATTCCTCCGCCGTATCGACGAGCTCGGCCATCCGCCGGATGCTCGCCTCGTAGTCGGAGATCAGTCCGTGGTTGACCCCGGCGACCATCGGCAGCGCGGTGAGCTCCCGCCCGAGCCGGACGATCGAGACGAACTCGGGTGGAGCGGACAGGGAGGGCGGGAGATCGGGCAGCTCGTCGGCGCCCTCGTGCATGAGTTCGTTCGCCTGAGCCTGGATCCGCTGCCGCCGACGGTTGATGTAGGGGCTGCCGAGCAGCAGGAACAGCGGGATCCCGACGATCGGCAGGAACAGGATGAGCAGCAGCCAGGCCGAGGACGAGGAGGGGCGACGCCCCTCGGGCACGACTCCGATCGCGACGATCTTCGCCGCGTATTCGATGATCAGCCACGCCACCGACAGAGCCGATGTCGTTCCACCCAGACCCACGACACTGAGATCCACCCTCGAGCCCTCCTTGACCCTCCGACTGCCCCCACCCTATCGGCTGCTGAGCGGGTCTCCCCCGTGGCAGTGGGCGCGTCCCGCCGCGTCCTGTCGGGCGGGTCCTGCCGAGCGGAGTCGGGCGGGTCCTGCCGAGCGGAGTCGGGCGGGCTAGAGCCCGAGTTCGCGGGCAACGAGCATGAGCTGGACCTCGGTGGTGCCCTCCCCCACCTCGAGGATCTTCGAGTCGCGGTAGTGGCGGGCGACGAGGTATTCGTTCATGAACCCGTACCCGCCGTGGATCTGGGTGGCGTCGCGGGCATTGTCCATCGCGGCCTCACCCGCGACGGTCTTGGCGATCGCGGCTTCCTTCTTGAACGGCAGTCCCGCGATCATCCGGGAGGCGGCGAGGTAGTAGGCGGCCCGGGCGGCGACGGTGCGAGCCTCCATCCGGGCGATCTTGAACGAGATCGCCTGGAAGTCGGCGATGGGGTGTCCGAAGGCCCTGCGCTCCTTGGCGTAGCGCACGGATTCGTCGACGCATCCCTGCGCGGCGCCCACCGACAGCGCGGCCACGGCGATGCGGCCCTCGTCGAGGATGCGCAGGAAGTTCGCGTAGCCGCGGCCCCGCTCACCGAGCAGGTTGGCCTCGGGCACCCGGACGTTGTCGAAGGTCAGCGGGTGGGTGTCGGAGGAGTTCCAGCCCACCTTGTCGTAGGCCGGCTCCACGGTGAAGCCGGGGGTGCCGGAGGGGATGATGATCGTCGAGATCTCGGGGACCTCACGGCCGC
>JAPSIC010000109.1 GCA_031179165.1 Brevibacterium sp.
GCGGTCGTCCCGCTCATCATCACCGCGATCATCGCCAGCATCGGCAACCTGCGCCGCGTCACGAACGCCGCCAGGCTGGCGGGCTCGACCCTGCTGTGGTTCGCCCTCACGGCTCTCATCGCCGTCCTCATCGGCCTCATCCTCGGTGTCGTGATGCAGCCCGGAGCGCACGCCGACACCGCGTCGCTGAACGGGGCCGCCCCATCGAGCCAGGGCAGCTGGCTCGCCTTCCTCACCGGCCTCATCCCCGTGAACTTCCTCGGCCTCGAGGTCGAGACCAGCGCCGACGGGGCCGGCGGCCTCGTCTCGGACGTCAGCTTCAACGTCCTCCAGCTGATCATCGTCTCCGGTGCGATCGGCATCGCCGCCGTCAAGGTCGGCAAGGCGGCCGAACCCTTCCTCGAATTCATCGAGGCGGCGCTGGCCGTCGTGCAGAAGGTCGTGTGGTGGATCGTGCGCATCGCCCCGATCGGCACCCTCGGACTGATCGGCAACGCCGTCAATTCCTACGGCTGGTCGACGATGGGCTCCCTGATGTGGTTCGTCGTCGCCGTCTACCTCGGCCTGGCGCTCGTCTTCTTCGTCGTCTACCCGAGCCTGGCCAAGCTCAACGGCCTCTCGGTCCGCCAGTACTTCTCCGGCATCTGGCCGGCCGCACAGCTGGGCTTCGTGTCCCGGTCCTCGATCGGGACGATGCCGGTGACGCAGAAGGTCGCCACCGACAACTTCGGCGTCCCGGCCGGCTACGCCGCCTTCGCCGTGCCCTTCGGCGCGACGACGAAGATGGACGGCTGCGCCGCCATCTACCCGGCCATCGCCGCGGTCTTCGTCGCCCAGTTCTTCGGCATCGACCTGGGACCGGTGCAGTACTTCCTCATCGTCTTCGTCTCGGTCATCGGCTCCGCCGCGACCGCCGGCACGACCGGTGCGACGGTGATGCTCACCCTGACCCTCTCAACCCTGGGTCTGCCGCTCGAGGGCGTCGGACTGCTGCTGGCCATCGAGCCGATCGTCGACATGGGCCGCACCGCGCTCAACGTCTCCGGGCAGGCCCTGGTCCCCGCGATCGTCGCCAAGCGCCACGGGATCCTCGATGTCGAGCGCTACCACTCCCGCCGCATCGACGGCTACGTCCCGGACGGCGAGCCCGGCGTCGTCGACGCCGAGGCGGTGGCCGGGGAGCCGGCCGGCGGCGTCGGGACGGACTCGTCCGTCGAGCGGGAACCGGTGGGGCGCGGCTGAGCCGGACACACCGCTGACAGTGCCCCGATGCCCTCCAGCCCTCACAGCCAGCCGCGGTCACGAGCGATGACCGCGGCTTCGGCGCGCGTGGAGGCCTGCACCTTCCCGATCGCCGCGGACAGGTGGTTGCGCACGGTGCCGGGGGACAGGAACAGGGCCTTCGCGATCTGCCTGACGGGAGATCCGTCGAGGGCGCACCGGAGAACCTGGCGTTCCCGTTCGGTGAGCGGATTCTGCCCGGCGGACAGGGACTCGGCGAGGAGGTCGGGGTCGAAGGCCGAGGCCCCGGCATGCACCCGGCGGACCGCCTCGGCGAGCTCCTCGGCGGGGGTGTCCTTGACGACGAATCCGCGCACCCCGGCCTCGAGCGCCCGCCGGAGGTAGCCGGCCCGGCCGAAGGTGGTGACGATGAGCACGGCGCAGTCGGGCCGGGTCTCACGCAGCGCCGCGGCGGCGGCGAGACCGTCCACCTCGGGCATCTCGATGTCGAGGATCGCGACGTCGATCCCATGCTCGGCCACCGCCTCGGCGAGGCCCGCCCCCGAGTCGAGCTGGCACACGACCGAGATGTCCGTCTCGAGATCGAGCAGGGCGGCCAGGCCGCCGCGGATCATCGCCTGATCGTCGGCGAGGAGGACGCGGATGGGCTCACCGCTCACGGACGACCTCCACGCGGGTGCCGGGCCGCTCCCGGCCGGGATGGGCGTCGGTGACCCGCAGCCGCGCCGAGGCGGCCCTGGCCCGGATGGCCATGCCCGGAATGCCGTGTCCGCCGGCCTCCGCTGCGCCGCCGATGCCGTCGTCGACGATGAGGAGGCGGCGGGAGTCGACCTCGATGCGCACGTGCTCGGCCCGGGCATGGCGGATGATGTTGGTCACGGCCTCACGCAGGCAGGCGGCGAAGACGGCGTCGGCCTCGGGCGGCAGGGACTCCAGGGCCGGTCGGGCGGGTCCCTCGGTCTCGATGCCGGCTGCCTGCAGGGCGCCGACGGCCACGGTCAGCTGTGCGCTCAGGGACAGCGGCTGCGCGTCGTCGCCGACACGGCTGACGACCGCTCGCGCTTCGGCGATCGCGGCGGCGATGAGCTCGTGGACCTCGTCGAGTTCGGCCTCGGCCCGCGCGGGGTCGGTGCCGATCACCCGCCTGGCCAGCTGCACCTTGACGCTGAGCAGGGTCAGGGAATGGCCGAGCGCATCGTGGACCTCCCGCCCGAAGGCCTCGCGCTGCTCGGTCAGGGCCAGCTGCTCCTTGAGGCTGCGGGTCCGCTCCTCCCGCCCGCCGGCGTACCGGACCGCGAGGATGAAGCAGACGGAGACGAGGACCGGGATGAACGCCCAGGTCCGGTCCTCGACGGGGGCGAAGAACCAGATCAGGATCAGGCTCGGCAGCACCACGGCGGCCGTTCCGGTCAGGCCGACGGTCCAGCTGTGACGGAACAGCCACAGGGCGCACAGGAACGGTGTGGTGAGGACGACGTTCGTGCCGATGGACGGCACGCCCGCGATCACGATGCCCAGCAGCACGCCCTGGTAGAGCAGCGTGTTGGCCCAGCGCGGCAGGGCCCGCAGCGGCCGGGTGTGGACGAAGGCGAGCAGGTAGACGACGCAGAAGGCGATGAGGGTGAGGGTGCCGAGCACCTTCTCGCCCGCGCCGACCTCGGGTGCGCGGAGGAGCTGCCAGCCGGGGATGATGAGGAAGAACAGCCAGATCCCGGCCATGAGCAGGGTCTCGACCCGCTCCTCGGGCGGCAGCACGTCGGGGTACTCGGGGCCGATTCCGCCGGGCCGGTGCGGTGCCCGCGGACTCGCCCCCCGGCCCTCCGCGGCCCTGGGGCGAGAGACCAGAGGGTGACGACGATCCTTCATCGCAGCCCCTCCCCTCCGGCGGAATTCACCGTCTCCGCTCAGCGAGCGGTCCGCCGCCGCCCCGCCATCCAGCAGATCACCGCGAAGACCACGGTCCAGACGACTACGTTCATGATAACCGCGGCCAGCGAGTCCGGGGCCGGCACCTCGGCGCCGAGCGGAATCGCATGGCCCTCCATCTGCGGCCAGCGGGCCAGGGTGGTCGCGCCGTAGACCGGGGTGAAGCGGGCGATCTCGAGCATGGTGCCCTGCAGGGGCATGAACAGGTTGCCGAAGAAGGCGAGCAGGACGAGCAGACCGCTGGCGACCGAGACGGCGGCCTCGGAGCGGAACAGCAGCGCCGCGGCGAGGCCGTAGAGGGCGAACGGCAGAGACCCGAGCAGCACGAGGGCGCCGGTGGCCGGCCAGATCCAGCCGTCGCTGAATTCGGCACCGGTGAGCGCCCCGACCGCGAACACCGCGACGACGGGGGTGACCGACATGAGCAGCCCGACGGCGGTCTTGCCCGCCATGTACATCCCGTTGCTCAGGGCGGTCAGGCCCAACTGCCGTCCCCACCCCTGCTGCCGCTCGACCGCTGCCGAACCGGAGACGGCGGTCATCGCGGTGACGGCGCCGTAGACGGCCATCGAGGTCATCACGAAGGCGCTGCTGTTGCCCGCGCCCAGGGATTCGTCGCTGAGACCCGAGGTCGCCCCGAAGATGAGGTACATGCCCATCGGGAGGAAGACGATGAAGAACGTGGCCGAGAACATCCGCACCGTGCGGAGGAAGTCCCAGCCGATGAAGCCGGTGAGCCGGGCGGCGCCCGAACGGGTCCGGGCCGGTGGGCGGTCGGCGGCGGTTGTCATGGTCATGGCTGCTCCTGGGCGGTGAGGTCGAGGAAGACGTCGTCGAGGCTGGCGCGGGCGATGCGCAGGTCGTGGCCGACCCCGGTGGTGAGGATCGCGGCGGCGAGGGCGTCGGAGTCCTCCGTCGTGAAGGTCGGTTCTCCGCCGGTCGCGCCGACCACCTGCGCGCCGTGCTCCCGGGCGAACGCCTCGGCGTCGGTGCCGGTCCACGTGCAGGTCAGGGTCCGGGTGCGGGAGGCGGTGAGCTCGGCCACCGTGCCCTCGGCGTGGATCCGTCCCTCGCGCATGAGCACGATCCGGTCGGCGAAGTCCGAGGCCTCGGTCAGGTAGTGGGTGGCGAAGACGATGGTGCGGCCGCGTTCGGCCTCTGCGTGCATCGTCGTCCAGAAATCGGCGCGGGCGCGGACGTCCATGCCCGCGGTCGGCTCGTCGAGGAAGAGGAGCTCGGGTCCGGTCAGGATCGCGAGGGCGAACCGCAGGCGCTGGCGCTCACCTCCGGAGCATGTGGAGACCCGGCGGCCGGCGAGTGCGGTCAGGCCGGCGCGCGCGAGCACCGTGTCGACGGGCAGCGGAGCCAGGTGGCAGGCCGCGACCATCTTCACGGTCTCGGCGACGGTGAGGTCGTCGAGGAGACCCCCGACCTGGAGGACCGCGGAGGCGTGACCGGCGCCCACGGCGTGGACCGGGTCTCGGCCGAGGATGCTGATGGTGCCCGAGGAGGGGGCGGTGAACCCGAGGGCGATGTCGAGCAGCGTCGTCTTCCCGGCGCCGTTGGGGCCGAGCAGGGCGACGACCTCGCCGCGTTCGATCCGCAGGTCGACGCCGTCGACGGCGCGCACGGAACCGAAGCGACGGTGGACCTGCTTCGCCTCGAGGGCGGGGGAGGCGCTCGCGCGGGTGGGGGCGATGGTGGGAGCCGGATTCGCGGTCATGACTCCAGCCTCGCCCTCGGGGCGCCTGCGCGGAACTGCCATCCGTCATCATCGGCCCATGACAGTTGTCACGGGGTCCGGGATGCCGAGTTCGTCGCGAGCACCCGGGTGAGACGGTGTGTCGGTGTGGACAGGAGGGGGCGGGTCTGGGGTAGATTGGAGGTGTTCGACCCGCGGGCGTAGTTCATCGGTAGAACGTGACCTTCCCAAGGTCGAGAGGCGGGTTCGATTCCCGTCGCCCGCTCGAGATGCGCAAGGTGCGAACATGACGAAGGCCGGTGGGATCATCCCACCGGCCTTCGCCGACTCGTGTACCGGATGTGGGACTCGAACCCACACGTCTTTCGACAATGCATTTTGAGTGCACCGCGTCTACCAATTCCGCCAATCCGGCCGGCGCCCAGTCAAGGATACGCCGAGGTGCCCGCCGATGCACAATCGCCGGAGCCGGGTGCGGGCACCGGTCGGATCGCTGCTTGCCGGGGCACCGCAGGGTCCCTTCGGGGCCGGTCGCCGGGCGCGGTGTCCGTGGCTATCTTCACAGAACAATCTGGGGCCTGCGACGCGGACCGGGAGCGGGCCTGGTCTAGACTGGTGCCGTGCTTTCAAACAGCGAACAACCAACTTCAGATGAGTCCGTGCCGGTTCGGCGTGTCGTCGTGGCAGAAGACGAAGCGGTGATTCGTCTCGACATCGTCGAGATGCTGCGCGAGGTCGGCTACGACGTCGTCGGTGAGGCCGCGGACGGGGAATCCGCGATCCGCCTGGCCGAGGAGCTGCGCCCCGACCTCGTCGTGATGGACATCAAGATGCCCATCCTCGACGGGATCTCCGCCGCCGAGCGCATCGCCCGGGCCCGCATCGCCCCCGTGGTCCTCCTCACCGCCTTCTCGCAGCGGGAACTCGTCGAACGCGCCCGCGACGCCGGCGCGATGGCCTACGTGGTCAAGCCGTTCACCGCGGCCGACCTGCTGCCGGCGCTCGAGATCGCTCTGTCGCGGCACGCCGAGATCAGCTCCCTGGAGTCCGAGATCTCCGACCTGAGCGAACGGTTCGAGACCCGCAAGCTCGTCGAGCGCGCCAAGAGCCTGCTCCAGACCTCGATGGGTCTGAGCGAGCCGGAGGCCTTCCGGTGGATCCAGAAGACCTCGATGGACCGCCGCCTGACCATGCGCGAAGTCGCCGAGACCGTCCTCAAGCAGATCGGCTCGAAGAAGTAGCGAGCCCACCGACCCGCACCGCCGAAGCCTGCGCATCCCAGTCCGGGAGCGCAGGCTTCGTCACTTCGGCTCGGACTTGAGGACCATGTTCGTGATCCGCACGATCGACAGCAGCCGACCCGCCTCGTCGTGCATCTTCACCTCGTGGGACATGATCGTCCGGCCCTGATGGAGCACGGAGGCGACGCCGGTCACCGTTCCCTCGCGGACCGCGCGCAGATGGGTGGCGTTGAGGTCGACCCCGACGACGTTCCTCCCACCGGAGAGGAGGAACGCGTGCATCGAGGCCAGGGACTCCGCCAGCACCACGTGGGCGCCGCCGTGGAAGAGGCCCATCGGCTGGGTGTTGCCCTCGACCGGCGCGGTGGCCGTCATGAAGTCGTGCCCGAGGCCGGTGAACTCGATCCCCATCCGGGCGACCAGGCCCGTGCTCGCCTCCTCCTGCGCCAGCTGTTCGAGCAGCTGCCGGCATTCGGCGGTGCCGGTGTCCGCGGTCAGCGTCAGCCTCGGTCTGAACATGATCCTCCTTCACGTCGGTGTTGACCGTTAGGCTATGTCATGTGAGTCAAGCAAACGAATCCCTCCTGCTCATCGACGGACACTCCCTGGCCTACCGGGCATTCCACGCCCTCCCGGTCGAGAACTTCGCCACCACCACCGGCCAGCCGACGAACGCCATCTACGGCTTCATCTCGATGCTCATCAACGTCCTGCGCGACGAGGCGCCCAGCCACGTGGCGGTGGCCTTCGACCTCGGCCGGCAGACCTTCCGCCTCGAGGAGTACCCCGAGTACAAGGCCGGCCGGGCCAAGACGGCACCGGAGTTCCACCCGCAGATCGACCTGATCAAGGACATCGTCACGGCGATGGGGATCAGGGTCGTGACCAAGGAGGGCTTCGAGGCCGACGACGCACTGGCGACGATGGCGCGGATGGGCACCGAGGCCGGTGCCGCCGTCCAGGTGATGACCGGCGACAAGGACTCGTTCCAGCTGGCCGGGCCGACGGTGACGATCCTCTACCCGAAGCGCGGCGTCAGCGACCTGGTCCGGATGACCCCGGCGGCGATCGAGGAGAAGTACGGGGTCAGCCCCGCCAACTACCGCGGACTCGCCGCCCTCGTCGGGGAGAAGGCCGACAACCTGCCCGGCGTGCCCGGCGTCGGGGACAAGACCGCGGCGAAGTGGCTGCGCACCCACGGGGACCTGCCCGGGGTCATCGCCAACGCCGCGTCCATCGGCGGCAAGGTGGGGGAGAAGCTGCGCGAGCACCTCGACGCCGTCGAGCGCAACTACCGGCTCAACCGCCTCCTCGACGACGTCGACCTCGGTCTCGGCTATGCCGACCTGAGATGGGGAGAGGGCGACCCGACCGAGCTCTCGAGCCTCTTCGACCAGCTCGAGTTCCAGGCGCTGGGCAAGCGGCTGAGCGCGATCTTCGGCGAATCCGCCGCCGAGGCGACCGGCCCCGTCCGGGAGGTGACGATCGAGACGGTGCCGGTGGCGCGGCTGCTCGAGGCGATCGTCGACGCCGAGGTGCTCGCCGTCGACTCCGACGCCCGCTACGTCCTCGGCCACGGCGACGTGCGGATCCTCGCCGTGTCCCACACCCCTGCCGAGGCGCTGGTGGCCGACATCGGCGAGGCGGGCGCAGCCGAGATCGCCGCGCTGAACGCGGCCCTGCGCACGAAGGCGCTGATCCTCCACGGCTCGAAGACCCAGCTCAAGGCCTGGCGGACGCTGGGGATCGACGTCGACGCGATCGCCGGGGACACGGCCCTGGCCGCCTACCTGCTCGTGCCCGACCAGCGCAGCTACGAGCTGTCCCAGATCGCGGCCGAGAGGGCCGGGATCGACCTCGCCGAGGCGACCACCGGGGCCCCGCAGCTGGCACTCGACCTCGAGACCGACGAGACCGCGCAGACCCTGGGCCGGCGCGCGGCGGCCCTCCTCGAGGTCCACGACGTGCTCGCCGCGGCGATCGACGAGGCCGACATGAACCGGGTCTACCGCGACATCGAGCTCCCGCTCGTGCCGGTGCTCGCCGACATGGAGATGACCGGGATCGCCGTCGACGAGGAGGGCCTGCGCGCGCTCATCGACGACTTCACGCGGCAGGCGATCGCGAGCGCCGAACTCGCCTACGAGGCGATCGGGCACGAGGTCAACCTCGGCTCCCCGAAGCAGCTGCAGGCCGTCCTGTTCGACGAGCTCGACATGCCGAAGACGAAGCGGACGAAGACGGGCTACACCACCGACGCCGAGGCGCTGGCCGAGCTCTTCGTCAAGACCGAGCATCCGTTCCTCGCCCACCTGCTGGCCAACCGGGATGCGACGAAGCTCAAGCAGACGGTCGTGGGCCTGCAGAAGACCGTGGCCGACGACGGGCGCATCCACACCACCTACCAGCAGACCGTGGCCGCGACCGGACGCCTGTCCTCCCTCGACCCGAACCTGCAGAACATCCCGGTGCGGACCGAGTCGGGCCGTCGCATCCGCGACATCTTCGTCGCCGACCCGCACGTCGCCGGGGCCCTGCTCCTGACGGCCGACTACTCGCAGATCGAGATGCGGATCATGGCCCACCTGTCGGGCGACGCCGCCCTCATCCAGGCCTTCCGGGACGGTGAGGACCTGCACTCCTACGTCGGCTCCAAGGTCTTCGGCGTCGGCATCGACGAGGTCGACTCCGCGATGCGCTCGAAGGTCAAGGCGATGTCCTACGGGCTGGTCTACGGTCTCTCCGCCTACGGACTGTCCCGGCAGCTGGCGATCGGCGTCGACGAGGCGAAGGCCCTGATGAACCAGTACTTCGAACGCTTCGGGGCGGTCAAGGAGTATCTCGACGAGATCGTCGAGCAGGCCCGGGTGAAGGGGTTCACCGAGACGATCATGGGGCGCAGGCGGTACCTGCCCGCGCTCCACAGCGACCGCAGGCAGCTGCGCGACATGGCCGAACGCGCCGCGCTCAACGCCCCGATCCAGGGCTCGGCCGCCGACATCATGAAGATCGCCATGCTCAGGGTCGCCGAGCGGCTGCAGGGCCATCGCTCCCGGATGCTGCTCCAGGTCCACGACGAGATCATCGTCGACCTGCACCCCGATGAGGGAGACGAGGTCAAGGCGATCGTCACCGAGGAGATGGGCTCGGCCTTCGAGCTCGACGTCCCCCTCGACGTCAACGTCGGCACCGGCGTCTCCTGGCACGCCGCCGCCCACTGAGGTCGGGCCGATGGCGAACCGGGCCGAGTCGGAGCTGCCACCCTGGCCCGACGCACCGCCGCGTCATGGCGGTGTTCTGCTGCGCGCGGTGGCCCAGTCCGATATCGCCATGGCTCGCGATCTCTCGACCGATCCCTATGTCCCGCTGACCGGCTCCCTGCCGGAGAACGCATCGGAGTCAGAGGCCGCGGCATGGGTGGTCCGGCAGCAGGGCCGCCATGCCGAAGGCGCAGGCTTCTCCTTCTCGATCGTGGACGAGTCGACCGCTCGCGCGGTCGGGCACTGTGGACTATGGCTGGAGGAACTGGCTCAGGGGCGCGCCACCGCTGGCTATGCGGTGATTCCCTCAGCCAGAGGGCGGGGTTCTGCACGAGACGCCCTGATGTCGTTGACCTCTTTCGCCTGGACCCTGCCCGGTCTGCACAGGGTCGCTCTCTTCATCGAGCCGTGGAATACCGGCTCGATCCGCACGGCGGAAAGGGCCGGCTACCGCCGGGAGGGTCTGCTGGCCAGTCATCAGGAGATCGGTGGCCGCCGACGGGACATGCTGATCTACGCCAGGATCCGGACCGATGATGGGCAGTGATGGGCATTCGACCCCGGCGGACGAGCCCCCGCCTGTCAGCAGAGGTTCTCGACGGAGTCCGGGCGGTCGTCTTCGACGTGGGGGAGGCCCTCGTCGATGAGACGCGGACGTGGACCGGGCTCGCCGAATCGGCGGGTCCGACTCAGTCCTTGTTCAGGGTCGAGGAGAAGATGATGGTGCCGGGCATCAGGGCCCCGCGCAGGGGCGACCAGCCGCCCCAGGCGGTCTCGTTCGACTCGGGCCACTCCGGTTCGGTCACCGAGTCGATCGTGAAGCCGGCGGTCACCAGCAGGCCGACCCAGTCGCCGACCGTGCGGTGGTGCTCGGCGTAGACGGGCTGGCCCTCGGAGGAGATCTCCACGTAGGGGGTCCGGTCGAAGTAGGAGTACTCGACGGTGAGCCCGGCCTCGCCGGGGACGTCGGGGAACATCCACCGGATCGGGTGGGTGGTCGAGAACACCCACCGGCCGCCGGGCCGGACGACGCGGGCCACCTCGGAGAGCACCACCTCGGCGTCCTTGACGAAGGGCAGGGCGCCGTAGGAGGAGAACGCGATGTCGAAGCTGTTCGAGGCGAACGGCAGCCGGCGGGCGTCGGCGTGGAGGAACGTCGGGGGAGTGGCGTCGGGGCTGAGCGGATGCTCGCGCTGGAGGAGGGAGGCCTGCTCGAGCATCCCGGCGGACACATCGACCCCGGTGGCGATCGCGCCCTGCTCGGCGAGCCAGCGCGAGCACTGTCCGGCTCCGCAGCCGACCTCGAGGATCTGCCGGCGGCGGACCTCGCCGAGGAGGCCGAGGTCCGATTCGTGGATGCCCTCGGGGCCCCACATGAACTCCGAAGCGCCGAGGAAGCTGCCGTGCTCGGCGAGGTAGTCCTCGGCCGAATTGTCCCAATAGCTCCTGTTCGCCCGGACCGAGGCTTCCTCATCGATCGGCAGGTATCCGCCGCTGATGACCTCCGTGCGGTAGCTTCCGTCGCTCATCGTTCCTCCGTGGCGGATGTTTTTGGAAAGCGGCGTGCATTCACGCCGAGGATGATGCTAGTATTGACAACCGTATGCGCTTATGCATGCGAGTCCAAAATCGTAATCGAGACCGGAGACGATCCCTGGGCCTGACTCATGACGATCTCATGACCAAGCTCCAAGAGTATCGGATCTGGACCATAATTCCATCGGAGTCCCTACCTATATGACCACCACCACGCCGGAATCGGTGCAGCCGAAGCAGGTCGCTGTCAACGA
>JAPSIC010000110.1 GCA_031179165.1 Brevibacterium sp.
CTCGAGGCCGAGGGCCTGATGATGTACGGCCAGATGACCGCCGGCTCCTGGATCTACATCGCCACCCAGGGCATCCTCCAGGGCACCTACGAGACCTTCGCCGCCATCGCCCGCAAGCGCTACGACGGCACCCTGGCCGGCACCCTGACCATCACCGGCGGCTGCGGCGGCATGGGCGGAGCCCAGCCCCTGGCCGTGACCCTCAACGGCGGCGCCTGCCTGATCATCGACGTCGACAAGACCCGCCTCGACCGCCGCCAGTCCAAGCGCTACCTCGACGAGGTCGAGACCGACCTCGACACCGCCCTGGCCAAGGTCATCGAGGCCAAGAAGAACAAGCAGGCCCTGTCGGTCGGGCTCGTCGGCAACGCCGCCGAGATCCTCCCCCTCATCCTCGAGCGTCCCGAGGCCGCAGAGGTCGACATCGTCACCGACCAGACCTCGGCCCACGACCCGCTGTCCTACCTGCCCATCGGCGTCAGCGTCGACGACTGGCAGGACGAGGCCGAGCAGGACGCGGAGAAGTTCACCCTCCGCGCACAGGAGGCCATGGGCAAGCACGTGCGGGCCATGGTCGAGTTCCAGGACCGCGGCGCCGAGGTCTTCGACTACGGCAACTCGATCCGCGACGAAGCCCGCAAGGCCGGCTACGAGCGTGCGTTCGAGTTCCCCGGCTTCGTCCCCGCCTACATCCGCCCGCTCTTCTGCGAGGGCATGGGACCGTTCCGCTGGGTTGCCCTGTCCGGCGATCCCAAGGACATCGAGGTCACCGACAACGCCCTCAAGGAGCTCTTCCCCGAGAACGAGTCCCTCCACCGCTGGCTCGACGCCGCGCAGGAATACGTCGAGTTCGAGGGCCTGCCCGCCCGCATCTGCTGGCTCGGATACAAGGAGCGCCACCAGGCCGGCCTGCTGTTCAACCAGCTCGTCGCCGAGGGCAAGGTCTCCGCGCCGATCGTCATCGGCCGTGACCACCTCGACTCCGGATCGGTCGCCAGCCCCTACCGCGAGACCGAGGCGATGCTCGACGGCACCGACGCAGTCGCCGACTGGCCGCTGCTCAACGCCCTCGTCAACACCTCCTCGGGTGCCACCTGGGTCTCCATCCACCACGGCGGCGGCGTCGGCATCGGCCGCTCCATCCACGCCGGCCAGGTCTCCGTCGCCGACGGCACCGACCTCGCGGCGCAGAAGCTCGCCCGCCTGCTGACCAACGACCCGGGCATGGGCGTCATCCGCCACGTCGACGCCGGCTACGACCGGGCCGCCGAGGTCGCCGCGGAGCGCGGAATGCGCATCCCGATGGTGCCCGAGCTCGACAAGCGCGACGAAGAGTCCGCCGCCCAGTGATCCCGTCTCCCATCACATCTGGTGCCATCCATCAGTTCTGAAACAGATGCATGGCACCGGATGTGATGGGACTTCGGACGTTGACCCGTACATCCTTCTGTGAAAGGCAGCCCGTTGCAGCTCATCACCGGCATCAGCGAACTCGTCACCAACGCCGCCTCGGCGGAGGGCACCGACGAGTCGAGCACCTCCACCCACTCCACCACCGAGGTGGGTCAGCTGAACGTCATCACCGACGCCGCGATCATCATCGACGGTGAGCGGGTGGCCTGGTCGGGCCCTGCCGCCGAGGCGGACGCCGCCCTCGCGCGGTTGGGCTCAGGATCCGGTGATGCCGCCGACACCATCGCAGAGAATGTCGAGACGATCGACCTCGGCGGCAAGGCCGTCATCCCGGGCTTCGTCGACAGCCACAACCACCTGATCTTCGCCGGCGACCGCTCAGCCGAATTCGCCGCCCGCATGGCGGGCGAGAAGTACTCGGCCGGGGGGATCGCCACCACCGTCGCCGCCACCCGGGCGGCCAGCGATGAGGAGCTCGAGGCCAACCTCGTCCACCTCCTCGACCAGGCGAGGCGGCAGGGGACGACGACCTTCGAGATCAAGACCGGGTATGGGCTGACCCGCGACGATGAGATCCGGGCGCTTCACATCATCAACCGGCACACCGAGGAATCGACCCTCATCGCCGCCCACGTCGTGCCGCCGGAGTACAAGGAGAACCCCGAAGCCTACGTCGACCTCGTCATCGACGAGATCATCCCGGCCGCCGCCGGGCGGGCCAAGTGGATCGACGTGTTCTGCGAGAAGGGCGCTTTCGACGAGGATCAGACCCGCCGCATCGTCGAAGCCGGCAAGGCCGCGGGGATGAAGCCCCGGCTGCACGCCAACCAGCTCACCGACGGTGGGGCCCTGCAGCTGGGCGCCGAGCTCGGCTGCATCTCCGTCGACCATGCGACCTTCGCCTCGGACGAGGACCTCGCCGCACTGGCCGCCGCCGGCACCGTCGTCACCCTGCTGCCGGGCGTGGAGTTCTCCACCCGCCAGCCCTACCCAGACGCCCGGCGATACCTGGCCGCCGGTGTCACCCTCGCGATCGCCTCGGACTGCAACCCGGGATCCTGCTTCACCAACAGCCTCCCGTTCTGCATCGCCCTGGCGGTGCGCGACATGCACTTCACCGTCGACCAGGCCGTCTGGGCCGCGACCGCCGGCGGGGCGCTGGCCCTGCAGCGCACCGACGTCGGCCACCTCGGCGCCGGTGCTCGTGCTGACTTCGTCGTCCTCGACGCCCCCAGCTACCGTCACCTGTCCTACCGGCCCGGCGTCCACCTCGTCGAGCGTGTTGTGGCAGGGGGCGAACTCGTCGCCGACAACCGTCCGCGACTCTGAGACACCGGATTCGAAGGAGAATCATGGACACCGCGAACAGAGAGACGACGAAGCCCCTGGGCACATGGCGCTTCTTCGCCTACAGCGCCATCGGCATCGTCATGTTCTTCGTGCCCGTCACGATCGGTGAGAGCTCGACGATCCTGCTCGATCACATCGTGACGGCGATCCGGACGCACCTGGCGCCGGTCGTGCCGTTCATCGTGCTCGCCCTCATCCTGGTCGGGGCGATTCGCCCGTTCCTCACCGGGAGCTGGAAGAGCTCGGTGACCAAGGGGATCTTCGCGTTCCTCAACATCGTCGGTCTCGCCGTGGCGATCCTGATCCTCACCAGCCCACCCGCGTGGCTCGCCGCCGAGGACATCGGACCGTTCCTGTGGGACAAACTGGTCATCCCGGTCGGGCTCATCGTCCCCGTCGGGGCGATCTTCCTCGCGCTGCTCGTCGGCTACGGGCTGATGGAGTTCATCGGCGTGCTCGTGCAGCCGATCATGCGCCCCGTCTTCAGGACTCCGGGTCGCTCGGCCATCGATGCGGTCGCCTCCTTCGTCGGCAGCTACTCGCTGGGGCTGCTCATCACCAACCGGGTGTACAAGGAGGGCAAGTACACGGCCCGTGAGGCCTCGATCATCGCGACCGGGTTCTCCACGGTCTCGGCGACCTTCATGATCGTCGTCGCCAAGACGCTCGATCTCATGGACCACTGGCTGCTCTACTTCTTCTTCACCCTCGTCGTGACCTTCGTCGTCACCGCGATCACGGTCCACATCCCGCCCCTGCGGATGATCAAGGACGACTACCACCCGGCCGCGACCCCGCAGCCGGAGGAGAAGGTCACGCACAACCGCCTCGGCGTCGCCTGGCGCGAAGCCAAGGAGACCCTGCGCGAGACCCCGAGCCTCGGGGCCAACCTGTGGTCGAACCTGCGTGACGGACTGCTCATGGCGTCGTCGATCCTGCCCTCGATCCTCTCGGTCGGGCTCATCGGCCTCCTGCTGGCGAAGTTCACCCCGATCTTCGACTTCCTCGGCTACATCTTCGTGCCGTTCACCTGGGCCACCCAGCTCTCCGATCCGATCCTGGCCGGCAAGGCCTCGGCCCTGGGCCTGGTGGAGATGTTCCTGCCCGCCACCCAGGTCGCCGGCTCCGAGGATCTCGTCCTCAGGTTCACCATCGCCGTGGTGTCCGTGTCGGGAATCATCTTCTTCTCCGCCATGGTCCCCTCGATCCTCGCCACCGAGATCCCGATCGGTGTCGGCACACTGGTGATCATCTGGTTCGAGCGGGTCGTGCTCACCATCCTCATCGCCGCCCCGCTGGCCCACCTGCTCCTCTGACCGACCGCCCACCGACCATCCGAATCACACCAACCACCGAAAGGCATCTGATGTCCGTCTTCATCGATCTTGATCCCGATACCCTCACCTTCGCCCAGGTCGTCGACGTCGCCCGCCACGACGCCAAAGTGTCCCTGAGCGAGACCACCCTCGCCCGGGTCGCGAAATACCGCGAGGCCATCGACGCGCTCGCCGCCGCCCCGAAGCCCGTCTACGGCGTCTCCACCGGCTTCGGCGCCCTCGCCCAGCGCCACATCCCGGCCGAGCTGCGCACCCAGCTGCAGAAGTCGCTCATCCGCTCCCACGCCGCCGGCGTCGGTGAGCCGGTCGAGCGCGAGGTCGTCCGGGCGCTGATGCTGCTGCGCGCCCGCACCCTGGCCACCGGCCGCGCCGGTGTCCGCCCCGAGGTGCTCCAGACCTACGTCGACATGCTCAATGCCGGCATCACCCCCGTCGTCCACGAGTACGGGTCGCTCGGCTGCTCCGGCGACCTCGCACCCCTGTCCGCCTGCGCCCTCGTCGTCATGGGCGAAGGGGTCGCCGCCGGTCCCGACGGAGTCGCCCGTCCCGCCGCCGATGTCCTCGCCGAGGCCGGGATCACCCCCGTCACCCTCGCCGAGAAGGAGGGCCTGGCGCTGGTCAACGGCACCGACGGGATGCTCGGCATGCTCATCCTCGCGCTGACCGACCTCGAGAACCTCCTCACCGCCGTCGACGTCTCGGCCGCGATGAGCATCGAAGGCCTGTTCGGCACCGACGCCGTGTTCGAGCCGGCCCTCCACTACGCCCTGCGCCCGCACGACGGCCAGGCCGCCTCGGCGGCGAACATGCTCGCCGCCCTCAAGGACTCGGAGATCGTCGCCAGCCACCGCGACTCGACCCACCTGGTCCAGGACGCCTACTCGATGCGCTGCGCCCCGCAGGTCAACGGCGCCGCCCGCGACGCCGTGGCCTTCGCGACGCAGGTCGCCGAGCGTGAGCTGCGCTCGGCCATCGACAACCCGGTCGTCCTCACCAACGGACAGGTGTCCTCGAACGGCAACTTCCACGGTGCGCCGCTGGCCCACGCGCTGGACTTCCTCGCCATCGTCGCCGCCGACGTCGCCTCGATGTCCGAGCGCCGCACCGACCGGATGATGGACCGCTCCCGCAACCAGGACCTGACCCCGTTCCTCGCCGACGACGCCGGTGTCGACTCGGGCCTGATGATCGCCCACTACACCCAGGCCGCGATGGTCTCCGAGGCCAAGCGCAACGCCACCCCCGCCTCGGTGGACTCGATCCCGTCCTCAGCGATGCAGGAGGACCACGTGTCGATGGGCTGGTCGGCCGCCCGCAAGCTGCGCAAGGTCGTCGACAACCTGGCCAGCGTCGTCGGCATCGAGCTCTACGCCGCCGCCCGCGCCTGCGACATGCGCCAGATCGCCCCGGCACCGGTCACCGGCGCCGTGATCGCCAAGATCCGCGAGACCGTGCCAGGACCCGGACCGGACCGCTTCCTGTCCCCGGAGCTCGCCGACACGATCGCCAAGGTCAAGGACGGCTCACTCGTGGCCGCCGCCGAATCGGTCACCCCGCTGGCCCACACCGTCACCGAGACCGCCGGCACCTGGCTGCCGCAGGGCGGGTCCTGCGCCGTCAACGACCCCGAGTTCACCGCTCTGGGCAACCTGAGCGACGAAGCGAACTGACATGAGCGACGTCGTATCCCTCCTGGCCCAGATCGAGGACACCGGGCGCGACTCCCGCGGTCCCGGCTACCAGCGGCCCGGCTTCTCCTCGACCGAACGGGAGCTGCGGGAATGGTTCCTCGCCGAGGCGTCCCGCCGCGGCATGGACACCGAGGTCGACGGCAACGGCATCACCTGGGCGTGGGCGACCACCCCGGGTGACAACGCCGTCGTCACCGGCTCCCACCTCGACTCCGTCCCCGGCGGCGGCGCGTTCGACGGCCCCCTTGGAGTCGCCTCGGCGCTGGCGGCCTTCGACGAACTCGAAGCTTCCGGCGCCCTCGAGCGGGCCCAGCGCCCGCTCGCGCTGGCCGTGTTCCCGGAAGAGGAGGGCTCGCGCTTCGGCGTGGCCTGCCTCGGATCGCGCCTGATCACCGGGGCCATCGACGCCGATCGGGCACTCGGCCTCAAGGACCTGGGCGGTGACACGTTCGCCGACGTCGCCCGTGACTACGGCCTCGACCCGAACCGCATCGGCGCCGACCACCAGCGCTTGAGCGCCATCGGCTCGTTCATCGAGCTCCACGTTGAACAGGGCATCGGCCTCATCAACACCGACGAGGCGGTGGCGATCGGCTCGTCGATCATCGGCCACGGCCGCTGGCACTTCGCGTTCTCCGGTCAGGGCAACCACGCCGGCACCACCCCGATGAGCCACCGGGCCGACCCGGTCGTCGCGGCCAGCCGCGTCATCGGCGACATCCCGGTGCTCGCCGCCGCCCACGACCAGGCCGTCGCGACAGTCGGCCGCACGCTCATCCACCCCGGTGGGACGAACGTCATCGCCTCGGCGATGAGCTTCTGGCTCGACATCCGGCATGCCGATGACGCCGTGGTCACCCAGGTGCTCGAGGCGATCTCCGCCCGGGCCGAGGAGCACGCGGCCGACACCGGCGTCGAGGTGAGCATCTCCCAGGAGTCGTACTCACCGACGACGCACTTCACCGCCGAGCTCAACGAACGGCTGCGCTCGGTCCTGCCGAGCGCGCCGATGCTGCCCTCGGGCGCCGGTCACGATGCGGGCATCCTCGCCCCGCACGTGCCCTCCGCGATGCTCTACGTCCGCAACCCGACCGGCGTCTCACACGCACCGGAGGAGGCGTGCGAGGACGACGACGCGCGCGCCGGTGTCAAGGCGCTCGCCGCAGTGCTCGAACGCGAGCTCGGTGCCGGCGGCTCCACGGGCTCCGAGGGCTCCGGTCCTGCCGCCGGGTCGGGTGTGAACGGAGGTGTCCGATGAGCACGCAGTACTGGTGCGAGACGGCGTGGGTCGGCGGGGCGGTCGCCTCCGGCGTCCTCCTCACCGCCGATGATACGGGAACCCTGACCTCGGTCGAGACCGGGATCACCGCCGCGCCCACCGGCGCCGAGGTGGTCCCCGGGTTCACCCTGCCCGGCGGGGTCAACGCCCACTCCCACGCCTTCCACCGGATCCTGCGCGGGCGCACCCACGGCGACGGCGGGACGTTCTGGACCTGGCGCGAGGTGATGTACTCCGTCGCCGCCCGGCTCACCCCGGACAACTACGAGACCGTCGCCCGCGCGGTGTTCGCCGAGATGCTCGCCGGGGGCTACACCTCGGTGGGCGAGTTCCACTACGTCCACCACGCCGCCGACGGCACGCCCTACGGGGGAGAAGACGGCACGCCCTACGGGGCCGGGTCGGGCGTGTCACCGGATTCGGCTGGTTCGGAGCCGACGGGGACGGGGCGCGCTCACGCGATGGAACGGGCACTGGCCCGCGCGGCCGCCTCGGCGGGACTGCGGATCCGACTGCTCGACACCTGCTACCTCACCGGCGGCATCGACACCGAGCTCTCGGCCGACCAGGCCCGGTTCGGCGACGGCACGATCGACGGGTACCTCGATCGCCACACCTCGCTGATCGAGGACTTCGCCTCCGAGTTCCCCGTCGGGGCGCCCGGGGAGAGCTTCGTCCACGTCGGTGCGGCGATCCACTCGATCCGCGCGGTCCCGGCCGCGAATCTGCCCCGCTTCACCGAGCTCAGCGGACCGGTGCACGTGCACCTGTCCGAGCAGCCGGCGGAGAACGAGGCCTGCCAGGCCGCCTACGGCACCACCCCGACGCAGGTGCTCGAGCGCGCCGGCGTCGTCACGACCGATCTCTCGGCCGTCCACGCCACCCATCTGAGCGACGAGGACATCGCGACCCTCGGGCAGGCACAGGCGTCGATCGTGATGTGCCCGTGCACGGAGGCCGACCTGGCCGACGGGATCGGCCCGGCGCGCGAACTCGCCGACGCCGGTGCGACGATCGCGATCGGCTCCGACCAGCACGTCGTCCTCGACGCCCTGCGGGAGACCCAGGGGATGGAGGCGGGCGAACGTCTGCGCACCGGACAGCGGGGACGCTTCTCCCCGGCCGAGCTCATCGCCTCCCTGACCGAGGGCGGGGCGAAGAGCCTCGAGCTGCCCGTCGGCTCCCTGGAGGCGGGCAAGGCGTGTGACTTCATCGCGCTGAGGACCGACAGCATGCGCACGTTCGGCTCGGTCGGAGAGCAGATCATCCTCTCCGCGACCGCCGCCGACGTGCACACGACGGTCAGCGGCGGCCGGGTGCGGGTGCGCGACGGCGTCCACACCGAGCTCGGCGACATCTCCGAGCTGTACGCCAAGGCGTTCGCGGCACTGGGGATGGAGAGCTCGAGCCATGGCTGAAGTGCCCGCCCTGCGGAGATCGGTCGCGATTCTACGGCACCTCGCTGCCTCGAACCGTCCGATCTCCGCGGGCGCACTCGTGCGCGGACTCGAGATCCCGCGCTCGAGCGCCTACGAGCTGCTCACGGTGCTCGAAGAGCTCGGGCTCGTCGCCCGCGCGGAGTCCGGTTATGTGCTCGGCGCCGGCGTGCACGAGCTCGGCTCCTCCTACCTGCGCACGAACCCGCTCCAACGGCTGGCCCAGCCGATCGTGCGGCAGCTGGCGGAGGAGACCTCGGCGACCGCGCAGCTCGCCGTCATCCGCGGCTGGGAGACCGTGTACGTGCTCAAGGAGCAGTCGCTGAAGTCGGTCGCGGTCATCACCGCCACCGGCGTGCGCATGCCCAGCTACCTGACGGCCACCGGGCGTGCGATCCTCGCCCATCTGCCCAAGTCGGAGGTGCTGGCGATGCTCCAGTCCGAGACCGGCTTCGTCACCCGCACCGGCAAGGGCCCGACCTCGGTCAAGCAGCTCAACGCGATCCTCGCCCAGACCCGGCGGCTCGGCTGGGCGATCGAGCACGGTGAGGTGACGCCGGGGATCTCGACGATCGCCGCCCCCGTCCATGACGTGCTCTCCCGCCCGATCGCCGCCATCGGCCTGTCGATCTCCGAGGAGTCCTACGCCGAAGATTCCGAACCGCTCATCGAGAAGGTCATCGACGCCGCCGCCGAGGTGACCGCGAAGCTCCGGTGAAGTGCGGTCGCGGTGGGCGCGGTTGGCCGCAGCGCCCCGTCAGCCGCAGCGCCCCCTTCGGCTCTGCAATACGCCCCGTCAGCCGTGACGCCACCCCTCAGCTCGCCAATACGCCCCGTCAGCCGTAACGCCAACCCTCGGCTCGGCAATACGCCCCGTTGGCTGTAACTCCAACCCTCAGCTCTGCAATACGCCCCAATAGCCGCAGGTCCTCCACTTGCACGGCGGTGATTTACGCCCACCGGTGCGTGGTGCCACAGTGATCACACCAGCCGCTCGAGGATCTCGACCGCCCGTGCGGTTCCGTTCTCGGCCGAGATCAGCTCCGCGAGCCGAGCAGCCGTGCGGCGATAGGAGCCCGTGGTGAGGAGCTCACCGATCCGTTCGGCCAGGCTGTCCGCCGAGATCTCCGCCCGTGGCAGGGGAGGCGGTCCTGCTCCCAATTCGTGGACCCGGTTCGCCCAGAACGGCTGATCGCCGAGGAACGGGCAGACCAGCGTGGGGCGACCGGAGGCCAACCCGATTCCCGTCGTGCCGGCCCCGCCGTGGTGGACGACGGCCGATACTCGCGGGAACAGCCAGTCGTGCGGTGCGCCATCGATGACGAGGATGTCGTCGGAGCCGCCGACCGAGACACCACCCCACCCGGTGGCGACGATCGCGCGCTGTCCGACCGTCTTGACCGCCGCGGTGATCGATTCCCCTCGGTCGTCGGCCCCTTTGCCGAATCCCATCGAGCCGAATCCGATGTAGAGCGGAGGCTCACCGGCGGAGAGGAAGTCCCTGAGCTCGGGCGGCGGCTCCCAGCCTGCACCGCGGTTCGTGAACCAGTACCCGGTGACATGGGCCGACGGCGGGTAGTCGTCCGGGATCGGAACGACGTGCCGGGAGTAGGGGTAGAGGATCTCCACCGGGCTGCCGTCGGGATTGCGCAGCGGATCCGCCCATCGCGGCAGGCCGCCGAGGTCGAGCTTGCGCCGGAAGTCGTTGATCATCCCGCCGTAGAGGAGGGAGCTGGAGCGCCCCAGCTGGTAGCTGAGTCGATTGAGGCGAGGCCCCATCGATCGGGGGATGAAGGGGACCGGATGGGCCGAGGTCCTCGTGTAGAAGGGCAGAGGAATCGACAGAACCGCGGGAATGCCGAGGTATTCGGCCAGATGGGGAGCGCCCAGGCATTTCGGGTGATAGACGATGATGTCGGGGTGAGTGCTGCGAACGGCGCGCAGCTGATCGTCGAAGGCCTCGCGCATGCTCTCGGTCATCGCCTTCATGGTCTTCGTCAGATCGCTCGGTCCGGCCATGGTCGGAAGGAGGTTCTGCATCAGCTCGAGCATGCGCGTATTGCTCGGGACGAAGTCGACTCCGAGCTCGCGCACGTCCTGCTCGAAGCCGCCCGCGGTGCCGATGGTCGCTTCGTGACCGGCGGCGTTCAGCGCCGCAGCCAGGGCGACATACGGTTCGATGTCGCCCTTGGTGCCGAACGTCAGGATCAGCGCGCGCATGGTCTCATGCTAATGCGCGGAACAAGCGCTGGTCGATGGTGTGAGAGCGACAGGAATTCCCAGCTGTTGAGGACGTGCCCCGGTCTGGCATGCCACACTACGAGTATGGACGCCGAGGTGAACCTGGACCTGTCCGAGATCGCTCGGGTATGCGAGCGGTTCGGTGTGGCCAGCCTGCGCGTCACCGGAGCCGCCCTGACCGACAGCGAGGTGCCGCCGACGAGCAGCCTCACCTTCCTCGTCGAATTCGCCCCCGAAGCACAACGGGACTTCGGCATCTTCTTCACCCTCGGCGACGAACTCCAGCGCATCGTCGGTCGGCCGGTCGAACTGTTCGATCGCCGCACCCTGCGCAGTCCCGACTCGTCGCCACCGGGAGGCGGGACGAGAGTCGTCTATCCCGTCTGAGGCGTCGGCGGGCCGCCGG
>JAPSIC010000111.1 GCA_031179165.1 Brevibacterium sp.
CCTTCACCCTCGACGTCGAGGACACGGTGTGGTTCGGCGCCGACCTCAAATCCGTCGAGGAGGCCGAAGCCGCCCGCACCATCGCCGAGCGACTCGGCCGGACGATCCCCGACCTCGTCGAGGCGGTGGAGCCGGTCCTCGCGAAGGCGAAGCTCAACCCGCGCCGCAACCTCGCGGACTGGTCGCGGGCGATCAAGGTGCTGCTGCGCGTGCGCACCACCCTCGACAACTTCGCGCCCGATGTCTACGACCACCGCCTCGACGACCTCATCGCCGCCACGGGACCCGCCGAGTACCGCGCCGAGGTGGGCGTCGAGATGGGCATGCTCCAGCGCAAGCGCCTGAAGAAGTCGGCGAAGGAGTTCCTCCGTCCCGGCGCCGACGTCACCGATCTGCACGCCGCGCTCATCGACGTGCGCGAGCAGCGGAGCATCCTCGCCGATCTCGCCGGCCACGACGGTCGTCCACAGGTGCCGCGCGGGGTCCTCGAGGCCGACGAGATCCTGCAGGGGATCGAAGCCGACATCGCGAAGATCTCACCCGTGCTCCAGACGACCCCAGACGGCGGAGACCTGTCTTCGATGCTCATCGAGGAGCTGCAGGCCCGCTGCGAGGCGATGGGCGCCGACACGGACAACCTCGCCGATCTGCCCGAACGCTCCCGGCTCCAGCGTGAGCTCGCCGCGGAGGGTCTGTCCGATCTCATGACCGATCTGCGCAAGCGCAAGGTCGACACGGCCCTGGTCGGTCCCGAATTCGACCTCGCCTACTGGGCGTCGGTGCTGCAGACCATGGCGACCGAGGATCCCCAGGTCGGCCGTCACGACGGCGCCGCCCTGCACCAGGTGGCCGAGGGCTTCCGGGAGAACGACCGCGCCTTCGTCGCGGCCGGCGCGCAGCGACTGCGCTACAACCACTCCCAGGCATGGAAGCACGGGATCGAGACCGATCCGATCTCCGCGGGCGTGATCAAGCAGGAGCTGCTCTCACCGCACACCTCCGTGCGGACGATGTCGACGAAGGCTCCCGAACTGCTGACGACGCTGGCCCCGGTGTGGATGGCCAGCCCCTTCACCGTGCCGGAGCTCTTCTCCGCGCTGCCTCTCTTCGACGCCGTCATCATCGCCGACGCGGGCCGCCTGTCGATCCCCGACGTCGTTCCGGCACTCACCCGCGCCCGTCAGGTCATCGCCCTGGGCGATTCGCGCCTGCTCGGGCCCCGGCCCTTCACCGTCGCCGTCGACCGCTGGGGACCCGACGACAGCGAGCATCCGCCCTCGGTGCAGGAGCGCCTCGGCGAATTCCTGCCGCGCATGCGCCTGTCGAACTCCTACCGGCTGTCCCCGGTCGGGCTCATCGATCTCGCCAACCGGCATTTCTACGATTCGACGATCACGACCCTGCCCACCGCTCATACGGGTGAGGGGTCGGGTCTCGAGTTCTCCTACGTCGCCGACGGCAGGGGACCGACGGACATCGGCACCAATCGGGTCGAAAGCCCCGATGCGGAGGTCAAACGAGTCGTCGAACTCGTCCTCCGGCACGCCCGGACCCGGTCCCGGGAATCACTGGCCGTGGTCGCGCTGACCCAGCACCACGCGCAGCGCGTGGCGACCGCGATCTCCCGGGCGATGAAGGACCTGCCCTACGTCGCCGCCTTCTTCAGCGATTCGAGCAAGGAACCGTTCATCGTCACCGACTGCGAACGCGTGCAGGGCATGTCGCGTGACGCGGTGATCTTCACCCTCGGCTACGGCCGGACCGTCCACGGCCGGGTCATCCATGACCTCGGCGCACTGTCGGGGCCCGACGGCGAACGGATCCTCGCGGCCACGATGACCCGTGCCCGCAAACGCCTGACCGTCGTGTCGAGCATCGAGGCCGAGGACTTCGACCCGGCGAAGCTGACCGGCGGGGCGCGGCTGCTGCCGCGCCTGCTCGAGGAGATCGCGGCCGGCGGGGTCACCCAGCCGGGACCGCACGGGGAGATCTACGACCCGCTGTTCAACGACATCGCCTCCCGGCTGCTGCAGCTGGGCGTGGTCGCCCACGAGCACTACAACGGAATCGACCTCGCCGTGGCGAACTCGGCCGAGGACGAGCACGGCATGATCATCGCGGTCTCCGGCGACGGCCCGCGGTACGCGTCGGTGCGCAGCATCCGCCAACGCGATCGGGTGCTGCCCGAGCAGCTCGAGCGCCGCGGCTGGCGGTTCATGCGGGTGTGGTCGACCGACGCCTTCGTCGACCCGCAGTCCGAGACGGAGAAGATCTACGAGGTCTGGTGCAGCGCCGTGGAGAAGATGAGCCCGCAGGCGATCCTCAACGCCGCCCGTGCGGCCTCGGTGGTCGTCGGGCGCACCGGCAGCCGGCCGAAGCTGGTGCCGGGCCTGCCGATGCACAAGTACTCCGAAGCCGGGCTCGACGCGATGATCGACTGGATCCAGTCGGACTCGGTCGTCCGCAACGACACCGAGATCAAGGACCTTCTGCGCACTGCCCTGGCGCAGAAGGGCAGCTCCCAGCGCGGGGACTCCCGACTGCAGGCGGCCGTGGACCGCTACCGGAAGCGGCACGCCCAGGCCAAGAGAGTCACCGGCGCCGAGGTGCTGATCCCGGAGTCGTCACAGCAGAGTCCCGTGGAAGGTGAGATCATCCCGACCTTCGACACGGGGAAGATCCGTGCGGAGGAGCTCGAGGAAGCAGGACTGATCGAACAGTCGGCGGCCGTCGCGACCCGCGAGACCCAGACCGTCGAGGAGAGGGCTGACACCGACCCGGGGCCGGAGGAGTCCTCCCAGCGGAGTGCAGGCGGCCATGCCTGACGAGGACGTCGAGTCCACCGATCCGCCCGAGGCGGACGAGCCGGAGGCTGCCGATTCGAACAAGGCTGTCGGCCCGAGCGAGGCAGACGTACCCGAGACCGTTGCTCCGGACGAGGCGGACGCACCCGAGACCGCTGCTCCGGACGAGGCGGGCGCAGCCGAAGCCGCCGATCACGGCGGTCCCGGTCCTGATGCGGACGACGGCAGGTCCCGCGCCCCTGAGGGCGCCGAGGACGGGGCGAGGAAGACTCGGCTGGAGAGGATCCTGCGGGAGTATCGGTCCACGCTGCGCAACGAGTCCGACTCCGGGCACGACGGCTTCAGCGCCGATGACTACCGATCGCAGAAACCGCCGCACTGGTAGGACCTGTGCGGCGGTGACCGTCGTGTGGTGAGCCGCGACCGGTGCGCGGCGGTGTGTCAGTGGCGAGGGGCGTTCGGGTCTCCGAAGTCGTTGGAGCTGGTGCTGCCCGTGGTCTGAGTTCGCAGGATCTCGCGGATGTCGGTGAGCAGATCTTCTGCGGTCGGAGGAACGACTTCTTCCGGCGCACCGCGCTTGCGCAGTTCATTGAGCTTGTTCATCGGCACGATGATGATGAAGTAGACGATGGCCGCGACGATGAGGAAGTTGATCACGGCGGTGATGACGGCGCCGAGGTCGATCGTGGACTCGGGAACGTTGGGATTGACCCGGAAGGACAGGGCTGGTCCTTCGGCACTGCCGAAAGCGGCGATGAGCGGGTTGATGATCTTGTCGGAGAAGGCTGTGACGATGGCGGTGAACGCTCCGCCGATGATCACAGCGGTGGCGAGCTCGACGACATTTCCCTGCAGAATGAAGTCTCTGAAGCCCTTGAACATGAGAGGCACCCTTTCGGCGGTGAAGATTACCCAGAGCATCTCGGCTGATCAGGATGCGTGGGATTCTGAGCGAATACCTTCATATGGTACACAGCGACAATTGCACACTGAGTCCGACATGCGCAATGCAGTTCACCGGGGCAGGATGGCGAAGCTGATCGGCAGGCCGGTGAATTCCGCGATCCGGCCGGCATCCTCGGAGGAGAGGATCACGGATACGATCTGACCGGAGTCGACGGCGATCCGGTCCTGCTCGGCGATGACGCGTGCGATCGTCACCTCGTCGGCGACGACCTCCGAACCGCCTTCGGGCAGGGAGCTGAAGAGCCGGACCCTCTGTCCGGGCTGGAGGAGGCCGGCAGCCGCATCGTCGACGAGGCGCACCGGCATGATGAGATCGGTGCTCCCGTCCGGCAGCGCCTGCTGATCGAGGATGGTCGACAGGGTCACCGGCGAACCCTTCGACAGGCCCGCGGATGTGCGCTTGCCCTCCGCGTCGGCGACCGACGTGAAGGCCTGGTCCGGGACGAGCCGGGTCGGGAAGTCGACGACGACCAGGTCCTGCTCACGCAGCTCCGCTCCGGGAGGCAGATCCCTGTCAGTGACGACCACGGGGGAGCCGGACTGCGAGGGGGTCAGCACCCAGACGGTGAGTGCGCAGGCGAGGGCGAAGCACACAGCGGCCAGGATCCGCTGCGGTCGGACCCGTGTCGATCTCGGCCGGGACAGTTCGCGGACGCGCTGCACGATTCGCATCCTCCGAGCCTGCCCATGACGGCAGTGTCAGGACAAGAGACGACGAACCGCCTGTGGATGAGCGGTTGTCATCCACAGGCGGTTGAAGCATGAGTCCGGACTCGTCCACATGTGCTTCGCGCACGAGTGGAACTCGTCCTCAGCTGAGGGCTGCCAGCTCCTCAGCTCGCGGCGGGAGCGGCGGCCGCTGGAGCGGTCGAAGCCGTCGAGGTCTCCTTGGCGCTGCTCTTCGAGGCGGCCGGGGAGGTGCTGGTCGAACTGGAGCGGGAGTCGGTGGCGTAGAAGCCGGATCCTTTGAAGCTGACTCCCACGGTGCCGAAGACCTTCTTCAGGCGGCCCTGGCATTCCGGGCAGATCGTCAGTGATTCGTCGCTGAAGTCCTGGTGGATATCAAAAGCGTGGCCACAGCTCTTGCAGGCATAGGAGTAGACGGGCATGTGCAACCTTTCTTCGACGAGAAGATTATAGTTCACTGCGCCTGACGACAGCCAATGCCCGGGTCACGGGCTCGACAGGCGTGGCTCAGTACCCCGTGCGGGTACTGTCATCCACAGGATAACGCACACGAGTGGGCGATTATTTCCCGCATCCGTGACGGTCAGAGGGGACTGCCGGAACGACTGGCCGCGGTCGGCTACCGGAACGGATGGACCCCGTCCTCGGCGACCGCCTGGGTGATCCGCAGATCCCAGGGTTCAACCCGGAGCCCCTGCAGACCGATCTCGTTGCTGAAGCAGACTCCGTAGAGCGCGGGACGCGGTACGGCCCCCTGGGGTGATTCGCCAGAGCGCACTTCACCCGTGGGAACCTCGCCCAACGGAACCTCACTCAAGGGAACCTCACCCAGGGGGCCGAAGGTGCGGTCGTAGAACCCGCCCCCGTTGCCCAGCCGCGCCCCGTGCTCGCCGAACCCGAGAGCAGGGACGAACGCGACGTCGAGGCCCAGTTCGGGCGACATCAGCTCAATCGCGCTCAGCTGTGCCTCCGGTTCTCGGATTCCCCATCTGCCCCTCGGGCGCAGAGTTCGCATCGACTCGACCACCTCGCCGAACACGAGCGGCCGACCGACCTCGGTGACAACGGGCAGGAACACCCTGCCGCCTGCGGCGAGGAAGCGATCGATGCAGGAGTCCAGGCTCGGTTCGCCGCGCAGGGCGGCGTAGGCGAGCATCGTCGGGGCGGAGGCAGTCCTGCCCGATCCGTCAGCCGACCGGCTCTGCTGCGAGCCGTGAGCCGGGTGGTTCGGCTCCGAGCCGTGAGCCGGGAGGTTCGGCTGTGAACCGAGGATTGGCGGGCTCTGCGGGGAGCCAAGGGATGAGACGAGGCGCCAGGCCACCTCGGCGACATCGGGCATCGACTCCGCACGAGTCGATCGTTGGCTGCGGATCCGGGCGCGCAGCTGCTCCTTCGATTTGTTTCCTTCCACGACCTCAAGCTTAGTTGTCACCCCTCGTGTGGTTAAGATGAACTGCATGAGTGATGGAACGACGCGCTGCGTGCGCAAAGCAGTGATCCCGGTGGCCGGTCTCGGGACCCGCTTCCTCCCCGCGACGAAGGCGACGCCGAAGGAGATGCTTCCAGTCGTCGACAAACCAGCGATCCAGTACGTCGTTGAGGAGGTCGTCAGCGCAGGCCTGCAGGACGTCCTGATGATCACCGGCCGCAACAAGCGGCCGCTGGAAGACCACTTCGACAAGGTCGATGGTCTCGAAGCCGCCCTCGCGAAGAAGGGCGACGACAAGAAGCTCGCCGCGGTCCGTCACGCCTCGGAGCTCGCCGACATCCACTACGTGCGCCAGGGCGACCCCAAGGGCCTGGGCCACGCCGTGCTCAAGGGTCGCCAGCACGTCGGGCATGAGCCGTTCGCGGTCCTGCTCGGCGATGACCTCATCGACCCCCGCAGCCCGATCCTGCCGAAGATGATCGACGTGGCCGAGCGGACCGGCGGCAGCGTCGTCGCCCTGATGGAGGTGCCCCCGGAGGCGATCCATCTCTACGGATGCGCCGCCGTCGAGGCGACCGACGATGAGGAGGTCGTCAAGATCACCGGTCTGGTGGAGAAGCCGTCGCCGGGCGAGGCGCCGTCGAACCTGGCCATCATCGGCCGCTACGTCCTGGCCCCGGAGATCTTCGACGTCCTCGAGACCACCGGGCCCGGCCGCGGCAACGAGATCCAGCTGACCGACGCCCTGCAGACGCTGACGGACGCAGACGGCAGCAACGGAGTCTACGGCGTCGTCTTCAAGGGCGCGCGCTACGACACCGGCGACAAGCTCGACTACCTCAAGGCCGTCGTCCAGATCGCCTGCGACCGTGACGACCTCGGCAGCGATCTCAAAGCCTGGCTCAAGGACTACGTGGCGAGGATCGACTGACCGCTGCCGGTTCGGGCAAGGGCAGATCATGTGGCCGGTCATCCTCACCGATCAGCGCTCCGACATCGTCCTGCGTCCCCTCCGCAGGCGTGATGAGGACGCCTGGCAGGAAGTGCGCCGCTTCAACCGGGACTGGCTCAGGCCCTGGGACGCGACGCTGCCGACTCCCGGGCAGGAACTGCCCGGCTTCCGGGCGATGGTCCGGATGCACGAGAAGCAGGCCAAGCGTGGGCAGTCCCTGCCGTTCGCCATCGAAGTCGACGGCGTCTTCCGCGGTCAGCTGACCGTGTCGGGAATCCAGTGGGGCTCGATCCTCAGCGCCCAGATCGGCTACTGGATCGACTCCCGGGTGGCGGGGCGATCGATCGTGCCCACCGCCGTCGCGATGGCCTGCGACCACTGCTTCTTCGCCGTCGGCCTGCACCGGATCGAGATCAACATCCGGCCCGAGAACGCCGCCAGCCTGCGCGTCGTCGACAAGCTCGGATTCCGCGACGAGGGGCTGCGGGAGAAGTACATGCACATCGACGGGCAGTGGTGCGATCACCGCACATTCGCCCTGGTCGCAGAGGATGTCCCCGATGGTGTTCTCGCCGCATACCGCCGCGGTCAGAGCATGTGAGCAAAACTCGTCGGACGTTTGACCGACACACCTCACTCCTTCACCTCGTTGTCCCGGACAGCGATCTAGGGTTGCAGTGTGGACACCAGCATCATCGTCGTCATCGCCATCGTCGTGGTCTTCGTCGTTGCTGTGCCCACAATGATCCGCCGCTCCGCGACCGAGCTTTCCCGTGTCGACATCGACAGGGTCCCGGACGAGGCACGAGTCATCGACGCCGATCTGCACAATCCCTGCCGAGACCACACCGCGCGTGCTCGAGTGTTCCATGCCGACACGACCATTGAACCGGCCGTGCCGGGCATCGTTGCCGAACCTCTGGGCGACAGCCCCCAGCTGCGGCTGTCGGCGCCGATCCCGGAGCTGTCCGTCATCGACGGCCACGCCGAACAGTCCCACTCCGGGAGGACCCTCGCCGAGGCGACCCACGTCGAGGCGACCCCGCGGTCACCGCGAGACCATGAGTCCCAGCACCAGTCCCTGCCCGTCGCGGTGGGACAGGCACGGCCGACCTACCTCGTCGACGTCAGCCACGAGAGGGCGGAGGCGAGCCGGCCGAGCAACGTGCACCGACTCCATCCGGCGGTGCACGCAGTGTTCAACCAGTCGGGTCCCGGAACACAGCAGTCAGGAGCCCAGCAGCCCGGGGCGAACGGCGGCGACCACCTCGGCGGGGGAGCGATCCCGCTGCATCCGAGGGGCCGCACCACGGGCAGCGCGAGTCCGGGGCAGCACTCCAGCGCGGGGATGCCGTCCCAGCCGGGGCGGGACCTGCGGACTTCCAAGCGAACATTCGGCGCCGATGAGGAACATTCGATGACTGAGAACAAAACGACCCTGCAGGAGTCGATGAGCGCACTCGGGACGATGATCCGCGGATTCGCCCTGGTGCTCCTCGTGTCCCTGCTCGGGATTCTGGTGACCGGCGTGCTGGCGATCTTCTCGGTCGTGCATCCCGCACTGATCGGGGTGTTCGGAGGACTGAGCGTCGTGTCGCTGATCATCGTGCGCACCCTGAACCTGCGCAAATGGGAGCTCAAGAGGCAGATCCGGGAGCTCGAGACGACCCCGGCGACAGCTCCCGCTGTCGGTACCTCTCCACGGCAGTCGCCGCCGGCGCCGAATCCCCCGGCAGGGAAGACCACGAGTGTGACGCGTGCCGTCGGCGGGGCACCCGCTGCTTCCGCAGCCCCGACCACGGCGGGGGAGACTCGCACGGCTGGATCGACTGCGGTCACGGGTGGATCGACTGCGGCCACGGGTGGGCGGGCGGCTTCGACCACCTCGGCTGCGGCTCCTTCCGCAACCGCGGCCTCGACGACCTCCGCCGGTTCGACCAAGGCGGCTCAGGCGCGCGCCGTCATCGAGCGCAATGTGTCGGCCAAGCGTGCTCGCGAAGAGGCCACCACCGGCGAGATCCCGATCGTGCACATCCGCAGCGAAGCGGCGGCCGGACACACCACCCGCCAGGTGCTGCTGACCGGACCGATCCCCGTCGTCGAGGACGAGTCCGAGAAGGCGGCAGAGCCCGAGGCGAGCACCGCGGCCGAGCCCAAGACCGCGATCGAGCCCGGCACCACGGCCGGGTCCGATTCCGATGCCACGACCGGGTCCATGACCGTGACCGGGTCCGCCACCGACGGGAAGGCCGGTCCCGGACTCGGGACCACGGTGCTCGAGACCACAGCCCAGCGCGACCCCGGACGGACGCACGCCGCACAGAAGACGGGCGCGGCAGAATCTCGCGACGGCGTTCGAGCCGCGGCCGGCGATGCGGCCACTGATGCCGCGGCTGGCGATGCGACCGCTGCTGCCGTCGGCGGGCCGAAGGCGGTCAGCGATCCGTTCACTCAGCGTCTCCGGGCGCGCGACGCGTGGTCGCCGACCCCGCTGCCGACTCCCAGCTATGTCGACGCGCCCGAGGTCGAACATCCGCTTCCCGCGGCGACCAAGGCCGACGTCACCTCGTACGAGATCGAGCCTCGCAGCCGAGAGGACATCGCAGCGCAGTTCGCCGCTGAGTTGGGCTACCGGCCCGAACTCAGCGACTCTGCCCGTGAAGAGGGCCCATTGGGACATGGCCGCACGGCGATCCGCACATCGAAGGCCGCCGATCTCGGCGCCGTCAACGACGTCCTCGCGCGCCGGCGCGCCTGAGGCCCGAGAGTGCCTGAGGCCGGAGAGTGCCTGGAGCCTGAGCGCCGCGGCACCGGTGCGTGAGATCTCAGCACCGCTGCGCCCCTGGGGCCCGAGCACCGCAGCCCGTGCGGACCCGCTCGTGCAGGCCGCGTGGGACGGAGCCACAACGAAGAACCGCCCCGCCGACCGTTTCCGGTCGGCGGGGCGGTTCTTTCAGGATGTGATCAGGAGCGCGGGGTGGCCACGTACTTGATCTCGAGGAACTCCTCGATGCCCACGCGTCCGCCTTCGCGACCGAGGCCGGACATCTTCACGCCGCCGAACGGTGCAGCCGGGTTGGACACGAGACCGGTGTTGAGACCGATCATGCCGACCTCGAGCTTCTCGGCCAGGGACAGAGCGCGTTCGAGGTTCTCGCTGAAGAGGTAGCCGGCCAGGCCGTATTCGGTCTCGTTGGCCAGGGCGAGTGCCTCTTCGTCGGTGTCGAAGGTGACGATCGGGGCCACGGGACCGAAGATCTCGGTGGTGCGGATCTCGGAGTCGTGCGGAACATCGGTGATGACCGTCGGGTCGAAGAAGAACCCGGCGCCGTCGATCTTCTTGCCGCCGGTGAGCACCTTGGCGCCCTTGGACACGGCATCGTTGACGAGGGACTCGACCTTGTCGAGCGAATCCTGATCGACCAGGGGACCGACCTCGGTGCCCTCCTCGAGGCCGTTGCCGACCGTCATCGAGCCGATCTTCTCGGCGAGCCGCTTCGAGAACTCATCGGCGACCGACGAGTGGACGAACAGCCGGTTGGCCGCGGTGCAGGCCTCCCCGCCGTTGCGCATCTTCGCCTGCACGGCTCCCGTCACGGCCTTGTCGAGATCGGCGTCTTCGCAGACGACGAACGGGGCGTTGCCGCCGAGCTCCATCGAGGTCTTCATGACGTTGTCGGCGGCCTGCTTGATCAGACCGATGCCCACCTCGGTGGAGCCGGTGAAGGTGACCTTGCGGGCGATGCCGGACTCCATCCACGGGGTGACCACGCGGCGGGCCGAGTCGGAGGTGACGACGTTGAGGACGCCGGCGGGCAGACCCGCCTCCTGGAGCACCTCGACGAGCATCAGCGAGGTCAGCGGGGTCAGCTTCGCGGGCTTGAAGACCATGGTGCAGCCAGCAGCGATGGCGGGGCCGATCTTGCGGGTGCCCATCGCCAGCGGGAAGTTCCACGGGGTGATGAGGATGCAGGGACCGACCGGTTCGCGCGAGACCATGATGCGGGTCTTGCCATCGGTCGACTGCGTGTAGTCGCCGCCCACGCGCACGGCTTCCTCGGAGAACCAGCGGAAGAACTCGGCGCCGTAGGTGACCTCGCCCTTGGACTCGGCGAAGGGCTTGCCCATCTCGGCGGTCATCACGGCGGCGATGTCGTCGGCGCGTTCGATGAGCAGCTCGAAGGCGCGGCGCAGGATCTCGGCACGCTCGCGCGGTGCGGTGGCGGCCCAGTCGG
>JAPSIC010000112.1 GCA_031179165.1 Brevibacterium sp.
ATCCCACTGTAGGTCCGCCGAGAGAACAGGGCTAGAATGGCTATATTCTCTGCCCTTCAAAGCGACCTCGCTTCCCCCAGGGACTATAAGGAGGAGTCGGTGTGAACCGCTCAAGTCATGACACCTATCAGTCGACGCCGATACCGCCGGCTGCTCAAGGTCTCCTGTTCGATGACGATCTGCCCGTGCTCGACGAAGAGGCAGGCTACCGTGGTCCGACAGTGTGCAAGGTCGTCGGCATCAGCTACCGGCGGCTCGACTACTGGGCGCGCACCGATCTCGTCACCCCCTCGATCCGCAACGCCACCGGATCGGGCAGCCAGCGTCTCTACAGCTTCCGTGACATCCTCGTCCTCAAGATCGTCAAACGACTGCTCGACACCGGCGTCGGCCTGCAGTCGATCCGCACCGCCGTCGATCACCTGCGCTCCAGGGGAGTGGAGGACCTGTCGCAGATCACTCTGATGTCCGATGGCGCCAGCGTCTTCGAGTGCACGTCGCCCGACGAGGTCGTCGACCTCCTCCAGGGCGGTCAGGGCGTCTTCGGCATCGCCGTCGGACGCGTCTGGAACGAAGTCGAGGGCAGCCTGTCCGAGCTTCCGAGTGAACGCGTGCCCGAGGACGACTCGGCCGTCGTCGCGATGGACGAGCTCGCGCAGCGCCGGGCGAAGAAGCTGGGCTGAGCCCTCCCGCTGCACGCGCCCCGGCGCGTGCAGCGAACCCGACCATGAATGAGCAGGTGGCCCGACCAAACGGTCGGGCCACCTGCTCATTCATGGTCGGGGGTCGGCGCCTCCGGGTGAGTCTACTTCCCGGCCCGGTGACCGGTGGGGGACTTCCGGCCGGCACCTGTCCTGTCCGTCGACCTTCTCTCCGAGGTCTTGTCCGCGGCCCCGCCCTGATCCTTGCCGGGGCTCCGGCGGGACCGGATGCTCTCGGAGCGCAGGGCGCGATCGAGCAGCACATCGAACGAGGCGGCGACCTCCTCGGCGGGCTTGCCCGGCCAGGAGTGGATCGGTCGCGCCGACCCCTGCGACTGCTGCATCACGGCACGTTCGGCCAGGGGCGGATTGAGCACGAGGGGGCCGAACATCTCCCGCATCTCCTGGATCCGGTAGTCGTGTTCGGTCGATCCCGCGCGGACCCGGTTGACGATGAGACCCAGTGGCTGCAGGTCGGAGGCGCCGCGCTGGCGCAGCTCGTCGGCCGCGCGCAGGGCGCGGTCGGCGGCCGCCACGGAGAACAGGCTCGGCTCGGTCACCACGGCCACCCGCGAGCTCGCCGACCAGGCGGTGCGGGTGAGGCCGTTGAGGCTCGGCGGGCAGTCGATGAGGACCAGGCGATAGCCTTTGGCGATCCTGGTCAGGGCGTCGTCGAGCCTGCGCAGGTACCGCTCGGACAGGGACGGCCGGTCGAACTCGGCGGCGCGGGGGGAGCCGGAGATGACATCGAGGTGACCCATCTTCTCGCCCACCCAGCCCGAGGGCAGGATCGCCTCGGAGAGGATCTTCTGCGACTTCGGGGCGGCGAGGACATCGGCGATGTCGACGCGCGTCGACGTCGGAACGTCGAGGCCCGTCGAGGAATCGGCCTGCGGGTCCATGTCGACGACAAGCGTCGGTATTCCCCTGTTGTAGGCGGCCGAGGCCAGACCGAGCGTCACGGATGTCTTGCCGACTCCGCCTTTGAGACTGCTGATACTTAGGACAAGCACTCTCCTACGGTAACGTATCAACACCTCAACGGCCGTCTCGACCACGCCGGGACGAGGCGATTGCGACCCCCTCGTCGGGGTAATGCAGGTCACTGAGTAGAGTTGGTCGAGCCAGACCGTCGACACTCGCCACACGGCGATCGAATACGAAGAGAGAGACTATGATGTTCTCCAAAGTTCTTGTGGCAAACCGGGGGGAGATCGCGGTTCGTGCGTTCCGCGCGGCCTACGAGCTCGGTGCCTCCACGGTTGCCGTCTTCCCCTGGGAGGACCGCAATTCCGAACACCGGATGAAGGCCGACGAGGCCTACCAGATCGGTGAGAAGGGCCACCCCGTCCGCGCCTACCTCAGCGTTGAGGAGATCCTGCGGGTGGCCAAGGAGAGCGGAGCCGATGCCATCTACCCCGGTTACGGCTTCCTGTCCGAGAACCCCGATCTGGCCCGCGCCTGCCAGGAGAACGGGATCACCTTCATCGGCCCCAAGGCCGACGTGCTCGAACTCGCCGGCAACAAGGTCCAGGCTCTGGCCGCGGCCCGCTCCGCCGGCATCCCGGTCCTCGACTCCACCCGCCCGTCGGCCGACATCGCACAGCTGCTCGCCGACGCGGAGTCGATGCACTACCCGCTCTTCGTCAAGGCAGTCGCCGGCGGCGGCGGTCGCGGAATGCGCCGCGTGTCCGATCCCGCTCAGCTCGAGGAGGCCCTCAAGGCCGCCATGCGCGAGGCCGAGGGCGCCTTCGGCGACCCGACCGTCTTCATCGAACAGGCCGTGCAGCGCCCCCGGCACATCGAGGTGCAGGTGCTCGCCGACGACGACTCCAACGCCATCCACCTGTTCGAACGCGACTGCTCCGTCCAGCGCCGGCACCAGAAGGTCATCGAGATCGCGCCCGCCCCGAACCTCGACCCGGCCATCGCCTCGGCGCTGCACACCGATGCACTCAAGTTCGCCGAGGCGCTGGGTTACCAGAACGCCGGAACCGTCGAATTCCTCCTCGAGACCGCGGGGCCGCGCGCCGGCCAGCACGTCTTCATCGAGATGAACCCGCGCATCCAGGTCGAGCACACCGTCACCGAGGAGATCACCGACGTCGACCTCGTCGCCTCCCAGATGCGCATCGCCGCGGGCGCGAGCCTCGCCGACCTCGGGCTGCGGCAGGAGGACATGCGGGTCAAGGGCGCCGCCCTGCAGTGCCGCATCACCACCGAGGACCCGGCCAACTCGTTCCGCCCCGACACCGGGACCATCACCGCCTACCGTTCGGCCGGCGGCGCCGGTGTCCGCCTCGACGGCGGAACCGTCCACGCCGGTGCCGCGGTGAGCGCGCACTTCGACTCGATGCTCGTCAAGCTCACGTGCCGCGGACGCGACTTCGGCCAGGCCGTGTCCCGCGCCCGGCGGGCGCTGGCCGAGTTCCGCATCCGCGGGGTGTCCTCGAACATCGGATTCCTCCAGGCGGTGCTCGAAGACGAGTCCTTCGTCGCCGGCGACCTCGCGACGTCATTCATCGAGGAGCGCCCCCAGCTGCTCGACGCCCGCGTCAGCGCCGACCGGGGATCGAAGATCCTCGACTACCTCGCCGATGTCACGGTCAACCGCCCCCACGGCGAGCCCTCCGTGCGGATCCGCCCCGCCGACAAGCTGCCCGACATCGACCTGAGCGCGCCCGGAGCCCCCGGCAGCCGCGATCGGCTCCTCGACCTCGGGCCGGAGGGCTTCGCCCGGGCCCTGCGCGAGCAGACACCGCTGGCGGTCACCGACACCACCTTCCGCGACGCCCACCAGTCCCTGCTCGCCACCCGTGTGCGCACCCGCGACCTGCTCGCCGTCGCCGGCCACGTCTCCCGGATGACGCCGGAGCTGCTGAGCATCGAGGCCTGGGGTGGGGCGACCTACGATGTGGCCCTGCGCTTCCTCGGGGAGGACCCGTGGGAGCGTCTCGCCCAGCTGCGCGAGGCGGTGCCGAACATCGCCCTGCAGATGCTCCTGCGCGGCCGCAACACCGTCGGCTACACCCCGTATCCGACCGCCGTCACCGACGCCTTCGTCGACGAGGCCGCACGCACCGGCATCGACATCTTCCGCATCTTCGACGCCCTCAACGACGTCGAGCAGATGCGCCCGGCCATCGAGGCCGTGCGGGGCACGAACACCACCATCGCCGAGGTGGCCCTGTGCTACACCTCGGACATCCTCGATCCGCGGGAGAGCCTCTACACCCTCGACTACTACCTGCGGCTGGCCGAGGAGATCGTGGCCGCCGGCGCTCATGTGCTCGCGATCAAGGACATGGCCGGCCTGCTGCGTCCGGCCGCGGCCGCCCGGCTCGTCACCGCACTGCGGGAGAACTTCGACCTGCCCGTCCACGTGCACACCCACGACACCGCCGGCGGTCAGCTGGCGACCCTGTTCGCCGCCGCCGGTGCCGGCGCCGACGCGGTCGATGCCGCCTCCGCGGCGATGGCCGGCACGACCAGTCAGCCGAGCCTGTCCGCCCTGGTCGCGGCGTTCGAGAACACCCCCCGCGACACCGGGATCAGCCTGTCCGGGGTCAGCGACCTCGAACCGTACTGGGAGTCGGTGCGCAAGGTCTACGCGCCTTTCGAATCGGGTCTGCCCGGGCCGACGGGGCGCGTCTACCGTCACGAGATCCCCGGCGGTCAGCTCTCCAACCTGCGGCAGCAGGCCGTGGCGCTGGGACTGGGGGAGAAGTTCGAGCAGATCGAGCGGATGTACGAGGCCGCCGATGACATCCTCGGCCACCTCGTCAAGGTCACCCCGTCGTCCAAGGTCGTCGGTGACCTCGCGCTGCACCTCGTCGGCGTCGGCGCCGACCCGCAGGACTTCGCCGCCAACCCGGAGAAGTTCGACATCCCCGACTCGGTGATCGGCTTCCTCAACGGGGAGCTCGGTGATCCTCCGGGCGGTTGGCCCGAGCCGTTCCGCACCAAGGCGCTGGCCGGACGCAACCACAAGCCGGTCGCCGAGCGACTCGACCCCGCCGACGAGGCGGCCCTGCAGGAGCCCGGCCCGGCACGGCAGGCGAAGCTCAACGAGCTCCTGTTCCCGGGACCGACGAAGGAGTTCCAGCGGATGCGGGCCAACTTCGGCGACCTGTCCGTGGTCGAGACCTCGGAGTACCTCTACGGCCTCACCGCGGGGGAGGAGCACGCCGTGCACCTGTCCAAGGGCAAGAACCTCCTCATCGGCGTGCAGGCCATCGGCGGCACCGACGAACGGGGGATGCGCTCGGTGATGTTCACCCTCAACGGGCAGCTGCGTCCCCTGAACGTGCGCGATCGCTCCGTCGAGGTCGACGTCAAGACCGCGGAGAAGGCGGATCCGACCGACCCGAAGCATGTGGCCAGCCCCTTCGCCGGTGTGGTCACCCTCCAGGTCCAGGTCGGCGACGAGGTCGAGGCCGGCGCGACGGTGGCGACCATCGAGGCGATGAAGATGGAGGCCGCGATCACCACGCAGGTCGCGGGCATTGTGTCACGGGTCGCGATCGGGAACGTGCAGCAGCTCGAGGGCGGTGACCTCGTGGTGGTCATCGATGGCTGAACGCGAGATCCGTCTCTGGGGCGATCCGGTGCTGCGCAGCCGGTGCGCCCCGGTCACCACCTTCGATGCGAGCATCGACGCCCTGGCGCGCGACCTCGTCGACACCGCCCGGCCTGAGGGCCGGGCGGCGGTCGCGGCCCCGCAGATCGGTGTCGGTCTGCGCGCCTTCGGCTATGACCTCGACGGTCGGACCGGGTACGTCATCAACCCGGAGATCGTCGAGGTCGGCGGCGAGCTGCGTGACATCGACGAAGGCTGCCTGTCCGTTCCCGGACTCTTCTTCCCGACCCCGCGCTACGAGTTCGCGCGGGTGCGGGGAGTCGACGCCGCGAACGACCCGGTCGAGATCTCGGGCACCGAGGTCTTCGCCCAGATGCTCCAGCACGAGGTCGCCCACCTCGACGGTCAGGTCTACATCCAGACCCTGCCGAAGGAGCGCCGGCGAGAGGCGATGAAGGAGATCCGCGCGGCAGCGTGGTTCCTCAAGAACTGAACCCAGAGTGAGGACTGAAGGATGAGCATTCACCGCAGCGCGGTCATCGGCAGCGGCCTGATGGGCGCCGGGATCGCCGAGGTGCTGGCGAAGGCGGGTCAGGACGTGATCGTGTCGGAGGTCAGCGCCGACGCCTCGGCCGCCGGCCGGGCCCGGATCGAGAAGTCGCTGGCCCGGGCCGTGGCCAAGGGCAAGCTCAGCGAGGCCGACCGCGACGCGGCCTGGTCCCGGCTGCGCTTCACCACCGACATCGGCGAGGTCGCCGACCGGCAGCTCGTCATCGAGGCGGCCAGTGAGAACGAGGAGATCAAGAAGTCGATCTTCGCCGAACTCGACGCAGTCGTCACCGACCCCGAGGCGATCCTCGCCTCGAACACCTCGTCGATGCCGATCATCCGGTTCGCGCAGGCGACCTCGCGACCCGAGCGCGTGCTCGGGGTCCACTTCTTCAATCCGGCGCCCGTGCAGCCGCTCGTCGAGATCGTGTCCTCGGTTCTCACGGCCGACGAGGTGCGCGAGACGATGACCGGCTTCGTCGCCGAGGTGCTCGGCAAGTCCCCGATCCAGGCCGGAGATCGTCCCGGATTCATCGTCAACGCTCTCCTCATCCCGTACCTGTGCTCGGCGATCCGGATGCTCGAGTCCGGGTTCGCGACGAAGGAGGACATCGACGCGGGAATGGTGGGCGGCTGCGCCCACCCGATGGGTCCGATCGCGCTGGCCGACCTGGTCGGGCTCGACACGTGCCTGTTCGCGGCCGAGTCGATGTACGCAGAGACCGGTGACCTCGCCGTGAAGCCACCGGTCCTGCTGTCCCGGATGGTCGACGCCGGGCTGCTCGGCGTCAAGACCGGTCGCGGGTTCTACGAGTACTGACCGGCCGGTAACGGCTGCCGGCCGACCGGTCACGGCTGCCGGCCGACCGGTCACGGCTGCCGGCCGACCGGTCACGGCTGCCGGCCGGCGTCGGGTCGAGGAGACCCGAGACCTCAGCCGGCCAGCAGCTTCTCGAGGCTCGCGAGCTTCACGCACGCCACCAGACCCTGGGCCGCCAGCTCGACCTCGTTCAGGCTCGGCATGGTCGGGGCGATCCGGATGGTGTTGCCCAGCGGATCGAGGCCGTACGGATGGGTGGCCCCGGCCGGGGTCAGCTTGACGCCCGCCTCGCCGGCCAGCTTGACGATCCTGTCGGCGGTGCCCTCCATGGTCGTCAGGGTGATGAAATAGCCGCCGTCCGGTTCGGTCCAGCGGGCGAAGTCCGTGCCGCCCAGCCCCGACTCCAAGGTCGAGAGCACGGCGTCGAACTTCGGGGCGATGATCTGAGCGTGCCGGCGCATGTGCTCCTCGACCCCGGCGGCGTCGCCGAAGAACCGCAGATGCCGCAGCTGATTGATCTTGTCCGGCCCGATCGCGATGCGCGACAGGTTGGCGCGGAACCAGGAGAACGTCTCGGGTCCCGCCCCGAAGAACGACACCCCCGCTCCCGCGTGGGTGATCTTCGAGGTCGACGCGAAGATCCAGGGGCGCTCCGGATGTCCTGCCTCGGCGCACAGGCTGAGGATGTCGAGGTTGTCCGGGTGGTCATCACGCAGATGGTGGAGGCCGTAGGCGTTGTCCCACAGCAGCGTGAAGTCCGCGGCGGCCGCGGGCATGGCCGCCAGCTGTGCGGCGCGGGCCGGGGTGAGCGTGATCCCCGTCGGGTTCGAGTACATGGGGACGAGCCACATGGCCCTGACCGCTGGATCCTCGGCCAGGCGCGTGGCCTCCGCGATGTCGGGACCCTCGTCATCCATCGGGATGCTCAGCAGCTCGAAGCCGAGGGACTCGGCCAGGGTGAAGTGGCGGTCGTAGCCGGGGACCGGGCACAGGATCTTGTGCGGTCCCGCCCCCCAGGGCCTGGGGTCGACGGGGGTTCCGCCCAGGAGTGCGAAGGTCAGCGCCTGGCCCATCAGGGTCAGCGAGGCGTTGCCGGCCGCCAACAGCTGGTCTGTCGGCACCTTGAGCAGGGGCGAGAAGAGTTCGCGCAGCTCGATGATCCCCTCGAGGCCGCCGTAGTTGCGGGTGTCGACGCCGCCGGGGGTGAACACGTCCTGACCGCGGACCGCGTCGAGGAGACCGGCGGAGAGATCGAGCTGCTCGCTGCCGGGCTTGCCCCGGGTGATGTCGAGGGCGAGGCCGCGGGAGGCGAACTCCTCATATTCCTGGGCAGCAGTGTCGAGTTCTGCCTGCAGGTCGGACGTGGGGGTCATCGATGCTCCTTGTCGCTCGGTTCGGCCGGTGCCTCCATCCTAGCCATTGCCCGCACCGGCTGCGGCCCGTCGCCGGATAGAGTGGGCGGGTATCGGCAGGGACGAAGGGGACGGCAGTGAGACCTCGGGCGAAATCCGCACACGGCACACGTTTCGGCGAATTGGGGGAGCTCTACGACGAGGTCCGGCCCGGCTACCCCGGCGCCGCTCTGCAGCTGGTCGGCGCCGACTGGTCGGGGCTGCGGGTCTGCGATCTGGGCGCGGGCACCGGCATCCTCAGCCGCAGTCTGCTCGTACGAGGTGCCGAGGTCATCGCCGTCGACCCCGACTCCGCCGCGCTCCGGCGCAACCCTGCCCCCGGCCGGGTGGGCACAGCGGAGGCCACCGGGCTCGCGGACGGCAGCGTCGATGTGGTCACGGTCGCGCAGGCCTGGCATTGGTTCGACGAGGCTCGCGCGGGCGCGGAGATCGCGCGCGTCCTGTCCGCCGACGGTCGCCTGCTCATCCTCATCAATCAGCTCGACGTCCGCGTCGACTGGGTACTGCGGCTGAGCCGGATCATGCACGCCGGCGACGTGTATCGACCCGAGTTCCGTCCGCGGCCGGGCCGCGCCTTCGAGCTCGTCGCCCAGGAGCTCATCGAGTTCGACACGCCCATCAGTGTCGACGGCGTCGTCGACCTGGCTCGGACCAGATCGTACTGGCTGCGGTCGGAGCAGAGGACTCGGGAGCGGGTGGAGTCCAACCTGCGTGAGTACTTCGCGACCGAGCATCCGGTGGCGGGGGAGATGCGGCTGCCCTACATGTGCCTGGCCTACCTGCTCCGGCGCCGCCCGTGACGGCGCCGCCCGTGACGGCGCCGCCCGTGACGGAACCTGAGGGCGCCGCCGAGCCGGGGAACAGACGACGAGCGGGTCGCACCGCTGGGTGCGACCCGCTCGAACGGTTCCGGGAGGGGCTCAGGCCTGTCCGGCGACCTGCTTGGGGTCCTCGGTCGCCGTCGAGGATTCGACGACCTCCGGCGACTGCGAGGACAGTCCCGACTGCGAACCCGACGATGACATGCCCGGCTGCGAACCCGACTGCGAGTGCGCGACCGTGATCTTGCGCGGCCGGGCCTCCTCGGCGACCGGGATCGTCAGCGTGAGGACGCCGTCCTGGTACTCGGCCCGGATCCGATCCAGGGCGACCCGGTTGCCCAGGGTCAGCTGGCGAGCATAGGTGCCCGTCGTGCGCTCCCGGGTCAGCCACTTGACGTCCTTGTCCGCGACGGCCGATCGACGCTGCGCCCGGACGGTCAGGGTGCGGTCCTCGACGTCGACGTCGATGCTCGAGGGATCGACGCCCGGCATGTCGATATGGGCGACGAAGACCTCCCCGTCCCGATAGAGGTCCATGGGAAGCGAGGTCGAGGTCGGGGTGCGCGTCACCTCGGAGAAGAAGCGATCGAGGTCACGGATGGGATCGAAACGAGTTGCCATGAGTCTTCCTTTCTCACGCGAGTTCCTTACGTTGAGTCAAACACACTCAACTTTGAAATCATTCCCATCACAGGAAACTCCCAGCATAAGCCGACGGCCGGATCCACGGGGGATCCGGCCGTCTGCAGGGAGTGCTCTCACTCGTTGTCGGCCTTGATGTCGGGCTGGCGGGAACCGAGCTCGGCATCGATGCGCAGCAGTCCGGAACCGGACTCGCCGACCATCTCGAGGCGGCCGATGATCTCGGAGATGCTCGACTCCTCTTCAACCTGCTCATCGATGAACCAGTGGAGCAGGGGCAGGACGTCGAGGTCCGACTCGGCCTGAGCCGTGCGGTAGAGGTTGCGGATCGATTCCGACACCTTCTCCTCGTGGGCCAGGGCCGCCTTGAAGAAGTCGATCGGGCGTGAGCCGGTCACCTTCGGTGCGGCGATGTCCCCGATCTGCGGGGCGAAGCCACGGTCGAGGCAGTGTTCGATGAACTTCGCGGCATGCACCTGCTCCTCTTCCGACTGGGCGCGCATCCAGCGCGTCATGCCGGGCAGGTCGAGGTCGTCGAGGTGGATGGACAGCTGCAGGTAGACCATCGAGGCCTCGAGTTCGAGAGTGACCTGCTCGCCGAGGACCTTCTGCATTGCGGGGCTCAAGTGCATTTCATGCTCCTTCGAGTTTCGAGGCCGTCGTGTCGACCGCCTTCAGTATCACCAGAGTGACAGCTTCTTCGGAATGATTCCAGAATGGTTAGGCTCCGCAAACAAAGCGCAGGCATAGCAAACCCGCCGACTCTGTGCCACGCTGGAGACATGACGGACAGCGAAGAGCTCAACCAATGGAATCAGACCGATGACGCTCTGCGGACCCGGTTCCTGACCGGATCCTTCGTGCGGGGAGTCGCCTTCATCAACGCGATCACCGATGCCGCCGAGGCGGCCGGTCATCACCCGGACGTCGACCTGCGCTACCCGCATGTCGACATCACCCTGACCACGCACGACAAGGGCACGGTCACGGACAAGGACACCGCCCTGGCCGCGGAGATCTCACGGATCGCCGCGGACCAGGACATCTCGGCGGATCCGGCTCAGATCTGAGGATGGCGCAGATGGAACCGGGTGGCCGCCTCGAACGCGTGGGCCATCCGGAGCAGTCCCACGTCGTTGCCCGGTTTGGCCACGAGCTGGACGCCGACGGGCAGGCCCGAGGCGGAGAACCCGGCCGGCACTGAGATCGCCGGGCACCCGGTGGCCGAGATCAGGCACAGGGCGCGCATCCAGTCGAGGTAGTTGTCGAGCTTCTGCCCGTTGATCTCGGTCGGATACTCGATCGAGGCGTCGAAGGGCAGGACCTGGCAGGTCGAGAGGACGAGGACGTCATGGTCGGCGAAGAACCGGTCGACCTCGACGAAGAGCCGGGCGCGGGCCCGGGCGGCGGAGACCACCTCGGCGCCGGTCAGCCCCAGGCCCAGCTCGATGTTCCACACCACGGAGTCCTTGATCCGGTCCCGGTCCGATT
>JAPSIC010000230.1 GCA_031179165.1 Brevibacterium sp.
CCGCAGCAGCGCCGGGGTGAGGACCTGGAGCGGGCTGGTGATGCGTTCGATCGGGGCCAGGGGGCCCACATGGTCGGTGTGGCCGACGCGCTCGAGGAGGAACCCGTCGCGGAGCTTGCCGGCGAACTTGACCCGCACCCGCACCCCCGGACGGGCGGTGGTCGCGAACTTCTCTGGCACGGCGTAGTCGAAGACCCGGGCCAGATGCGGCACCGGGTGATCCACGAGGACATGGGCGACGGGATCATCCGGGGCCAGGGGCACCTGCCCGAGGGCGGAGGTGCCGGTGTCTATCGGGAGGGGCTCATCCATCAAGCCGAGGACACGGCGCGCAGCAGGTCGGCGGCGCGGTCCGTGTACTCCCAGGTGAAGTCGGGCAGGGGCCGCCCGAAATGGCCGTAGGTCGAGGTCTGCGAGTAGATCGGCCGGAGCAGGTTGAGCTCGTCGATGATCATCGCCGGGCGCAGGTCGAAGACCTCCCGGATGGCGTTCGCGATCGCCGTGGGGTCGACCTTCTCGGTCCCGAAGGTCTCGACGTAGAGGCCCATCGGGTCGACCCGGCCGATCGCGTAGGACACCTGCACCTCGGCGCGGTCGGCGAGACCGGCGGCGACGACGTTCTTGGCCACCCAGCGCATCGCGTAGGCGGCGGAGCGGTCGACCTTCGAGGGGTCCTTGCCGGAGAAGGCGCCCCCGCCGTGGCGGGAGTAGCCGCCGTAGGTGTCGACGATGATCTTGCGTCCGGTCAGCCCGGCGTCGCCCATCGGCCCGCCCGTGACGAAGGGGCCGGCGGGGTTGATGTGGATGTTCTCCCTGCTTCGGTCGAGCCCCGCCGAATCGGCGATCGGGTCGATGACGAGTTCGGCGACCTCGGCCTGCAGCTGTCGCTGGTCGACGCCGGCGGCGTGCTGGGTGGAGACGACGATGTTCTCGATCGAGACCGCCCGGTTGCCGTCGTAGCCGATCGTCAGCTGGGTCTTGCCGTCGGGGCGCAGGTAGTCGAGGACCCCGAGCTTGCGCACCTCGCTGAGCTTCTCGGCCATCCGCGAGGCGAGGTGGATCGGCAGCGGCATGAGCACGTCGGTGGCGTTGTCGGCGTAGCCGAACATCAGTCCCTGGTCGCCGGCGCCGAGGCTGGAGCCGTGGTCGGTGATCTGCGCGTCGCGGAAGTCGAGCGGGTTGGTCACGCCCGAATGGATGTCGCTCGACTGGGAGCCGATGGACACCGACACGCCGCAGGAGTTGCCGTCGAAGCCGGTGTCCGAGGAGTCGTAGCCGATGCCGGTGATGAGGTCGCGGACGATGCCGGCGACGTCGGCGTAGGCGTGGGTGTTGACCTCGCCGGCGACGTGGACGAGACCGGTGGTGACCATCGTCTCGACGGCGACTTTCGCGTGGGGATCCTGTCGCAGCAGGTCATCGAGCACGGCGTCACTGATCTGATCGCAGATCTTGTCGGGATGACCCTCGGTGACGGACTCGGAGCTGAACAGGCGCAGGTTGGTATTGATCACGGCGTCGATTCTACGTCAGCGCAGTCGCTGCCCGATCACCCCGACGACCTTTTGCGACACATCGTCCTTGCTGCCGGAGAACTCGCCGAGCTCGCTCACACCGGCCGTCGAGGCGGCCAGGACGTGGACGGCCGTGACGTCGTGGCCGAAGGCCCGGTTGTCGGAGACGTCGTTGAAGACGAGCAGGTCGACGCCCTTGCGGACGAGCTTGCGGCGCGCGTAGTCGAGCGCGGTGTGGGTCTCGTCCCCGGTCTCGGCGGCGAAGCCGACGATGAGCTGGTCCGGGGTGCGTGAGCGCACCAGGCCGACGAGGATGTCGGGGTTCTGCACCAGGCTGATCTGCAGGCCCTCGTCCCCGGTCTTCTTCAGCTTCGCGGCGGCCCGGTCGGCGGGACGGTAGTCGGCGACAGCGGCGGCCATGATGATGACGTCGGCGCCGGGCTGGGCCGCGCGCATCGCCTCCTGCAGCTCGAGGGTCGATTCGACCTCGGTGACCTCGATGCCCCCGGGCAGGGTCGACAGGAGCCCCGAGTCGATGCTCGCCGCCACCAGCTGCACACGGGCACCGGCGGCAGCGGCGGCCTTCGCCAGGGCGATGCCCTGCTTGCCCGAGGAGCGGTTGCCGAGGAAGCGCACGGGGTCGAGTGCCTCCCGGGTCCCTCCGGCGCTGATGACGACGGTGCGATCGCGCAGGGGCGAGGGCTCGGTCCCGGCGGGCTGCCCGGCCGCGGGGTCCGCAGCCTGCCGGGGCGCGGGGTCCGCGGTCTGCCGGGGCGCGGGGTCCGCGGTCTGCCGGGGCGCGGCCGCGGCGGCCAGGGCGAAGTCGACGATCTCCTCGGGTTCGGGCAGGCGCCCGGGACCGGAGTCGGGACCGGTCAGGCGACCGTCGGCGGGGTCGAGGACATGGATCCCGCGCTCGCGCAGGGTGGCGATGTTGGCCGCCGTGGCCGGGTTGAGCCACATCTCGGTGTGCATGGCCGGCGCCACGACCACCTCGGCGGTGGTGGTGAGCACGGTGGCGGTGAGGAGGTCATCGGCGAGGCCGGCCGCGATCTTCGCCACCGTGTTGGCCGTGGCCG
>JAPSIC010000011.1 GCA_031179165.1 Brevibacterium sp.
CGCACCGCGCTTGTGGCAGGTGCGCACGAGGAGCTCAGTGTAGGCGCGCATGAACGGCACGGTCATCGTCACCGCGGAGCGGTCGGGCAGCAGGAAGTCCGAGCCCCGGGTGCGGTAGTACTTGATGACGGAGAAGATGTAGTCCCAGCGGCCGGCGTTGAGGCCGGCGGAGTGCTCGCGCAGCTCGTAGAGGATCTCCTCCATCTCGAACGCCGCGGGATAGGTCTCGATGAGCACGGTGGCGCGGATGGCGCCCCGGTCCAGGCCGAAGGCGTCCTCGGCGAGGTCGAAGACCTGGTTCCACAGCCTGGCCTCGAGATGGGACTCCATCTTCGCCAGGTAGAAGTAAGGGCCCTTGCCCTTCTCGAGCTGGATCTGACCGGCGGTGGCGAAGTAGAGCGCGAAGTCGACGAGCGACCCGGAGGTCTCCTCACCGTCGACGAGGATGTGCTTCTCCGGCATGTGCCAGCCGCGGGGGCGCACGACGATCGTCGGCAGCTCCTCATCGGGCGCCAGGGTGTAGGACTTGCCCTCGGGCGAGGTGAAGTCGATCGTCCGGGACAGGGCGTCGAGCAGGTTGAGCTGGCCGCCGATGACCGAATCCCACTGCGGGGTGTTGGCATCCTCCTGATCGGCCAGCCACACCTTGGCCCCCGAGTTCAGGGCGTTGATCGTCATCTTCCTGTAGGTTGGTCCGGTCACCTCGACGCGGCGGTCCTCCAGGCCCGGGGCCGGTGGGGCGACCTGCCAGTCGGGGTCCTCGCGGATCGCGGCGGTCTCGGGCAGGAAGTCGAGGTCGACGCCGCGGGCGATCTCGGCCTGGCGCTGCTTCCGGGCCTCGAGCCTCTCCAGCCGCACCGGGTTGAACCTCCGGTGGAGCTCGACGATGAGTTCGAGTGCGCGCGGGGTGAGCACCCGCTCGGCACCCTCGGGCCGGTCGCCGGTGATCTCCATTCCGGCAGGGATGTCCAAGGTCTGGGTCTGAGCAGTCATGGCTGGTCCTCCTCGTGCACCGACAGGTGCCGTGGCGTCGTTGGGCAACGGGGTTTGGCCTGGCTGCGATTTCCGCATCGCGAAACGCGGACCTCGCTCTCCGAAAGGCTATTGTGTGATCAGGGTCTCAGTCAATTGGGAGGAACCTCTTGACGGAACCCCAGTGACCATGAACGATAACGACAAGGACCACGTTCGCAGTGTGGGCACTTCCCCGATGATCACCCTGATCATCGGCACCGGGCACTGCACGAGACCGCGGCGAAGCTGCCGCAGATCGGATACACGATGGACAACCTCGCTCTCGCCGCCCTGCTGGCCCTGACCCCCATCCTGCTCGCCGGGATCCTCCTCATCGGATTCCGCTGGCCCGCCAAGTACGCGATGCCGATCGGCCTCGTCGCCGCGGCTCTCGTCGCCAACTTCGCCTGGCGCATCGAATGGGTGACGATCGGGGCCTCCGTCGTCCAGGGCATCCTGGTGGCCATCGGGCTGCTGTGGATCGTCTTCGGCGCCCTGCTCCTGCTGGCCACCGTCACCCGGTCGGGGGCGATCCAGACGATCCGGGCCGGGTTCATCTCGATCTCCCCGGACCGGCGGGTCCAGGTCATCATCATCGCCTGGCTGTTCGGGTCCTTCATCGAAGGCGCCGCGGGATTCGGCACCCCCGCCGCCGTCGTCGCCCCGCTCCTGCTGGCCCTCGGGTTCCCCGCGATCGCGGCGGTGCTCGCCGGGCTGATCATCCAGTCGACGCCGGTCAGCTTCGGGGCCGTGGGCACCCCGATGGTCGTCGGGATCGGCACCGGCCTCGCCAAGGAGGACGGCACCATGTCCAGTGACGTCGCGGCCCGCGCCTCCGAGCTCGGCCTGAGCCAGAGTGAGTTCGTCGCCCACACCGCCACCCAGGTCGCACTCATCCACGGGATCTGCGGGATCCTCATCCCCCTGCTGCTCTCGTGCATGATGACCGGCTTCTTCGGGCAGAGGAAGCGCTTCGCCGACGGGCTCGCCATCGCCCCCTTCGCCGTCTACTCGGCACTGGCGATGATCGTGCCCTATATGCTCGTGGCCAACTTCCTCGGCCCCGAGTTCCCCTCCCTGCTCGGCGGGCTCATCGGCCTGGCGATCGTGGTCACGACCAGCAAGATGGGCTTCCTCATGCCCAAGCAGACCTGGGACTTCGCCCCGCGCCAGAACTGGCCGGCCCACTGGATGGGCACCGTCGACCCCGCCGATGAGGCGGCCCAGCTGCAGAAGCGGATGTCCCTGATCCGAGCCTGGTCCCCCTACCTCATCGTCGTCATCCTGCTCCTTCTCACCCGCAACATCCCGCCGCTCAAGGAGTTCCTCAACGGCCCCGTCGTGATCAAGGTCGAGGGGATCTTCGGCACCCCGATCAGCCAGAACATGGACCTGCTGTGGTCGCCCGGCGCGATCTTCGTCCTCGCCTGCGGGCTGACCTACCTCATCCACCGGATGAGCGGCGAGCAGATCGGGTCCTCGTGGAAGCTCGCGGGCGGGCAGATCGCCAGTGCCGCGGTCGCGCTGCTGTGCTCGCTGCCGCTGGTCCGGGTGTTCATCAACTCCGGGTCGGACTACAACAACGCCGGCCTCGACTCCATGCCCGTCACCCTCGCCGAGGCGGCCGCCAGCTCCGTGGGTGACGCCTGGCCCCTGCTCGCCCCGTTCATCGGCGCCCTCGGGGCGTTCGTGGCCGGGTCGAACACGGTCTCGAACATCATGTTCTCCCAGTTCCAGTTCTCCACCGGCGTCGCCATCGGTGCGGCCAGCCCGGAGACCGTCGTCGCCGCGCAGGCCGTGGGCGGGGCGGCCGGCAACATGGTCGCGGTGCACAATGTCGTGGCGGCATCGGCGACGGTGGGCCTGGTCGGCCGCGAGGGCGAGATCATCCGCCGCACCTCGGTGCCGATGCTCGTCTACTCCCTGACCGCCGGTGCGCTCGCGTTCATCGGCATCAACGGACTCGGTGCCAATGCCGGCACGGTCGTGCTGTCGACGGTCCTGGTCGGACTCATCGTCGCGATCATCATGATCCGGCGCTCACCGGGCCGCGACCTGGCGCCCGTCGCCCAGTCGCGCAGGCAGGACGCCCAGGAGCCCGACAAGGCCTGAGACGGTGCCGCGGCGGGTGGAAGCCTCAGCCACCGACGTGGTGAACCTGCAATCTCCACCAGCGCGGTGAATCTCCATCGGCGCGGTGAACCTGCAACAGCCGCCTCCCTGCGCTAGTGCAGGTTCACCGCGCCGGTGGCCGGAGTCGCCCTGAAGGCGTGCGTGACGTAGGGCAGCTCGACCCGGCCGTCGGCGTCGCGCACGCTCTCGCCGAGGGCGCGGACGCGAGCGAGCATGATCTCGCGCTCGGTCGCGGCGGCGGCGATCGTGTGGCTGCGCGAGGCGACCAGGTCGACGAGTTCGTCGACGGTGAGGGTGCGCACCCAGTCCTCGCGATGGTGGAGCGGGATATCGAAGTCCTCGCTCAGCGGGCCGGTCGGCTCGGCCAGCAGGTTCGCCACGTACACCTCGGCGGTGCTCGGGGTGATGATCTCGGTCAGCTCGGCGACCCAGTCGACGCTCTCGTCGCGGATGTTCCAGATCAGGCCGAGCACTCCCTCCGGGCGCAGCACCCGGGCCGCCTCCGCGCAGGCTCGCACCGGGTCCACCCAATGCCAGGACTGGCCGTAGGTGAGCAGGTCGACGCTGGAGTCCTCGAGCGGCAGGCACTCACCGGCGCCCGGTCGCGTCTCGACGGCGGGCAGCCGCGCGGACAGGGAGGCGAGCATCCGCTTGTCGGGGTCGATGGCGACCACCCGGCGGCCGGCGGCGACCAGGGACTGGGTGAGCTTCCCGGTGCCGGCGCCGACGTCGGCGATCATCTCGGCGGACCCGCACAGCCACGAGGCCGACCGGGCTGGGTAGCCCGGTCGGCCTCGGTGGTATTCGCGGGCGACCGCACCGAAATCGGTGCCGCTGACCTCGTTCATCTCAGCGCATCCGCTCAGACCATGACGACCATGGGCACGATCATCGGCTTGCGGCGCAGCTTCGACGACACCCAGCGGCCGACCGTGCGGCGCACGACCTGCTGGAGCTGGAACTGGTCGGTGGTGCCCTCGTGCAGGGCGTCCTCGACGGCCTTGGTCACCTTGGGCATGATCGCGTCGAAGACGTGATCGGACTCCGCCACGCCGCGGGCGTGGATCTCGGGCCCGGCGATCAGGGTCTTCGACTGGCTGTTGATGGCCATGAAGATGGTGACGAAGCCCTCGCCGGAGAGGACGAGGCGGTCCTTGAGGTCGGCTTCGGTGATCTCACCGACCGATGAGCCGTCGACGAAGACGTAGTTGCAGTCGACCGCGCCGACCACCTCGGCATGGCCGTCCTTGAGATCGACGACCCAGCCGTCGTCGGCGAGGACGATGTTCTCGGGGTCGATGCCGGTCGACTCGGCGTGGCGGGCGTTGGCGAGCAGGTGGCGCCACTCGCCGTGGACGGGCATGACCCCGCGCGGCCGGACGATGTTGTAGCAGTAGAGGAGCTCTCCGCCGGAGGCGTGGCCGGAGACGTGGATCTTCGCGTCGGCCTTGGAGATGACCTTCGCGCCGAGCTTCATCAGTCCGTTGATGACCTTGAACACGGAGTTCTCGTTGCCGGGGATGAGCGAGGAGGCGAGGATGACGGTGTCGCCGTCGCCGACCTCGACCCGGTGGGAGCGGTTGGCCATGCGCGAGAGCGCGGCCATCGGCTCACCCTGCGAGCCGGTGCACATGAGGACGACCTGGTCGTCGGGCAGCTGGTCGACTTCCTTGATGTCGATGAGCGCGCCCTTGGGCACGTCGAGGAACCCGAGATCGGCGGCGATCTTCATGTTGCGCACCATCGACCGGCCCACCAGGGCGACCTTGCGGCCGTGCGCGTCGGCGGCGTTGAGCACCTGCTGGACGCGGTGGACGTGGGAGGAGAACGAGGCGACGATGACGCGGCGCTCGGCGTGGCCGAACAGGTTCTCCAGCACCGGACCGATGTCCTTCTCCAGGGCGGTGAAGCCGGGGACCTCGGCGTTGGTGGAGTCGGTCATGAACAGGTCGACGCCCTCCTCGCCGAGGCGGGCGAAGGCGCGCAGGTCGGTGATCCGCCCGTCGAGGGGCAGCTGGTCCATCTTGAAGTCACCGGTGTGGAGGATGTTGCCGGCACCGGTGCGGATGAACACGGCCAGGGCGTCGGGGATCGAGTGGTTGACGGCGACGAACTCGAGGTCGAAGGGACCGAGCTGATCGAGGTCGTCTTCCTTGACCACCCGGGTGATCGGCCGGATCCGGTGTTCCTTGAGCTTCGCCTCGATGAGGGCGATGGTCAGCTTGGAGCCGAGGATGGGGATGTCGGCCTTGCGCCGCAGCAGGTAGGGCACGGCCCCGATGTGGTCCTCGTGGCCGTGGGTGAGGACGAGGCCGACGATGTCGTCGAGACGGTCGTCGAGGTAGGAGAAGTCGGGCAGGATGAGGTCGACGCCGGGCTGGTCCTCCTCGGGGAAGAGCACACCGCAGTCGACGATGAGGATCTTGCCGTGATACTCGAACACGGTCATGTTGCGGCCGACCTCGCCGAGGCCGCCGAGGGCGACGATGCGGACCGCTTCCGGGTCCATCTTCGGGGGCAGGGAAAGCTCTTGGGTCAATGAGTTATTCACTGAGGTAACCACTCCTGGTCAATTGGGCGGACACGAACGCCATCTGCTCCTCATCTGCTGGGAGCAGCGGCATGCGGGTGCCGCGATTTTCAAGTACACCTTGGGCCTGCAGAGCGGCCTTCGCCGAGATCACGCCCGGCATATGGTTCATGAGCGCGTCGACCACACCGATGAGCTCCATGCTGATCGTGCGCGCTGTGTTCAGGTCATTGTCGAAGACGGCTCTGACCATGGCTGCGAGTTTGTCGGTGCAGACGTGGCCGGCGACCGACACGACGCCCAGGGCGCCGATGGTGAGCAGTGGGAGGTTGAGTGCATCCTCACCCGAGTAGTAGGCCAGGGAGGACTCGTTCATCACCCGCGAGGTGGCGAACAGGTCGCCCTTCGCGTCCTTGACGGCGAGGATGTTGGGGTGATCGGCCAGGTCGATGAGGGTGTCCGTGGTGATCGGGACCCCCGACCGGCCGGGAATGTCGTAGAGCATGACGGGCAGGTCGACGGAGTCGGCGGCCGCCCGCATGTGGGCGGCGACGGCCGGCTGGGTCGGCTTCGAGTAGTACGGGGTGACGACGAGGATCCCGTCGGCTCCCGCCTCGGCCGATCGCCTGCTCAGCTCCACGGTGTGGGAGGTGACGTTGTTGCCGGTGCCGGCGATGATCTTCGCCCGGTCCCCGACCACGCCGCGGACGACGTGGAGGAGCTCGATCTTCTCGTCATCGGTGGTGGTGGGCGATTCGCCGGTGGTCCCGGACACGACGAGCATGTCGTTGCCGAGATCGACGAGGTGGGTGGCGACCTTCTCGACGGCCGGGAAGTCGATGCTGCCGTCGTCCTTGAACGGCGTCACCATTGCCGTGCCGACGGTACCGAACGCATCAATCGCAGCAGTCGCTGCACTGTCCCCGAGAATCGCCATGACTCAAGGATACCGCCGACGTCTTCCGCTCGTGACAGCGGGCGGGTCGCGCGGCGAGCCGTCGCGGTGTCGGCCCCAAGAGGTGGGCGGCTCTGCGGCGGGGCGGCTCTGCGGTGGACCCGGATGGCGAGCTGAGATGCAGATCACATAGGGTGTACGCCAGACCCCGAGCCCTGCCGCGCCCTAGGAGCCGATGAGATGAGCCGTACCCGCGTCCGTGAATTCCACGATGACGACCTCGATGGGATCATCCGCCTGTGGGAGGCCGCGATGGCCACCCCGACCGCACCCGTCTACTCCCTGCCCGAGGTCATCGCCTCCTGCCAGAAGGACCACGCGGTCGTCGCCGTCCGTGACGACGAGGTGGTGGGCGCGGCGATCGGTCGCGCCGCGCACGCGCAGGGCTGGATCGTGTTCTTCCACGTGACCGAGGGCGAGCACGACGGGGAGGAGCGGGAGCACGCCGAGGCGGCCCTGGTCGATGCGCTCGAACGCCGGCTCATGCCCCTGGGCCTGGGCAAGCTGTCGATGATCGTGCCCGAGCACTCCTCCGCCTTCTCCGGCCTGGAGAACAACGGCTTCGAGGTCCGCTCGCACCTGCGCTACCTCGAACGGCAGATGCCGGTCCAGCGCCGCGAGCTCGATCTGCTCAAGGCGGTGGGCGGGCGGATCCTGCCGCGCCACCTGTGGGACTCCGTCAGCGGCATGCAGCAGGAGAAGGACATGCTCGAGGATCGCCTCGTCGTGCCCCTGGCCGAACCCGACCTCGCCGACCACTTCGGGGTGGTCCCGCCCCGAGCGGTGATGCTGTTCGGGCCTCCCGGGACCGGCAAGACGACGTTCGCCAAGGCGGTGGCCTCCCGCCTCGACTGGCCGTTCGTCGAGCTGTTCCCCTCCCGGCTGTCCGGCGGGCCGGGCGGCGTGGCGGCGGGTCTGCGGACGGCGTTCGAGCAGATCGGCGAGCTCGAGCACGCCGTCGTCTTCATCGACGAGGTCGAGGAGATCGCCTCGAAGCGCGGCGGAGAACCGCCTTCGCCGACCCAGGGCGTGACGAACGAGCTGCTCAAACAGGTCGCGGAGTTCCGTGACCGGGAGGGCCGCCTGCTCATCTGCGCGACGAACTTCGTCCGGGCCCTCGACGCCGCCTTCCTCCGGCACGGCCGCTTCGACTACGTCATCCCCATCGGTCTGCCCGACGACACCGCCCGCACGGCGATCTGGACGCGGTACATCCCGGATCAGATGCTTCCCGAGATCGACCTCGACCAGCTGGTCGCGGCGAGCGTCGGGCTGACTCCCGCCGACATCGAATACGCGGCCCGGCGCGCCTCCCAGGAGGCGCTCGCCCGGGCGCTGGGCAAGGATTACGTCTCGATCGACTCCCGCTCCGAGGCGCTGACGACCGATGACTACCTCGAAGCGCTGCGGGCCACCCGCGCGACGGTCTCGGAGGAGACGGCGCGGGAGTTCCGCGAGGACGTCCAGACCATCGCCCGGCTCTGACGCGGCCCGGCTGTGACGCGCTGACGCCGCCTGCGGTGCTCAGTCGGTCCGCTGGGCGGAGCCGGCCGGCGCGCCGAGCAGGGCGGCGGCCGTCGCCTCCAAGGAGCGGGTGATCCGCTCCGGGTCGAGATCCGCCCGTCCCGAGGCGACCGCGAGGTCGAAGCCGTCGATCTGGGCGATGAGGGTGTCGACGATGCGCTCGACCTCGACGTCCGGGGTGAAGCTGCCGTCGTCGATGCCGGCAGTGATGAGCGTGGTGAAGTGGTCGCGCCACTGGGCGAACACCTCGGCGACGGACTCCTGCAGGTACCGACTGCGACGGGCGGCGACGACGAGTTCGACCCAGACGACGGACCGGCGCTGGTGGGACTCGACGGCGGGCACCGCGCGCAGGGTCGCCCGCAGCCGCTCCCAGGCGCTGCCCGGCACGTCGGCGAGCGCGGTGATCGCGCCGATGACGCTGCGGCTGTGGGTGGACAGGGCCCCGACGAGCAGGTCCTCACGCGAACCGAAGTAGTACTGCACCGCCCCCACCGACAGCCCGGCACCGGCGGCCACGTCCGTCATCCGCACGGACTCGAGACCGCGCTGCGCGATCTGGTCGATCGCCGAGCCGATGATCGCGGCCCTGCGCGCCGCGATCTCCTCGGGCGGGAGCTGGGGACGCGGACTCATGGGGCCTCGACCGTCACGAGCCGGCGCGCCGGTCGGAGGCTCATGCCGCCCCCGGTTGCGCGCGGGCCAATCGGGTCGCGGCCACCAGTCCTTCGTAGACCGCCTCCTCCACGGTCCGCGGTGCCACCGCGTCGCCGATGCGCTGCACGCCCGCCGAGCCGAAGTCGAGGTCGGGGACCACGGACCGGGGTGCGGCCGAGACGATCGTGGCGGCCACCCCGCTGACCTCGTGGACGATCTCGCACAGCGTCGACTGGAGGTAGCCGGTGTCGGAGTCGACGCCGACGAGGCGGGCATCGCCCAGGAATTCGACCCCGGCCCGCAGCGCCTGGGAGACGAGCAGGGTGCGCGTGTACTGCTGCATCCCGGCGCCCGCGAAGTTCGCCGCGGTGGCCAGGGTGACGGGCACCTTCCTCTCGGCCAGGCGCAGCGCGATGCCGAGGCCGATCCAGTCACCCTTCCAGTCGGTGACGAGGACCCGTCCCCGCGGCAGCGCCGGTTCCGTGCTCAGGTAGTCGCGGGCCCCGATGATCAGGGCGTCGTCGGCGACCTCAAGGGACGGCATCCGCTCGGCGGCTCCGGTGGCGACGATGACATGATCGGGCGCCAGGCGATCGAGGACCTCCTGGGTCACCGGCGTCGAGGTCCGGATCTCGACCCCGGCGCGGACCGCCTCGGCGGTCAGGTTCGTCGCCGCCCCGCCGAACTCGGAGCGGTAGGGCAGCTTCTCGGCCAGCAGCACCATCCCGCCGAGGCGGGAGCGCGCCTCGCACAGCACGACCTCGTCACCCTGCTCGGCGGCGACGGCGGCGGCCTTGAGCCCGGCCGGTCCTCCCCCGATGACGAGGACCGTCCGCCGGGTCCGCACCCGCGGACGGGGCAGGAAGGTGAGTTCGCGACCGGATTCCGGGAACTGGATGCACGAGATGCCCACACCCATCTGGAAGTGCCCGATGCAGGCCTGGTTGCAGCCGATGCAGGCGCGGATCTCATCGACGGCGTCGCGTTCGGCCTTGGCGGCCATGTCCGGGTCGCAGATCATCGCGCGGGTCATCACCGCCATGTCGGTCCGACCCTCGGCGATCGCCAGCTCCGCCTCGTGCGGCTGGTTGATCCGACCGGCGACCATGACGGGTCTGTCGGTGACCTTCTTGACCTGGGCGGAGAGGTTGGCGGCATAGGCGGGTTCGATCTGCATCGACGGCACGATGTGCACCGCGCCCTGCAGGGTCGAGGAGTCTCCCGCGGTGATCGAGTAGTAGTCGAGGCAGTCGAGCTCGTCGAGGTGCTTGATGAGGTCGAGGATCTCCGCGGCGACCAGGCCCTCCTCCGTCTTCTCCTCCCCCGACAGCCGGATCCCGACCACGACGTCAGGTCCGACGGCGGCACGGACCCCGGCGACCACCTCGGCGAGGAAGCGGCGGCGATTGGCCGGGCTGCCGCCGTACTCGTCGGTGCGGGTGTTGATCCTGGGGTTGAAGAACTGGATCGGCAGGTAGCCGTGGCTGGCGACGATCTCGACCCCGTCGATGCCGCTGGAGGCGATCCGGGCGGCGGCCGTGGCGTATCCGGCGATGATCTCCCGGACCACCTCGGTGCTCAGGGCCTCGGGGACGACCTTGAACCGCTCCTGCGGTTCGTCGCTCGGCGCGACCGCGCGCGGGGCCATTCCGCGCTCGCCGTCCATGACCTCACGGCCGGGGTGGAAGAGCTGGGCGAAGACCGTGGCCCCATGGCGGTGGACCGCCTCGGCGACGGCCCTGTACCCGGGCACGGACGAGTCGTCGGTGGCCATGAGGACATGGCTGGTGTAGCGGGCGGTCTCGTGGACGCCGGAGACCTGGAGGACGATGAGGCCGCAGCCGCCCCTGGCCCGGGCCTCGTGGTAGGCGACGAGGTCCTCGCCGATCATCCCGTGGTCGTCGAGGACCGTGTCGTGACCCGAGGACACGATCCGGTTGCGGATGGTTCTCGATCCCAGGGTGATGGGTTCGAAGAGGTGCGGAAAGAGTTGAGACACGATCATCCTTGATCCATGCGGGTGAGACCTGACCCATTATTCATATCATGATATTGAAAACATGGGAACAGGTCGGGGCTGGCACTCAGGACTCGCGGTCAGGGCTGGGAGTCAGGTCCCCCACTCAGAGCTCGCGACCGGGGTTTGGCAGGTCCTGTTTCAGAGATCGCGGCCGGGGACGGAGAAGGAGTCGCAGGAGCCGAGCCCGTTCCGATAGCCTTCGGAGAACCAGTTCTGCCGCTGTTCGCTGGTCCCGTGAGTGAAGCTCTCCGGGTTGACGAAGCCCGACTGCGATTGGATGTGGTCGTCGCCGACGACGAACGCCGCGTTGAGCGCGTCGCGCAACTGGCCGTCGGTGGGCGTTTCGAGGTAGGCGACGCCGTTGTCGTCGGTCAGCGTCGTCACCTCTCCCAGCCACGCCCCGGCATAGCAGTCGGCCTGCAGCTCCATCCGCACCCCGTTGCTGCTGGGACCGGTGCCGTTGTTGGGATGCTCGTCCATCGTGCCGGTGATGTTCTGGATGTGGTGGCCCCATTCATGGCCGACGATGTAGAGCTGGGCGAGCTCCCCCGCCGAGGCGCCGAAGCGTTCGCGCATCACGTCGAAGAAGTCCGGGTCGATGTAGACACCCTGGTCCGAGGGGCAGTAGAAGGGGCCGACGGCGTTCGAGGCGGTTCCGCAGCCCGTCGACGTCTGCCCGTCCACGACGGTCATCCGCGGTGCCTGGTAGCCCTCGACGTGCTGGGCCCAGTAGTCGTCGAGGACGACCTGCGCTCCGGCCATCCGGCAGTCGATGGACCGGTTGGCGTCCTCACCGGTGTCGCACTGGGACAGGGACGACTGGTTCGATGAGTCCGCCCCGGGCTCACCGGTCCCCTCCCCCATCAGGCCGGTGACGTCGATGCCGAGCAGGGGGCCGACGAGGAAGACGAGGAGTCCGACGACGCCCACACCCCCACCGGCGATGCCGATGGTGCGTCCGCGCCGGTGAGTCGAGTGGCCGCTGATGTCGGCGTCGGGGTTGAAGGTCATGGTCTTAAGATACCCACTCGCGGGCAGCTCACCCGCGGGCGCGTCTCCCATGTGAGAATCGGTGCATGTCCTCCCACTCCGGTCCCGCCTCGGCGACGGTCCTCGATCGGCTCAACCCTGCCGGCCGGCTCGTCGGCCTCGATGTCGCTCGGGGTCTCGCGCTGTTCGCGATGATGGTCACGCACATCATCGCGATGACGGATGCGGGCGGCGACCCGACCTGGGCCGCGGTGTTCTCGGGCAAGGCCTCGGCGCTGTTCGCCGTCCTCGCCGGCTGCTCGCTCGTGCTCTCGACCCGCTCCCGGTTGGACCGGCCGGGCGCCGGACTGCGCACCGTCGCACCGAGTGTGCTCATCCGGGCCGCGGCGATCACCGTCATCGGTCTGTGCCTGGGCACCGTTTCGACGTTCTTGGCGGTGATCCTCGTCAACTACGGGATCATGTTCGCCCTCGCCCTGCTCTTCCTCCGGCTGCGCGCCCGCTGGCTGTTCGTGCTCAGCCTGACGTGGATGCTGCTCAGCCCGGTGGCGTCGATGCTCCTCCGCAGTCAGCTGGGGCTGTCGCCGAGCTACCTGCCGATGTCGTGGTTCGATCTCACATCTCCGCTGACGATGCTCAAGGATCTGGTGTTCACCGGCTACTACCCGATCCTGCAGTGGATGTCCTACCTCCTGCTGGGCATGGCCTGCGCGAAGCTCGACGTCCGCCGGCACCTGGTCGGCCTCTTCGTCGGCGGGGTCGCGATGGCCGCCGTCGGCAAGGCGGCGTCCTGGATCCTGCTCACCGTCGCCGGCGGCGGGGCGGTCCTGATCGAGGCCTCCGAACGGTTCGGGATCGACCTCGGTGCCGCCCTGTTCACGGGCAGCTTCGGAGTGACACCGACGACGTCATGGTGGTGGCTGGCGATCTCCGGGCCGCATTCGGGAACTCCGTTCGACCTCCTGCTGACCGGAGGGACGTCCGTGGCGGCGATCGCGGTGTGCCAGGCCGTCGTCGTCCTGCTGGGGCGGTGGTCCTGGGTGCTCGCACCGGTGAGCGCGCCCGGTTCGATGCCCTTGAGCGTCTACAGTGCCCACGTCGTCCTGCTCCAGATCACCCACCCTCTGATCGGTCGCAATCCGGCCTTCGGGGAGCTCGCGACCTCCCGGGAGCTCACGGAGTTCGCACTCCATGGGATCTGCTTCTCCCTGCTGGCGATCGGATGGAAGCTCGGCATCGGCCCGCGCGGTCCGCTCGAGGCGGGGATCGCGGCGCTCATCGGCTCCTCCGCGCCGGTGTCGGAAGGCGGGCCGGGGGTCGAGGTGCGGGACGGCCGGGACCCCGACCGGCGGCCGGAGTCGGAGACCTGACGCAGGCTCGCCGCGCGCTCAGCAGCCGGCGCGCTCAGGCGCGGGAACGGTATATTCCGATGGCCTTGCGCATCGTGGCCCGGGCCCGCTTCCGGTCTCCGCTGGCGTCGTAGGCGCAGGAGAGCCGGAACCAGGAGCGCCAGTCATCCGGTGCAGCCTCGGCCTCCTGCTGGTACTGGCCGAACGCCTCGTCAGCGGCCGACTGCACGATCCTGCCGCCGGGGGTCCGGGGCAGGTCGTCGACGGGCAGCCCGCCCTCGGCCTCGAGGATCTTCGCGAGCCGCTCCATCCGGGTGCCGAACAGGAGCTCCATGACCAGCGCCCAGGCGCCGACGACCGGCAGGACGATGAGTGCGATGCCCATGAGCTTGGGGACGAGCTCGGGTTCACGGAGCAGGATCAAGGCCCGCTGCCCCATCAGGATGAAGTAGAAGACGAGCAGCACGGAGACGATGACGGCTCCGATCTTGGCCTTCGACATCAGAGGTCGAGCAGATTCTCGAGGCCGTGGACAAGTCCCCTGGTGTCGCCGATCGCGCGCACCGCCGTGATGATGCCGGGCATGAACGCCGAGGTGGAGAACGAGTCCGTGCGGATCGTCAGGGCTTCGCCGCTGGTGCCGAAGTGGATCTCCTCGGAGGCGGTCATGCCCAGTTGCCGGATGGCGTGGACGTGGATGCCGTCGATGACCGCTCCCCTGGCTCCGTCGGGGTCGAGCTCGGTGGCGTCGGGCACCGGCGGCAGTCCGGCCGCGCTGCGGGCGGCGGCGATCCGCTGGGCGGTGTGCACGGCGGTCCCGGAGGGCGCGTCGAGCTTGCGGGGGTGGTGGATCTCGACCACCTCGGCGGAGTCGAAGTACTTGGCGGCCACCTCGGCGAAGTGCATGGCCAGGACGGCGCCGATGGAGAAGTTGGGGGCGATGAGGACGCCGGTGTCGGGGTGCGTGCCGAGAAGGTCACGCAGGCGGTCCAGCCGCTCGGCGTTCCAGCCGGTGGTGCCGACGACGGTGTCGATGTCGTGCTCGACGAGGAAGCGGACGTTGTCCTCGGTCGAAGCGGGCACGGTGAGTTCGACCGCGACGTCGACCTCGTGCTCGAGCAGGCTGTCGAGGGAATCGCCGCGGCCGAGGGCGGCGACGAGTTCGAGGCCCTCGGCCTCGTTGATGGCGTTGACCGCCTGGGTTCCCATGCGTCCCTGCGCACCGATGACTGCTGCCCGAATTGGGTTCATGTGCTCAAACTCCTTGCTCGATTCGTCGCAGGCCAGTCTAGCGACTCCCCGCCGCCGCACCGTCACCGCGCCCGGACGCGACCGACGGCGGCCCGGACAGGTGTCCGAACCGCCGTCAGGCTGGGGCTGGAGCGATCAGCCGAGCAGGAGTCCCTTGGTCTGGGAGACCGCGCGGTCGAAGCGGGCGCCGGCGTCGGCCCAGTTGACGATGTTCCACCAGGCCTTCACGTAGTCGGGCTTGACGTTCTGGTAGTCGAGGTAGAAGGCGTGCTCCCACATGTCGAGCTGGAGGATCGGGGTGCCGCCGAGCTGGATGTCGGACTGCTGGTCCTTGAGCTGCTCGATGAACAGGTTGCCGCCGAGCTGGTCGTAGACGAGGACGGCCCAACCGGAGCCCTGGATCGTCGTGGCCGCAGTGGTGAAGTGCTCACGGAACTTGTCGAACGAGCCGAACTGGTCGTCGATGGCCGCGGCGAGTTCACCGACGGGCTTGTCGCCGCCGTCCGGGGACATGTTGTTCCAGAAGATGGAGTGGTTGACGTGTCCGCCGAGGTTGAACGCGAGGTCGCGGGTCAGCTTCGGCACCACGGCCAGGTTTCCGCTTTCACGGGCTTCCGCCAGCTGTTCGATGGCGGTGTTGGCACCCTTGACATAGGTTGCGTGGTGCTTGTCGTGGTGCAGCTCCATGATGCGAGCCGAGATGTGCGGCTCGAGTGCGGAGTAGTCGTAGGGCAGTTCCGGCAGAGTGTACTGCTCAGCCATGAGATTCCTCCTGAAGAGAATTGATCCCCACCGTTGCGGTGGCTTCGTTTCGACCCTATAACAGGGCCTCATCCCGGACAACACGGTCGAGCGCCGGGCTATTCCAGATGACAGCAGATGACGGTGCCACCCATGCTCGACATCAGTGCTGGTAGACGGGTGTGCGCGAGTTCAGGGCGCCCGTGCCTCATGCGTCCGGCGCCTCGGAGCTCCAGGTGCCTCAGGGCAGGTTCCGGGAGATGAGCAGGCGCATGATGTCGGAGGTGCCCTCCTCGATCTCCTCGAGCTTGGCATCGCGCATCCACTGCTCGACCGGATGCTCACGTGAGTAGCCCCAGCCGCCGAGGGTCTGCACCGCCGCCCAGGTGCAGAACATCGCCGTCTCGGAGGCGCTCAGCTTCGCCATCGCCGCCGAGGCGGTCACCTTCTCCCGGGCCACCGCGTCTCCGGCGTCGATCATCCGCGCCGTGTTGAGCACCTGCAGCCAGGCCGCGTCGATGCGTGAAGCCATATCGGCCAACCGGAAGGCCACGGCCTGGTGGTCGATGATCGTCTTTCCGAACTGGGTCCTCTCCCGCGCGTAGTCGCGGGCGTACTCGTAGGCGGCCCGGGCGGTGCCGAGCGCCGCGGCGCCGAGGACGACACGGGAGATGTCGAAGGTGCGCATCAGCCCGTAGAAGCCCTGCCCCTCCGCGCCGAGCAGGTTGGACTCGGGGACGAAGGCGTCGGAGAAGAAGACCTCCCGGCACACGATGGCCCGCTGCCCCATCTTCTTCATCGGCGCCCCGAACTCCATGCCCTCCGTGCCCCGCTCGAGCAGGAAGGCGCTGACTCCCTTGGAGCGCTGGGAGGTGTCGGTCTTCGCGAACACGACGTAGTAGTCGGCCAGGCCGGCGTTCGAGATCCAGGCCTTCTGCCCGCCCAGCCGGTAGCCGCCCTCGACCCTGTCGGCGCGGGTGATGATCGATGCCGAGTCGGATCCCGATCCGGGCTCCGTCGTCGCCAGGGCCGTGAACTTCGGCGAGGTGCCGGTCAGGGGTCGCAGCCACTGCTCCTTCTGCTCGTCCGTGCCCAGCGCCAGGATCGGGTCGGCGAAGAAGCCGTTCGAGCACAGGAAGTTCCCGATACCCGGGTCCCCGAAGCACAGCTGCTCCTGGACGAGGCACTGGGTGAAGACGTCGGTGAACCCACCGCCGCCGAACTCCTCGGGGATCATGAAGTCGGTGATCCCGACCTTCGCGGCCTCGCCGAACAGCTCGACCGGTGATTCGGTGTCGGCCTCGTCGACGAGGCGGCCGGCGGGCCGGATCTTCTCCGTCGCGAAGGTGCGGCACAGGTCGATGATGGCGTCCTGCTCGTCGGACAGGGGCCACGGTGTGTAGCTCATGGAGGTTCCTTCTTCTCTGCGCTCTGCGGTGAGCGAGTGGGTGTGGTGGGTGAACGTGTGGTGGTGAGCGTGTGGCGGGCGTGTGGCGGGTGTGTGGCGGGTGAACGGCGCGGCCCGGGTCGTGCTGGCCGGGGCCGGGCTCAGCGACCGGCGAGCATGTCGGCGGCGGCGCGGGAGTCCTCGGTGATGTGGATCAGCGTCGGCCCGGGATGCGACTCGGCCTCGATGAGGGCGGCGAGCAGCTCGTCCGCGCCCTCGACGTGGACCCCCCGGGCGCCCATCGACCTGGCCAGCGCCGGGAAGTCGGGGCCGGTCAGCGCCACGCCCGAGGGGGTGTCGCCGCGGTCGGCCATCTCGTTGCGGATCTCCCCGTAGCCGCCGTTGTCGACGATGATCAGCGACATCGCCACCTGCGCCTGGACGGCGGCGGCGAGTTCCGCGATCGTGAACATCGATCCCCCGTCCCCCTCGATCGCCACCACCCGGGTTTCGGGGGCGGCGAGCTTGGCGCCGATGCCGGCGGGCAGCCCGAAGCCTAGGGTGCCGGCACCAGCGGGGTAGAGGAAGCGGTCGCCTCGGCGGGCCCTCCACCCGGTCTGGACACCGTAGTAACAGCACATGGTGGAATCGGCGGCGACGATGACCGGGGCCGAGTCCCGCTCGGTGAACGCGTTCAGCGCCTGGTTCAGCTCGGCCCACGGTCCGCCCTCCCGGGCGGTGGCCGCGGCGATCACCGCCTGCCTGTCGCGCACCCAGTCCGTGGCCTGCTGGGTGTTGCCGCGGGTCCGCATCTCGCGCAGCCGCAGCGCCAGGGCCGCGGTAGAGTCCGCGGCGTCGGCGAGGATCGGGTGGCTGACCGACGCGTTGGTGAGCATCTGGACCTCGTCGATGTCGATGCGGACCACGATCTCGGGCAGGACGAGCGGTTCGGGCCATAAGTCGCTCGGCGCCAGTTCGGTGCCGATCGCGACGATCGCGTCGGCCTCGGCGAGGAGCTCGGGCAGCTCCGGCAGGAACCCGATCGCGCCGAGGGTGTTCTCGTGGCCCTCGTCGATCGTGCCCTTGGCATTGGAGGACACGATGATGCCCGCCCCGAGCGCCGACGACAGCTCCTCGATCTCCTCCCCGCAGCCATGGGCGCCGGCGCCGACGATGAGCAGCGGGCGCAGGGAGCCGGCGAGCGCCTCGACGGCGGACCTGACCGCACCCGGCTCGGGCAGCGGCACCGGCCGGGTGACGGAGGGGTGGAGGCCCCCGGGTCCGGTCGCCTCGACGAGGTCGAGCGGGATCTCGATGTGGGCGGGCCGGGTCCGGCCCGAGCGCATCAGGGACAGAGCCTGGCCGACGGCCAGCGACACCTCTCCGGGGGTCGTGACCCGGTGGCTGTCGCCGAGGACGGCCTCGATCGCCAGCGCCTGGTTGCGCACCTCGTGGAGCAGACCGTTGCCGCGGCCCGGATGCCGCAGCGGCATGCCGGGGCTGACGAGAAGCACGGGCACCGAATCGGTGTAGGACTGCAGGAGGGCGGTGAGCGCGTTGAGCACGGCCGGGCCGGTGGTCGTGACGACGACCTGGACCTCGCCGGTGACCCGGGCCGCCCCGTCGGCCATGAACCCGGCACCCTGCTCGTGGCGGGGAGAGACGATCTCGATCCCCTGCGCGCTCAGCTGCGCGAAGATCTCGAGGTTGTGGGTGCCGGGGATGCCGAACACACGCGTGATGCCCTCGGCCCGCAGTGCTCGGGCCAGGTGTCCGCCCCCGGTGAGTTCCTTCTGTTCACGTGCCACGTTCACTCCTCGTCGTCCTTGCCGTCGGTCCGGTCGCCGGTGATGACCAGGGCGTCGACGGCCATTGCTCCCTCCGGGGAGACCCGGACGGGGTTGATCTCGATCTCGTCGATGTCGTTGCCGGCGGCGATGAGCCGGGACACGGCGACGACGACGTCGGCGAGCGCCTCGACGTCGGCGGCTGGTCGGCCCCGCCACCCGGTGAGCAGGGAGAAGCACTTGAGCCGGGAGAGCATGTCGAGGGCCTCGGCCTGCGACACGGGGGCCAGCTCCAGCCAGGTGTCGCCGTAGAGCTCGGTCTCCGTCCCGCCTGCGCCGACCATGACGATCGGCCCGAAGTTCTCGTCCCGGCGGCCGCCGACGAGGATCTCGACGACGTTCTCACGCCGGTCCATCTCCTCGACGATGTACTCCCCCTCGCCGAGGCGGGTGACCATGTCCGTGTACGCCGCTTCCAGCGCCGCCCGGTCGGGCAGGCCGAGCGCGATTCCCCCGACCTCCGTCTTGTGCGCGGGCCAGCCCGCCTTGAGCACGAACGGGGGTCTCAGCGCGGACGAGTCGATCACCTCGGCGAGGTCCTCGCTGCGGGTGACGGTGACGGCGGCGGGCACGGGGACCCCGGCGGCCATGATCGTCCTCCGGGCCGCGGCGTACCCGGTCCCCCACGGGGTGACCGGGCCGGACTCCTCGAGGCTGGGAGTGATCCGGCCGGAGTGGGCGGCGTAGAACCCGGCCCGGGCGAGCACCCGCATCGAGGCGTCGATCGAGGTGTAGCTGGGGATGTTGCGCTCCCAGAGGGCGGCGACCGCGCGGGAGTCGGCGCTCATCGAGTGGACGACGAGGGGCTTGCGGGCCTCGGCGACCGCCCGGCCCAGCTTCTCGACCTCGGCGAGTTCGGCCTCGACGAGGTCGGGGATGTCCTCGCCGTAGCAGCCGAAGTAGCCGCTGAGGACGACGGCGTCGATCGTCTCATCGGCGAGCAGCTCCCCGACGAGGGCGGCGTAGACGGACAGGTCGGCCTCGCCGGCGCCGTCGAGATCGATCGGGTTGTCGATGTGCCCGGCCGCGGGCAGATGATGCTCGACCCGGGCACGGGTGCCGGGGTCGAGGACCTCGACCCTGAGCCCGTGCTGCTCGGCCATGTCCGCGGCGATCGCGCCCTGTCCCCCGGAGTCGGAGATGATCGCGATGGTCCGTGCCTGCGGCAGCCAGGAGGTGGCTAAGAAGCCGGCGAGTTCGACGACCTCGCTCGGCGTCGACAGGCGCAGGGCTCCCGCCGCCCGGCAGGCGGCGTCGACGGTGTCGATCGCCGAGGTCAGCGCGCCGGTGTGGGATTTCGCCAGGCGCGCTCCCGCGCTCGACATCCCGGTGGTGAGGATCATCGTCGGCTTGCCCGCCGCGCGCAGCCTCTTCATCGCCGAGACCAGTGCGGGCCCGCCGGTGAAGGATTCGAGGTAGAGGACGATCTGTGCGGTGTTCGGGTCGTCGACGAGGGTCTCGAGGATCTCCGAGGCGCGGACATCGGACTGACCGCCGATCGAGGCGAAGCGGGAGATCCCGAGGCCGCTGCGGGCCGAGAGGGTGGCGATCTCCGTTCCCAGTTGCCCGCTCTGGGTCACGACGGCCAGCGACCCCGGCGTGAAGTGTCCCCAGGCCAGCAGCAGGTCATTGCCCGCATCGACGAGGCCCAGCGAGGCCGGGCCGATCAGCCGGGCGCCGGCCGCAGTGATCCGCGCGGCGATGTCGTCGGCCTGCGGGACGCGGGCGCTGATGATGAGGAACGCCGGGACCCCTGCGGCCAGCGCTTCGTCGACGGCGGCGGCGACGGCGGGTCCGGGGATCGAGATCACCAGCAGCTCCGGCACCACCGGGAGGTCGTCGAGGCCGGCGTAGGTGGGTTCGCCCTGGATCGAGGCGGCCCGGGAGTTGATGAGGTAGACCTCGCGTCGCGACGCCCCGCGCAGCGCCCCGGCGGCCAGCCAGAAGCCCCATTTCGCGGGGTCGTTCGAGGCTCCGATGACGGCGACGCTGCGGGGGTCGAAGAACTGGTCCACGTCGCTACCGCTCCGCGCTCGCCGCGCTCAGCACGGTCCCGGCAGATCCGGGTGCCGCCGGAGCCGCAGGGGATGCAGGTGCGCGTTCGGTCGGCGCGGGTTCGGGTGACGAGAGCGCGCCGGGTGTCTCGATGGCCTCGGCCGAGCGGAGCCGGTCGAGATTGGCGTCGACCTTCGCCTGGGCGGCGGCCCGGGGACTGGTCCCCTGGGCTCGCGCCTCGGCGAGGACCTCGCTCGTGAGCTCGTAGAGGGTGTCGGCGATGAGCGCGCGGCTGTGCTCCCAGGTGCCGTCGACGTCACCGAAGGTCACCCACCACCACCAGGCATTGGTGGCGGAGTTGGCGAGGAAGTCCGGGACCACCGTGACCCCGCGGGCAGCGAGCGCGGCTTCGGCCTCGGGCAGGACCGGCATGTTCGCCGCCTCGACGATGTACTTCGCCCTGATCCTCTCGCAGTTCTCCGCGGTGATCGCATAGCTGACGGCCGCGGGGACGAGCACATCGACGTCGGCGGCCAGCCAGTCGTCCCGGTGACCGACTTGGTCACCGTCGCGCAGGACGGTCCGGTCGATGCCTCCGAAGGGATCCCGGGTGGCGAGCAGCGTTTCGACGTCGAGGCCCTGCGGGTTCGAGACGAAGCCGTCGGCATCGGCGATGCCGACGACCGTGACCCCCGCCTCGGCGAGGAAGCGGGCAGTGGCTCCGCCCATGGAGCCGAAGCCCTGGATCACCGCCGTCGCCCCGGCGCGTTCGCGCCCGTCGGCGTCGAGGGCGGCGAACACCGAGGTGGCCACCCCGAGACCGCCGACGAGTTCGTCCTGGGAGACGCCGTCGACGACGGTGGTGAACGCCTTCTGCGCGCGGGCCTCCATCGCCTGCGGGTCGTCGACGAGCTTCTCCACGGCGCTCAGCCCGCTGCCGAGTCCACGGCGGTCGAGGATCTCATCGATCGCGTCCTGCCGGACCCCGAGGTCCTCGCCGAGCGCCCAGTAGGAGTGCATGATCGGGTTGACGGCGACGAGGAACCTCTCGAGCACGTCCGCGGCCCCGGGCGCGCGGGGATCGAAGTCGATTCCGCCCTTCGCCCCGCCGACGGGGATGTACCGGCGTCCGGGACGCAGATGGATCGCCTCCTTGCGGGTCATCCCCTGTGCCAGCCCGCGGACCTCCTCGAGGGTGCAGCCGGGGCGCATCCGCAGTCCCCCGGAGGCGGTGCCGCGGACCAGGGTGTCGATGACGACGTACCCGTGGGTGCCGGTGACGGGATCCCGCCAGGTGATGTCCATGAACATGGGGCCTCCAAGAATTAACTGAATCACGGTTCAGTAGTGGTGTGAGCTCCAGTCTGGACGCTGACTGCACCCGGAGTCAAGAGGCGGGGACCACCATTCGCCGACCGTGTCGAACCGCAGACGAGGCATCCGGAATCCCGCTGCGAATCCGTCGGCATCCCGCTACGACTCCGCCGGCTCGAGCTCGCGGGCGACGAAGGCGCCTGCCCACTCACCCATCACCTGCCGGGAGACGTCGCCGGGATGGAACATCGCCTGGATCGCGAGCCCGTCGAGATAGGCGAGGATCCGGGTCGCGATTGTCTGCGCGGAGTCGGCGCCGGGGGCGAACTCGCCAGCATCGCGTCCCGCCTCGATGAGGCTGGCGAGGATCGCCTTCCACTCCTTGTCGAGGGCGGCGAACGTCGCCTTGAGCTCGGTGTCGAACAGGCCGGCCGACCAGCCGTCGATCCAGATCTTCCAGCTCCGCGTCGAGCCGGTGGGCATGTACCAGGCGATGACCTCGTCGAGCTTCTCCCGAGCCGGCCTGCCCGTCGCGGCGATCCTGCGCGCACGGTAGAGATCGTTCTCGCCGGCATGCGCGAAGGCCGCTGCGACGAGGGCCTCCTTCGTCACGAAGTGATAGATGACCAGGCTCGGACTCAGCCCCAGCCGCTTGGCGACATCGGCGACGCGCAGCGTCCTCAGACCCGTGGCCTCGATCTCCTCGATCGTGGCGGCCAGGATCTCCTCACGCCGAACCGACGCCCGTTTCCTGCTCATGTCTCCACCCTTTCACGGAAGCGCAGAGACCACCCGCCCTCCGCCGCTCATTGCATAACGATTCTATCCAGATCGCTTGATCAGTGGCCTCGATCACATGTATCACTTATTCTTAACTCAACAGCCGTTCAAAATAACCGATCCCGAACAACGGAGTTCTCATGCGCACCTCAACCACCATGATCGCCGTCGCCGCAGTCTCAGCCCTCTTCCTCTCGGCCTGTTCCTCCGGTTCGGCCGATGCCGATGCCGGCGGCGACTCCGCCTTCGGCGAATGCGAGGTCACCGGCGAGGCCGGGTCCATCACGATCGACCCGGTCGCCGCCGACACGCTCACCGTGGCCACGAATCTGCCCTCTCCCGCCTGGTGGAAGGGCCTCTCCCCCGAGGACATCACCGGCGGTTACGAGTACTGCATGGCCGCGAACATCGCCCACCGCGCCGGCCTCAAGTCCGTCACGGTGAAGAACGTCAGCTTCGACGGACTCGTCGCCGGCCAGGTCAAGGACTTCGACATCGCCCTGGCGCAGGTCTCGATCACCGAGGAGCGTGACAAGGTCGTCGACTTCTCCGAGCCCTACTACTCCTCGAAGATCGGCGTGCTCACCCAGGCCGACAGCGGACTCACGCCTGAGAACATCGCCGACAAGCAGCTCGGCGTGCAGGTCGGGACCACCGCCGTCGACTTCGTCCCCGAGAACGTGTCGCCGAAGAAGGACGCGCGGACATTCCAGGACACCGAGGGCATGATCACGGCGGTCCAGTCCGGGCAGATCGACGCGGCACTCCAGGACACGGCGATCGTGCTCGGATTCGCCCAGCAGTCCGGCGGCGCGCTGGAGGTCGTCGGTCAGTACGACTCGGGTGAGGAGTACGGCGCGATCTACCCACAGGGCTCGGCCAACATCGGGGAGCTGGACAAGGCCATCAAGGCGATGCACGACGACGGCACCTTCGACGGGCTCTCCTCGGCATGGCTGGCAGAGGCGTTCGGGACCGATCCCAACACCATCCCCGAGTTCTGAGAGGCGCTCGGATGTCGATCTCCACTCGCATGGCCAAGGCCGGCACCCCGACTCCGCCTCGGCGTGTCTTCGGGCTCAGCATCCTCGCCCTCGGAGTCTGGGCGCTGACCGCGTACGTCTTCTGGACAGGGCTCTACCAGGTCCACCTCATCAATCAGGCCAAGACGCCGATGATGCCGCTCATCATCGGCGTGATCGGGCTGGTGATGCTCTACCCGCTGCTGCCCTGGGCCCGGTCACTGGCCCTCAACGCCGGCCGGACCCGGGCGCTGGCCGCCTCCGACCTGCGCGGAGCACGCGCCAGCGCCTCGAGTGGACGCGATTCGGCCCTGACCTCGCTGGGCTTCTCGGCCGGATTCCTCGTCGTCGCCGCTCTCCTCCACTTCGTCACCACCAATGACGCAGCGGTGACGAAGACGTTCCTGCGCGCCGACTTCATCGCCCAGTCCTGGTCGAAGGTCGCCGAGGGCTTCTGGATCAACGTTCAGGTGGCCATCGGCGCCGAGATCATCGTGCTCATCGCCGGGCTCGGCATCGCGATCATGCGGATGCTGCCCGGGCGGCCGGGCAGGCCGTTGCGCTGGCTGGCCACGGTCTACGTCGACGTGTTCCGGGCCATTCCCTCGATCATCGTCCTCTACCTGGTCGGCTTCGGGCTGACGATCGCCAAGGTCCCGATCGTCAGCGATCTCAGCCCGACGATGCTCGCGATCATCGCTCTGGCCCTGACCTACACCGGCTACGTCGCCGAGGTGTACCGGGCCGGGCTCGAGTCCATCCACCCGTCGCAGTGGTCGGCGGCCCGGTCGCTCGGTCTGTCCTACGGGCAGACCCTGCGCAAGGTCATCGTCCCGCAGGCCACCCGCCGGATGGTCCCGCCCCTGCTCAACGACTTCATCGGGCTGCAGAAGGACACGGCGCTGATCAGCATCATGGGCGTCATCGACTCCTTCATGCAGGCGCGGCTCATCTCGTCCTCGGTGTTCAATCTCTCGCCCGTACTGGTCGTCGCGGTGGTCTTCATCATCGCCACGATCCCCCAGGCGCGGTTCGTCGACAGGCTGATGGCCAAGGACGCCGCCAAGTTGAAAGCAGGTGCGCTCTGATGCCGTTCCTCGAGATCACAGACGTCCACAAGTCCTATGGGACGAACCCGGTTCTCAAGGGGATCACCATCGACGTCGAGGCCCACGAGGTGGTGTGCCTGATCGGGGCCTCGGGCTCCGGGAAGTCGACGCTGCTCAAGTGCATCAACGCACTGGAGCCCATCGATTCCGGTGAGATCGTCCTCGACGGGGATCCGATCACCGGGGTCGGCGTCGACGTCAACCGTCTGCGCCGCAACATCGGCATGGTGTTCCAGTCCTACAACCTGTTCCCGCACATGACCGTGCTGGAGAACATCACCCTGGCCCCGATCCTCGTCGGCGGGGTGGCGAAGGAGGCCGCCGAGGCTCACGCCATCGAACTGCTCACACAGGTCGGGATGGAGGCGAAGGCCACTGCCCACCCCGACAGCCTCTCCGGCGGTCAGCAGCAGCGGGTCGCCATCGTCCGGGCCATGGCCATGCGCCCGCAGGCGCTGCTCCTCGATGAGATCACCGCCGCACTCGACCCCGAGCTCGTCGGCGATGTGCTCGAGATCGTGCGCGAGCTGGCCGCCGACGGGATGACGATGCTGCTGGCCACCCACGAGATGGGCTTCGCCAAGGAGGTCGCCTCCCAGGTGTGCTTCCTGCACCAGGGTCAGATCCTCGAGCGGGGCACCCCGGAGCAGATCTTCACCGACCCGCAGGAGGAGCGGACCCGGCAGTTCCTCCACCGGGTGCTGGCCTCCGGGCGGCTCTAGCGCGGCACGACGAAGACCGCGGTGGCCGCAGCGGCGACCGCGGGCGGCTCTAGCACGGCACCGGCGAAGACCGACCCGAACTCCCCGGCGCAGAGTCGACAGAAGCCGCAGGCACCGAGGTGTCTGCGGCTTCTGGCTGCCGGTCTCAGGGCAGGTCGACGCTCGCGGGTGGGCCGACGAGGGCCAGGGCCTTCGGGCCCGACAGCAGCTCGCCGGCCATGGTGGTGACCTGTTCGGCGGTGACTGAACGGATGCGTTCGATGAGGTCGACGGGTGCCTCGAGCGGGATCCCGAAGATCTCCGACCGCGCCAACCGGTTCATCCGAGTCGCGGAGGACTCAAGGCCGAGCACCATCGACCCGGACAGCTGGGACACGATCTCATCGAGCTCGGTCCGACTGGGCGGACTCTGCGCCAGGCGCTCCCACTGCTCCATGATGAGGTCGACGACGGCCTGACCGTTCTCCGGGGCACAGCCGGCATAGACGCCGAAGGTCCCGAAGTCGGTGAATTGGCTGGCCACACAGTTGACGGCGTAGGCGAGCCCGCGTTCCTCGCGCACGCTCTGGAACAGTCGTGAGGACATTCCGCCGCCGAGCAGCGTGAGCAGGACCGAGTAGACGAACCTGTCGGGATGGCCTTCTTCGAGTCCCTCGGTCCCGAGCAGGATCCCCAGCTGCTCGGTGTCCTTGATCCTGTGCGTGCGCCCCGACCTGAAGGTCGGGACCTCACGGATCAGCCGGGACTCGGGAGCAGCGACGAGACTGCCCGCGCCCGCCTCGGCTGGTGCCGGGGAGCCGAGATCACGGTCGATCCACGCCGCACTCAGCGCGTCCTCGACCATCCGCACCACCTCGTCGTGGGTGGCGCCACCGGCGGCGGCGACGACCAGTCGGGGCGGGACATAGGTCGAGGAATAGTGATCGAGCAGCGTGTGGTGCGCGAGGACCCGGATCTGGTCCTTGGTCGCTCCGACCGGACGGGCGAGAGGATGATCGCCGAAGACGAGGGCGTCGAAGTCGTCGAAGAGGACATCGCCGGGGTCGTCGGCCGACATCGCGAGCTCTTCGATGATGACGCCGCGCTCACGTTCGAACTCCGCCTCGTCGAGCTCCGAGTTCGAGACCATGTCGATGAGCAGGGCCGTGATCGAGGGCAGGTCCGTGACCAGGCACCTCGAGTAGTAGCAGGTGAGCTCCTTGGCCGTGATGGCGTTGGAGTCCCCTCCGGTGCGGTCGAAGGCCGCGGCGATCGTCTTGGCGTCCTTGGTCGAGGTGCCCTTGAAGAGCATGTGCTCGAGGAAGTGCGTCGAGCCCGCCGAGTCCGCGGATTCGTCCCGGGAGCCCGCGGCGACCCAGATCCCGATCGTCTCGGAGGCCAGGCCAGGCATGTGCTCGCTGGTGACCGTCAAACCACCGGGGAGGACAGACCGCGCGATGCGGCTGTCCTCCCCGATGTGTGAATGTCCCGGAATCAGTTCTCCGACCCTTCGTCGTCACCTTCGGTGACGGGGGCCAGGGACAGCTTGCCGCGATCGTCGATCTTGGTGATCTCGACCTGGACCTTCTGGCCCACGCCGACGACGTCCTCGACGTCCTCGACGCGCTTGCCGTCGTTGAGCTTGCGCAGCTCGGAGATGTGCAGGAGACCGTCCTTGCCCGGGGTCAGCGAGACGAAGGCGCCGAAGCTCATCGTCTTGACCACGGTGCCGAGGTAGCGTTCGCCGACCTCGGGGACCTGCGGGTTGGCGATCGCGTTGATCATCGAGCGTGCGGCGTCGGCGGCCTCACCGTCGGTGGCGCCGATGAGGACGGTTCCGTCGTCCTCGATGCTGATGTCGGCCCCGGTGTCCTCCTGGATCTGGTTGATCATCTTGCCCTTGGGGCCGATGACCTCACCGATCTTGTCCACGGGGATGTTGACCGAGATGATGCGCGGAGCCGTCGGAGCCATCTCCGCCGGAGCGTCGATGGCGTCCTCGATGACGTCGAGGATGACCATGCGGGCTTCGCGGGCCTGCTTGAGCGCGGCGGCCAGCACCGAGGCGGGAATGCCGTCGAGCTTGGTGTCGAGCTGGATCGCGGTCACGAAGTCGCGGGTTCCGGCGACCTTGAAGTCCATGTCTCCGAAGGCGTCCTCGGCGCCGAGGATGTCGGTCAGAGCCGCGTATGCGGTCTGCTCACCCTGGTCGGTCTTGATGACGTCGGAGACGAGGCCCATCGCGATGCCGGCCACCGGGGCGCGCAGCGGCACACCGGCAGAGAGCATGGCCAGGGTCGAGGCGCAGACCGAACCCATCGAGGTCGACCCGTTCGAGCCGAGGGCCTCGGAAACCTCGCGGATCGCGTAGGGGAAGTCCTCGCGCGAGGGCAGGACCGGCACCAGGGCGCGCTCGGCGAGGGCGCCGTGACCGATCTCGCGGCGCTTCGGGCTGCCCACGCGACCGGTCTCACCGGTCGAGTAGGGCGGGAAGTTGTAGTGGTGGATGTAGCGCTTGGACGTCACGGGTGAGAGAGAGTCGATCTGCTGCTCGAGCTTGAGCATGTTCAGGGTGGTGACACCGAGGATCTGGGTCTCGCCGCGCTCGAAGATGGCCGAGCCGTGCGCCCGGGGGACGACGCCCACCTCGGCGGTCAGGGGGCGGATGTCCTTGAGCCCACGACCGTCGATGCGGACCTGCTCGGTCAGGATGCGCTTGCGCACGACCTGCTTCGTCAGGGCGTTGAGCGCCGAGGCGATCTCCTTCTCACGCCCGGCGAAGCGCTCGCCCAGTGCCTCGAAGAGCTCGGCCAGCAGGGCTTCGCCCGCGGCTTCGCGTTCCTGCTTGTCGGCGATCTGGAAGTTCTTCGTCTGCTTGTCCTCGGCGAGCTCGCGGACGGCCTCGTAGACGTCGTCCTCGTAGTCGCGGAAGACCGGGATCTCGGCGACGGGCTTCGCGGCGGTCTCGGCGAGTTCGGCCTGGGCGCGGCAGAGTTCGCGGATGAACGGCTTGGCCGCTTCGAGACCCTCGGCCACGATCTCCTCGGTGGGAGCCGAGGCGCCGGTCTTGATCTGGTCGATCGCGTTCTCGGTGGCTTCGGCCTCAACCATCATGATGGCGACGTCGTCGCCGACGACACGACCGGCGACGACCATGTCGAAGACGGCGTCGGGCATCTGCGAGAAGTTGGGGAAGGCCACCCACTGGCCGTCGATGAGCGCGATGCGCACACCGCCGATGGGGCCGGAGAACGGCAGACCCGAGAGCTGGGTCGACATGGAGGCCGCGTTGATGGCCAGCGCGTCGTAGATGTGATCGGGGTGGATCGACATCACGGTGACGACGACCTGGACCTCGTTGCGGATGCCCTTGGTGAAGGACGGGCGCAGCGGGCGGTCGATGAGGCGGCAGGTGAGGATCGCGTCGGTGGTCGGGCGTCCCTCACGGCGGAAGAACGAGCCGGGGATCCGGCCGGCCGCGTACATGCGCTCCTCGACGTCGACCGTCAGCGGGAAGAAGTCGAAGCCCTCGCGCGGGTTCTTGCCCACGGTCGTGGCCGAGAGCAGCATGGTCTCGTCGTCGAGGTAGGCGACGGCGGAGCCGGCGGCCTGCTGGGCCAGACGGCCCGTTTCGAAGCGGATGGTATGAGTGCCGAAGCGTCCATTGTCGATATGCGCGACGGCGGATTCTGGGTTGATTCCCACGTATTCTCCTTGTTCGTTACCGGCGTCCGGGCACCCGTGAAGGGTTCCAGCCCGCGTCCCGCCGGTGGATATTGACCTGGACAGCCCCTGGATCCAAGCCGGTCATCGATCGGGGCCCACGGAAGCGGCGCTGTGCGCATTCCTCCGGAGGCCACTACCGAGGACCGAAGCGTCCATGGCGTGGCTGTCCACGTCCCAGTCTACCGCAGATGGGTCCACGACCGGCGTGAGACACCGGACACCCGCAGGTCGACGGCGTGAATGCACGAAGTGCCCCACCTGAGGTGGGGCACTTCGGAGCTGCGACCGTGTCGCGGGCTCGGACCGGTCGGCGATCCGAGCGGTGATCAGCGACGCAGGCCGAGGCGCTTGATCAGCGAGCGGTAACGCTCGATGTCGACCTTCGCCAGGTACTTGAGCATCCGGCGGCGCTGGCCGACGAGGAGCAGCAGGCCACGACGCGAGTGGTGGTCGTGCTTGTGGTCCTTGAAGTGCTCGGTGAGATCGATGATCCGGCGGGTCAGCAGGGCAACCTGAACCTCAGGAGAACCGGTGTCGCCCTCATGAGTTCCGTATTCCTTGATGATCTCTTGCTTCGTGGCAGTGTCGAGAGCCATGGATTCTCCTTACAAGTCGTTGCGCGGCGCCGGGACCTGTCTGTCTCAGCCCTATCGAACCGCGGCCGGTGAAAACGGCAGAGTTCAGCTTATCAGGTGTCGACCGCCTGGCGCACATCGGCACTCGCGCACCGGCTCTGGCGTGGAGTGCCTCGCGCGCATCGGCACTGGCGCACATCGGCTCAGGTGTGGAGCACCTCGCGCACATCAGCGATGTCCTCGTGCATCTGCACGATGAGCTCGTCCATCCCGGTGAAGGTCACCTGTCCCCTGATCCGGGCCACGAACTCCAGGGTCATGTGCCGGTCGTAGACGTCGAACTCGCCGAACTCCTTGTCGAGCACATAGGCCTCGACGCGGCGGACGTTGCCGTCGAACGTCGGGTTCGTGCCGACGGAGATCGCCGCGGGGTAGGGCACGGTTTCGCCGTCGAAGGTCGCCCGGCCCGCGTAGACGCCATCGGCAGGGACGAGACCCGCGGCGTCCTGGCTGAGGTTCGCGGTGGGGAACCCGAGGTCGCGCCCACGCGCGTCGCCGTGGACGACGGTGCCGGACACGAAGTGGTAGCGGCCAAGCTGATCGGCCGCCTCGGCGACGTCGCCGGCGATGATCTGCTCGCGGATGCGGGAGGAGGAGTACCGTCCCCCGCGGCCGACCTCGTCGATGGTGACGGTGTCGAACCCGTACTTCTCGCCGAGGCGGCGCAGCGTCTCCAGCGATCCCTCGTTGCCCTTGCCGAAGCGGACGTCCTCACCGACGACGACGACCTGGGCCCGCAGTGCCTCGACGAAGCAGCTGCGCACGAACTCCTCCGCGGACTGGGCGGCGAAACCGAGATCGTAGGGCTGGATGAGCAGGGCGTCGAGGCCGGTCCGGCCGATCAGCGCGGCCTTCTGCTCGATGGTGGTGATGAGGCAGGTCGGCTCCCAGGGTCGGTGGACGATGCGCGGATGCGGGTCGAAGGTCATCGCCACGGAGCGCAGCGATCGCTGCTCGGCCAGGGCCGCCACCGCGGTCAGCACGGTCTGATGGCCACGGTGGACTCCGTCGAAGTTGCCCAAGGTGACGACGGTGCCGACAGCATCGGCCGGGACCTCGTTCAGTCCGTGATAGATCTCCACTCGACGTTCGCTCCTTCCGTGCACCGACTCAGGGTATCTCAGAGCAGTTCCCAGGAGCGAACCCGGTGCACCGACCCGGATTCGGGACGCGCTGACCGTCCGCAGGAACAGAGCCACCAGCGGACGGCCGACCCTGAACCCCGTCCGTATCAGACAGTCCAGGCACAGCCGAATCGGCTGCACCGATTGATGACAACCTGCTGTCTGCTCAGGCCCGATCGATGGCGAAGGCGGTCAGGGACTTCAGTCCCCCGGGCCGCACCTCGGCGATGGACACGAGCTCATCGCCGCAGAGCACGGCGATCTCGCCGTCGACGGGAGCGCCGGGCACGGGCACCGTCTTGCCCTGCATCAGGGCCTTGGCCCGCCCGGCGTCGACGTCGACGCTCGGCAGCAGGGTCCGGGCCGCCTCGGCGAGGGTGATCAGCCGGGGGGTTGGAGCATCGAGGTCGGCGGGGATCTCCACCGCCTCACCGATGCCGAAGGCGCCGACGCGGGTGCGTCGCAGGGCAGTGAGGTGTCCGTAGACGCCGAGGCGGCTGCCGAGATCGCGGGCGAGTGCCCTGACGTAGGTGCCCGAGGAGCAGTCGACCTCGACGTCGACGTCGATGTGCCCCTCTCCTGCGGCGAAGCGGATGTCGCCGATGTCGAAGCGCGAGACCTCGACCTGGCGGGCCTTGAGCACCACGTCCTCGCCCGAGCGCACGCGCGCGTAGGACCGGACGCCGTCGACCTTGATCGCCGACACGGCGCTGGGCACCTGGTCGATCACGCCGCGCAGCGAGGCGACGCCGGCCGAGATGCGCTCGGCCGTGACCGCGGCCAGATCCGCGGGGTCGGCGAAGAGATCGGCGGGTGAGTCGGCGTCATCGGTGGGGGTGGCCGAGCCGAGCCGGATGGTTGCGAGGTAGGTCTTCGACACCCCGGTGATGTAGGTGAGCAGCTTGGTGCCCCGGCCGAGACCGAGCACGAGCACTCCGGTGGCCATCGGATCAAGAGTGCCGGCGTGGCCGACCTTGCGGGTGCCGAACCACCGGCGGATGCGGGAGACGACACCGTGGGAGGTGATGCCCTGCGGTTTGTCGCAGACGAGGATGCCCTGCGGGGAAGAGTCGCTCACCGTCGGGTCAGTTGAAGGAGACGTGCACGTGGTCGAAGTGGTTGGCGGTGGCCGAACCACGATCGGACATGCCCTTCCAGCCGCTGCCCGGCATCCAGATCCGCTGCTCCCAGATCACGTACTTGACGTTGAGGGTCTTCTGGTTCTTGATCAGGTACTCGGCGATGGCATCGCCGGTCGATCCGCTGATCATGATGTCGACGGCTTCACCGGTGTAGTGGTCGGAGGTGCCCGAACCCTGGCGGCGTCCGCCATAGGACTTGACCTCGGGGAACTTCGCGCAGACGGCGCGGTAGCCGTTGACGGCGTTGGGCAGCAGCCCGGATTCGATCGATGCCGAGACGCCGCACGGCTCGTTCGAGACGCCGGAGGGCGTGTCTCCCCCGGAGTCCTCGGACGAGGAGCCCTTGGAGCCCTTCGACCCGGACGTCGAGGCCTTGTCGGTCGTGGGCTCGGGCTTGGGGGTCTTGACCTTGAGCGTCGTCTTCTCGGTCTTGTTCTTGTACTTGGGGTCGTTCTTGACGTCCTCGATGTACTCCTTGGCGGCCTTCTCGCGCTCGGCCTTGAGCTCGTCCTCACTGACGGCCGAGGGGCTCGACTGCGGCTGCTGCTGGGTGGAGGAGGCGGCCTCGGTGGTGACGTTGCCGGTGTCGGGGGGTCCCATCACGACGGTCGATCCGACGACTGCGGCGGTGGCCGCGGCGGGAACGGCGATCGCGGCGACGACGGGCCGCTGCCTGACCGTGGCCAGCACCGAGGTTGCCGTCGAGGGGGTTTGCGCGGAGTGCCGACCGCCGGAGCGCTTGGACGCGGGTGTGAGGTCCCGGATCAATTGCTTTGCGAAGCCAGGCTTTGGCGAGGAGTGCTTACCCAATGCAGAAATCCCTTAACAGACTCGTGATCATTTCGTTACCTTGAAAAGTCTAGACCACGGGAGAAAGATAACAAAACTGTTACGGGAAATTTTCTGGGCCGTTCCGGAGAGTTCGCGAACAGCCCTGGTCAGAGCGCCCGAGCGCGGGGGTGAGACGGGTCACGCGAAGGAGTGGAGAGCCCCGCGAAGGCGGGCCGGGCACCGCCGTCGACGATCGTTGTTCGAGCGTGATGTGCCCACGCCAGACCGTGATCTTCGACCCCCGGGCGAGCCCGCTTCCCGATCGTGACCTGCTCAGTCCTCGTCGTCGGACCTGCGGTAGGGATCCTCATCGCCGGCCGGACGGGCATCCTTCGCCAGTTCCCTAATCCGGGCATCCTCGGCGGCCGCCTTCGCCAGGATGTCATCGAGGTGAGCCGCGGCCTCGGGGACCGAGTCGGCGATGAACTCGATGCTCGGGGTCAGCCGGATGGTCAGCCCCTTGCCGACCTCGGAGCGGATGAACCCCTTGGCCGATTCCAGCGCCTTGCCGGTGGACTCGAGGTCCTGGCCGTCGCCGTAGACGGTGTAGAAGATCGAGGCATGCTGCAGGTCGCCGGTGACGCGCACGTCGGTCACCGTGACGAACCCGAGCCGGGGGTCCTTGAGCCTGCGTTCGATCGTGGACGCGACGATGACCTTGATCTGGTCGGCGATCTTCCGCGCCCGAGTTGCATCTGCCATGGTGTTTCCTTTGCTGGAGCCTGAGGTCTGGTGCACTGCTGTGCCTGTGTGGATCGTACCCGGGCGAGTGCCGGGGCCCGAACCGACTGCGGCCGGTGCAGGTGCACCGGCCGCAGTCTCATCGATCGGATCCGATCAGTCGCGAGGCTTCTCGCGCATCTCGAAGGTCTCGATGATGTCGCCGACCCGCAGGTCGTTGAAGCTTCCGAGTCCGATACCGCACTCGAATCCGTCGCGGACCTCGGTGGCGTCGTCCTTGAAGCGGCGCAGGGACTCGATCTTGAGGTTGTCCCCGATGACGACTCCATCGCGGGTGACCCGGGCGGCCGAGTTCCTCGTGATGGTCCCGGAGCGCACGATCGAACCGGCGATGTTGCCGAACTTCGAGGACCGGAAGACCTCGCGGATCTCGGCGGTGCCGGTCTGAGCCTCTTCGAACTCGGGCTTGAGCATGCCCTTGAGCGAGCTCTCGATGTCGTCGATCGCCTGGTAGATCACCGAGTAGTAGCGAACGTCGACGCCTTCGCGCTCGGCCAGGTCGCGAGCCTTCGCCTCCGGCCGGACATTGAAGCCGATGACGATCGCGTTGTCGACGGTCGCCAGGTTGATGTCGTTCTCCGTGATCGCACCGACGCCGCGGTGGATGATGCGCAGATCGACCTCGTCGCCCACATCGATCTTGAGCAGCGAGTCCTCCAGCGCCTCGACGGCACCGGACACGTCGCCCTTGAGGATGAGGTTGAGCATGTCGACCTTGCCCTCGGCCAGCGCCTTGGTGAAGTCCTCGAGGGAGATCCGCTTGCGACCGCGCGCCTGAGCGGCGTTCCGCTCGATGGCATCGCGCTTCTCCGCGATCTGGCGAGCCGTGCGATCGTCGCCGGTGGAGATGAACGTGTCACCTGCCCGCGGGACGGTCGACAGACCCAGCACCTGGACCGGACGGGACGGGCCTGCCTCGGAGACGCTGTTGCCGTTCTCGTCGAACATCGCACGCACACGACCGAAGGCGGTGCCGCAGACGATGGCATCGCCGGCACGCAGGGTGCCGGAGTCGACGAGCACGGTCGCAACCGCGCCGCGGCCCTTGTCCAGCTTCGCCTCGATCGCGATGCCGCGGGCCGCCTTGTTCGGGTTGGCCCGCAGGTCCAGCGCCGCGTCCGTGGTCAGCAGCACGGATTCGAGCAGTTCGTCGATTCCCTCCCGCTTGAGCGCGGAGATCGGCACGAACATCGTGTCGCCGCCGTACTCCTCGGCCACGAGGTTGTACTCGGTCAGCTGCTGCATCACCTTGGCAGGGTTCGCACCCTCCTTGTCGATCTTGTTGACCGCGACCACGATCGGGACGTCGGCAGCCTGCGCGTGGTTGAGCGCTTCGATGGTCTGCGGCATCACACCGTCGTCGGCGGCGACCACGAGGATCGCGAGGTCGGTCGACTTCGCACCGCGGGCACGCATGGCGGTGAACGCCTCGTGGCCCGGGGTGTCGAGGAAGGTGATCTTGCGGGTTTCGCCCTCGTGTTCGACCTCGGCCTGGTAGGCGCCGATGTGCTGGGTGATGCCACCGGCCTCGCGACCGGCCACGTTGGCCGACCGGATCGCGTCGAGCAGCTTGGTCTTACCGTGGTCGACGTGACCCATGACGGTGACGACCGGCGGACGCGCCACGAGATCCTCGTCGTCCTCTTCGGCGGCTTCCGCGTCGAGGTCGATGTCGAAGGTCTCGAGCAGCTCGCGGTCCTCGTCCTCGGGCGAGACGATCTCGACCTTGTAGCCGAGCTCCTCACCGAGCACCTGGAAGGTGCCCTCGTCGAGGGACTGCGTGATGGTCGCCATCTCGCCGAGGTGGAACAGCACCGTGACGAGGTTCGTCGGGTCGGTGTTGATCTTCTCGGCGAAGTCGGCCAGGGAGGATCCCCGGCGCAGGCGCAGCGGGGTGCTGCCGTCACCGCGTGGGACGCTGACGCCGCCGATGGACGGCGCCTGCATCTGCTCGAGCTCGGCGCGCTTGGCCCGCTTGGACTTGCGTCCCTTCTGACGCGGACCGCCTCCGCGGCCGAACGCACCCTGCGTGCTGCCGCGACCGCGGCCGGAACCGCGAGCCGGGCCGCCCGGGCCGCCACCGGGTGAGCGGCGTCCGGCGGGCGCTCCGGGAGCACCGGCTGCGCCGCCTGCCGGAGCACTGCCACGGCCTCCGCCCTTGCCCCGGCCCGGAGCCGGCTTGTTGAGGGCGGAGTTCTTCATCATCGACGGGTTCGGGCGCGGGGCACCCGGACGCGGAGCACCCGGACGTGGTCCGGCTGCCGCTGCGCCCTCGCCGCTGGGGCGAGGAGGCTTCTGTCCCGGCTTCGGCATCCCCTGCGAGTTCGCGAAGGGGTTGTTGCCGGGGCGGGCGCCGGCCCCACCCTGACCGCCCTGACGGGCGCCGGGCTTCGGGCCGCCGGAGCGACCGGGCTTCGGCATCCCCTGGGAGGGAGCGAAGGGGTTGTTGCCGGGACGAGCCGAGGGCTGCCTGGCACCGGGCTTGGCACCGCCGGCCGGCTTCGGAGCGGCGCCGGGTTTGGCGGCACCGGGCCTCGCACCGGCGGCAGGCGCGGCCGCACCGGGCTTGGGCGCACCGGGGCGAGCGGCCTTGGTCTCCGACCGCTCGGCCGCCGGAGCCTGTTCGGCAGCGGGAGCCTCCGGCTCAGGTGCCGACTGGGCCGCGCCGGGCTTGCCCGGAGCAGCGGGCCTGGGCGTGCCGGGCTTGCCGGGAGCCGGCTGCTCGGCGGCAGGCTTCTCCGCCGCCGGCTTGGCCGGGGCGGGCTTCGAGGCGGGGGCCTCCGACTTGGCGGGGGCGGCCTTGGCAGCACCCGGCTTCGCCGGACTCTTCGCACCGGGCTTCGGGGCGCCGGGCTTCGAGGGGCTCGACGCACCGGGCTTGGCCGGCTTCGTGCCGGACTTCTGGCCTGTCGAGTTCGCCGAATCGGCGAAGGCTTCCTTCACCCGTCGGACGACGGGGGCTTCGAGGGTCGAGGATGCTGAGCGAACGAATTCGCCCATGTCCTGGAGCTTCTCGAGGACGATCTTGCTTGTTGTGCCGAGCTCTTTGGCGAGCTCATGGACACGGGGCTTTGCCACAGTTCTCCTGTCCGGGTTCTTTCCCGGTCAGGAAAGAACCTCATCAATGAAGAGCAGTTCTCATTCCACTGCTCTTTCGAATTTCCGCGAGGGTGTCATCGCACGACACTCACAACTTGTCATCCATTCGGGCTACCCGTTCTGCTTGGGTTCGATGTCGATGCTCGGCATGTCCGAGGCGGCGACCTTCGTTCGAAAGGCTCGAGCGAAGGCAGTGGATGTCAGTGCCCTGTGCAGGCACTTCGCATCCGGGTGCACCCAAGCTCCTCGTCCCGGCAGTGTCGCTGACACGTCGTGGACGATCGCTGGGCGCTGATCGGGGCGGAGCACAAATCGCATGAGCTCATCCCGATCGGCTGTGGTCCTGCAGGCGATGCACGTCCGTTGGGGTGCACTGCCTGCAATCACAGTAGACAATTCTACAGCACTTCCGTTCCCGCGTCTGCCATCGACCGGTGCCGCCGGTGTTGCGTGCGGCACTCACGCGCCTGGGACGATGTCGATCTTCCAGCCGGTGAGCTTGGCGGCGAGCCGGGCGTTCTGCCCCTCCTTGCCGATGGCCAGGGAGAGCTGGTCGCGGGGAACGACGGCCCGGGACTCCTGGGCCGCGGCGTCGAGGATCTCGACCTTGAGGGTCTTCGCGGGTGAGAGCGCATGGCCGATGAACTTCGCCGGGTCGTCGCTGTAGTCGACGATGTCGATCTTCTCCTGACCGAGCTCGTTCATCACCGAGCGCACCCGGGAGCCGAGCTCACCGATGCAGGCTCCCTTGGCGTTGACTCCCGGCTTCGTCGCGCGCACGGCCAGCTTCGTCCGGTGGCCGGCCTCCCTGGCCAGCGACACGATCTCGACGGTGCCGTCGGCGATCTCGGGGGCCTCGTGGGCGAACAGCCGGCGGACGAGGTTCGGGTGGGTCCGCGACACCGTCACCGAGGTGCCCCGCGGTCCCTTGTGGACGTCGGCGATGTAGACGCGCAGCCGCATCCCGTGACGGTACTCCTCGCCGGGGACCTGCTCGTGCGGGGGCAGCACCGCCTCGACGTCGCCGAGGTCGACCTGGACCATCTGCGGGTCCCGGCCCTGCTGCACGGTGCCGGAGACGATCTCACCCTCGCGGCCCTTGAAGCTGCCGAGGACCGATTCGTCCTCGACGTCGCGCAGGCGCTGGTGGATGACCTGCCGGGCGGTCTGGGCCGCGATGCGCCCGAAGCCGGTGGGGGTGTCGTCGAACTCCCCGATCGGGTTGTCGTCGTTGTCGAACTCGACGGCCCAGATCTTGACCTCGCCGGTGGTCTTGTCGAGCTCGGCGCGGGCATCGGGCCAGGCGCCCTCGGTCTTCTGGTAGGCGAGGAAGAGTGCTTGTTCGATCAGTTCGATCAGAGTGTCGAGCGGAATCTCACGCTCTCGCTCGATGATGCGCAGGACACTGAGGTCGATATCCATGGCCTATACCCTCTCCGGCTCCCTCGAGCATTGAATTGTCGGTCTTCACTTGTGGTGTTCGTCGCCGTGCGCGCAGGCGCTGGGCGCATTTGCGCAGGCGCACCAGTCTACCGCACATGATGGACGGCGAATCTGCACGGGCGGTCAGCGGAACCTGAGTTCGACCTGAGCCTTGACGATGTCGTCGAGATCGATGCTGCGCCGCTCTCCGCTGCCCGGATCCCGGCCCGCGATCGTCGTGTCCCCGACGTCGTCGAGGTCGAGCCGGAAGGAGTCCTTCTTCGTCTGGACCTCCAGCCTGCGGCCGAGCACCCGCCGGAAGTGCCGCGGGCATTCGAGCCTGCGGGTCGCCCCCGGACTGGTGACCTCGAGCTGGTAGGGCTTGTCGCGGAACACCTCGACCTCGTCGAGGGCCTCTGAGACGATCCGCGACGATTCGGCGATCTTCTCCATCGACATCGGCTCCGTGCTCGATTCGTCGAGATCGACGATGACCGTCAGGGCGCGCCGCTGACCGGCCGCCACCGCCTTCACGGACTCGAGGTAGTACCCCGATGCCTCCAACGGCTCCCGCAGCAGCTCTGTGATCCGAGCCACGTCCTCGTCCATGTGTCCTCCTGCTGATTGCCTACCTGGACAGCCTAGAGGACTACCGGAACGGAAGTTAAGCATCCGTTACGATTGCCCTATGCGTTTTCCCGTGAGTCGCCGCACCATTCTCGTCACCGGGGTGGTCGCGGCGAGTCTCGGTCCGCTCGCCGGCTGCGGGCTGCGGATGGACACGGAGCCCGAGGTCCCCGACCTCGACGCCAGCGACGAGCTGCGCAACCGGATCGCGGCGATCCTCGAGTCCACCGCTCCGGGTCCCGGCGACCCGGAGACGGCCACGGCCGACCTGGAGAAGTTCCGCGCCGCGATCGGTCCCGTCTGGGCCCCTCCGACCGAGTTGGCCACCCAGACTCCGCCCGCCGAGCCGCAGCGGTCGTACCTGGATGCCGCCGAGGTGGTGTCCACCGGCGTGTTCGAGGTCCTGGCGACCCTGGATTCGGGTCTCACCGCCGTGCTCGTCGACGTGGCGACCGGGTTCGCCCTCACCGTCGGAGCGACGAGGCCCGCAATCGCCGATGCGGCGCAGAGCCTGCTGCGGCACTCCACAGCCGAGGCGCCGGCCGACCGGGGTGCCACCCCCGACGCCGAGGTCTGCGCGGACATCCTCGAGCAGGCGCGCGCCGCCGGCTATGGCTACGAACGCCTCGCCGTCGAGTTCGCCTCGGAGGCTCCCGAGCGCAGAGCCGCCCTGGCCCGCCTCGAGACTCTCGGGTCCCTGGCCGGGCAGATGCTCGAGGGGCTGGCGGAGACGGACACCGAACCGCCGCCGGACTCGCCCTCCTGGGAGCTCGAGCCGGTGCCCGCCGATGCGGGCAGTGCGCGTGAGCTGGCGCTGGCGCTCGAGGATCGGGTGGCGGGAGCCCTGCTGCCGTGGCTGCGCACCGATCCCCTCGCCGCGATCCGGCTGTGGGAGTCCGCCCGCACGCGCAGCGTCTTCGGCGCCGCGCAGGCGCTGCGCTTCTCCTACTCCGACAGCGCTGCGGCTCCGACCGCGCAAGGGACGGGAACAGCAGGTTCGCAGTGAAGGTCCCGCCCGTCCTCTACACTTCCACGCGCGACATCATCGGCAAGGTCCGCACCGACGCCTGGGTCGCCGCCCTCGACTATATGGCGTTCGAACTCATCGACCGGTGGAAGCTGCGCTTCGACGAGGTGCCCGGAGCCCCGTGGGCCGGCTGCGAGAGCCTCGTCATCCCGGTCCTGACGCAGGAGAACTATCAGGGCGTGCTGCGGTTCGCGGCCCCCACCTCGGCACACACCGCCGCCCATGCGCAGGCCCTGCGGGCGCTGAAGATGTGGAACGGGCATGGAGCCGTGCGGGTGATCAGGGACGACCGCAGCTTCCGGGTGACTCTGCAGGAGCGACTGCGGACGAAGGACAATCTCTCCGTGCTGCCGCTGCCCGACGTGCCCCCGGTCTGGGGCGCCCTGCAGAAGTCGCTGCAGATCCCCGCCGACTCCGCGTTCATGCGGGTCCAGGACGTCGCAGCCGGGTGGCTGTCGGCCTTCGACGCCGATGCCGCTCTGCTCAGCGGGTGGCCGGAGGCGGGCGCCGGTGACTCCCTGCTGCTGTCGTTCGCCAGGAACTGGATGAACGTGCTCGCCGCCTCGGAGGAGAACTGGCTCATCCACGCCGACCTCCACTACTACAACATCCTCGCCGGCAATCCCGATGCGGCGGGGGTCTCGACGTGGAAGGCGATCGATCCCCAGCCCCTGGCCGGTCCGACCGCGTACACCATCGCCCCGGTGCTGTGGAACCGTCTGTCCGAGATCCCGGCTCAGCACCCGCAGTCCCAGGCGGCGTGGCTGCGGGGCTTCGCGACGGACCTCGCGCTGTGCGCGGGCATCGACCCGCAGTACGGGATGGGAGCGGCCGTCGCCCGCGAGGTCACGAACATGTTCTGGTATCTGCGGGCCGCTCGCGGCGGCTCGTCCCCGGCCCTCGGCGATGCGGCGCGCTCGCTGTGGGTGGCCCGGGCCCTGTCGGGAGCCGACGTCCGCGGGGTCAACGCCCACGCGCTCAAAGCCATCGGCTGACGTCTCAGGGGCCGGATCGGGCGACGTGGAGTCAGCGGATCAGCGCGACCGACGATCGACCGGATCGGGCGCCCGCGGTCAGCGGATCAGCCCGGCGACGACTTCGTAGCCGAGCCGGAGGATCATCGCCGAGACCACGACGACGAAGACGACGCGGACGAAGCCCGAGCCCTTCTTCAGTGCCGTGCGGGCCCCGGCGATCCCGCCGAGGACGTTGCCGGCGGCGACGACCAGCCCGAGCAGCCAGACGACCTCGCCGGCGGGGACGAAGTAGACCAGCGCCCCGAAGTTCGTC
>JAPSIC010000012.1 GCA_031179165.1 Brevibacterium sp.
GACCGCGGAGACCAGGAGCACCCCCGCCCATTGCAGCCAGTCGGGGAACGAAGCGGCGAACTGGTGAATGCTGTTGATCATCGGGGTCTCCATTCTGAGGGGAATGCGGTGATGGGGATCGTACTAGTACACTGTACCAGTACAATGTACTGAAGGTCGATGCTCTTCTCGACGGTCGCGTTCTCCGAGCAGACCGTGAGCGGCATAAGCTGAGGGCGAGGAGGAGATTTGTCCCGACGAGACGACATCATCGAAGCGGCGATCCGCCTGGCGGAGAGGTCTGCGCCCGGCAGCGCCAACCTCAGTGTCCGCGCGGTCGCCAAGGAGGCGGGGATCGGCCCCTCGACACTGCGCCACTACTTCCCGACCCAGGCCGACCTCCACGAGGCCGTCGTCCGCAGCTCCCTCGACATGGCGATCAGCGACTTCTCGATCGCCGATTCCTCCCGCGCTCCCGCCGAGCGCCTCTACGAGTGCTGCGCGCAGTTCCTGCCCACCCACGAGCACCGCGACATGCAGCTCGAACTGTGGTTCGGGATGCATGTCAATGCCCTCGGACCGGAGAAGCGCGCCCACACCCTCAGGCTCCTCGAATACGGCCACGATCTCACCTACGACTGCCTGCACCGGTGGCTCGGGATCCTCGCCGAGGAGGGCCACCTCTCCCCCGCCGAGGTGGCCCCCTCCTCCACGGCCCTGTTCACGATGATCGACGGGCTCAGCCTGCATGCGATCGTGACTCCCGAGCGGATGACCGTCGATGCCGTGCACGAGCAGATCCGATGGATGATCGACACGATCCTCGGCCGCGGCTGAGGTCCCGCTCCCCTCCCGTCCACACAAGCACGAATGCGTTCCGGGTCCTGGATCCACCGCACCTCACCGCATGTGGGCGGCGGCACGATGAAGCGCGGCGGTGAGGCGAGAGAGCTTCTCCGAGGCCAGGGTCCAGTGATGCCAGTAGAGCGGCACCTCGACGGAAGGACTGGCGGTGAGCGGCACGAGCTCGGCACTTGCATTGAGCTCGTCCAGCTGCAGGACCGGGATCAGCCCCCAGCCGACTCCGGCCGCAACGGCATGGGCGAACTCCCACGAGCTCGGCACCACGGAGACCGGAGGAGTCGAGCCCACTCCCGCCCGGGCGAGGAAGTCGAGCTGCAGGTCGTCGTCCTTGCCGAACTTCACCATCGGCATGGACTCGAGATCCACCTCGGCGCCGAGTTGCGACCGCTGGCCCCACCGCGCGCCTTGAGCTTCGCACTTCTCCACGACCCCGAACTTCTCCACCAGGCCCTTCGTGGCGACGGCCACGTAGCGCATCGCGCCGAGCTTCTCCGCGCGCGTCCCGTATCCCTTCCGGCTCGTCGAGGTGATGGTCCCCAGCACCTCCCCCGAGTTCAGCAGGGGCAGGGCCTTGTCCTGATCGACGACCTCGATGCGGATGACGATGTCGTCCCAGTCCGCCGCTTCGGCGAAGATCGGGCGAAACCACGTCGACAGCGAATCGGCGTTGACCCCGATCCGCAGGATCGTCGGCGGCCGACGATCCTGTCTCCCGGCCTCGGCCCGTCCGGCCTCGCCCGTCGCCAGGCCCTGCAGCCGATCCATCGTCTCGGATTCGAGCAGTTCGATCTCCCGCGCGTATCTGAGCACCGCTTCCCCCGCCTCGGTGACGGTGATCGGATTGGTGCGCCGGATGAGCACCTGGCCGAGGCGGGTCTCCAATGCCCGGATCCGCTGACTCGTCGCGGACGGTGTGACCCCGAGGACGAAGGCGCCGCCTTCGATCGTGCCCTCGTCGACGACTGCGGCCACCGCTCTGACATGCTCGACATTCATGAAGATATTCTGCATCAGATGCAGATTCGTTTCTTTTTCTCATCAGCGCGCGGGCAATAATCTGGGCGGGTGCTCACTCATGTCATCGGCGGGGTACTCGCCGGCTGGTCCCTCATCATCGCCGTCGGGCCCCAGAACGCGCTCGTCCTGCGGCAGGGGATCCGTCGCGAGCATCTCGGCGCAGTCGTGACGATCTGCATCCTCGCCGACATCCTGCTCATCGGCGCCGGCACCGTGGGGATCGGAGCGATCGTCCTCCTGGCTCCCTGGGTGCTCGAAGTGCTGCGGTGGCTCGGGGTCGGGTACCTGCTGTGGTTCGCGTGGGGAAGTCTCCGCTCGGCGCGCAGTGCCACCGGACTGCAAGCGGACACCGTCCACCGCAGCCTCGGTGCCGTGATCTCGACGACGCTGGCACTGACGTTCCTCAATCCCGGCGTCTACCTCGACACCGTCGTCATGCTCGGCAACCTCGCCAATCAGCAGGGCCCAGACGGGGTCCGCCCGTTCACCTTCGGCGCGATGCTCGGCTCTCTCCTCTGGTTCCTCGGCATCGGCTACGGCGCCCGGGCCCTGTCCGGCCTTCTGGCCCGACCGCGGGTGTGGCAGGTCCTTGATGTGCTCATCGCGATCGTGCTCGTCATCCTCGCGGCCAGGCTGGCCCTCGGCTGAGAACGTGAATGTGAGTGCGTTTCACCGCTCCTCGATGAGGACGCGCCCGACTGCTCCCCTGCCCGCCGCAGTCGTGCTCGCCGCCCTGCGCTCCGCATGAAACAATGCGGTATGCGCGATGGCGAGCGCATCACGAACCGTTCCGGCAAGGCCGTGATGCTCCACTGACAGCCGTGGGAGGAGGTGGCCCATGGGCATCGCGCTGGCCCTGTTCTCGGCTGTGAGCTATGGGGTCTCCGATGTCATCGGCGGCCTCGCCTCCCGGCGCATCTCCTTTGTGCGCGTTGCTCTCATCGGACAACTCGGCGGCCTCTGCGCGACCGGTCTCATCATGCTCGTTATTTCGTCCGCATCCGCTGAGGCTGCGGACCTCGCCTGGGGTGCGGCCTCGGGCATCGGCACCGGGCTGGCTATGGCGTTTCTCTTTCGCGGCCTCAGTCGTGGCGCGATGTCCGTCGTGGTGCCGATCAGCGCCGTGGGCGGCGTCGCGTTGCCCGTGCTAGTCACCGTGGCCCTCCTCGGTGAGCGCCCACCCTGGTTGACCTGGGTCGGCATACTGATCGCGCTGCCGGCATTGTGGCTAGTCAGCAGGTCCACGATCGAGGACAGCCCTGCTTCGCGCGCCTCCGTCTATGATGGACTGGCCGCCAGCGGTGGCATCGCCGTCCAATACCTGTGCCTTGCCCAGGCAGACTCGGCTTCCGGCCTGTGGCCGGTCCTCAGTGGACGGGCGTCGGCGATCGCGACGATCCTCATCGCTGCGATGCTTCTGCTTCGCCATGCCCCCACACGGAGCACCGCCCCGTGGTCCGGATCGGCGTTCGCTCTCAGCATCGGTGCGGGCGTGCTGGCGGCGACCGCCTTGGCCGCATACCTGTTCGCGCTCCGAACCGAGATCGTCACGGTCGCCGTCGTCCTGTCCTCGCTCTATCCTGTTGTTCCCATCATCGTGGGACTGTTATTCCTGAATGAGCGACTCCGTCGGTCTCAGGCACTCGGACTGGCAGCGGCACTGATCGCGACCGTTCTCATTGCCGTGGGGTGAGTCCGAAGGCGGAGGGAGCCGTTGCCCCCACCTCGCCGCCGAATAGGACTACCCTGAGTGAATGGCACTCGAATGGGAGCAGCTCGTCGTCGACGCCGAGGACCCGCGGGGACTCGCGCACTGGTGGGCCGAGGCACTCGGGTGGGTGGTGGTCATGGACGAGCCCGACGAGGTCGAGATCCGGCCGAGTCCGGATCGGCTGCCCGGGATCCTGTTCGGCACCGATCCGACGGACAGATCCGTGAAGAATCGACTCCACCCGGACTTCCGCCCCGACGATCAGGAGGCAGAGGTGGCGCGGCTGCTGGACCTCGGCGCCTCCCGCGTCGATGTCGGGCAGACAGGTGACGAGCCCTGGGTCGTGCTCGCCGATCCCGAGGGCAACGAATTCTGCATCCTGTCCCCCCGCCACACCGGCTGATCGACGCCGCTCGCGTCCGCGCCCGAGGCGGCGGGACGCGCCCGCCTACAGCGACAGGCTCGGGTGCAGCTGCGTCAGCGTCACCATGCGCTTCTTGCTGCACGTCCACACGGTCGCGAGCAGGAAGATCACCGTCATCAGCAGGAGCACCGCCGCGGATTGGACTGCGATGAACATGTCGCCGCCGGCGATCAGCGTCCGCAGGCCGGTCACTGCGTGGGTCATCGGCAGGAACGGCGAGATCGCCTGGAAGATCGGCGGAGCGGTCTGGACCGGATACGTCCCGCCTGCCGAGGCGATCTGGATCATCAGCAGCACGAGCGCCACGAGCCGACCCACTCCCCCGAGCAGTGCGACGCAGAACTGGTGGACGGCGTGGAAGCTCGCGGCCACCAGGACCGAGAACAGCAGCGTCCACAGCCATGCTCCGGCGGTGAAGTCGAGGGCGAAGGTGAGCACGGCGTAGAGCACTGCCACCTGAGCGATGCCGAACAGCAGCCCCGGCACGTAGCCCGCCCACGCGATGCGGGTCGACTTCGCCGATGACGCGAGTGCCCGGTAGGGAATCGCGTTGATGACCATGTAGGTGATCATCCCGCCGATCCACAGCGCCAGAGACACGAAGAACGCGGCCAGGCCCTCACCGTAGACGTCGACGGCGTTGTCCTTGACCTTGTCTGCGTCGACGGGAACCGCGACGACATCCGAGCGGTGCTCTCGGTCGGCCTTGTCGTAGGTCGGGATCTGCTCGAGACCCTCCGTCAGCTTGTCGGCCAGCTCCTTCGACCCGTCGACGAGCTTCCCGGCACCTTCATCGAGTTCGGTCGATCCCTCGGCCAACTGCGAGGAACCGTCCCCCAGCTTCCCGACCCCGTCCTTGGCCTGCTCGGTCCCCTCCTTGAGCTTGACGGTCCCGTCGTGGAGGTCACCGGCACCCTGTGCCAGCTGTCCCGCCCCCGAGTCGAGCTTCTTCAGACCGGTGTGCAGATCGGCGGCACCGGTGGCGACCTGCTGCGCACCGTCGTCGAGTTCGCCGATCTTCCGGTCCGCGGACTTGATTGTGCCCATCACCTCGTCGACGGCATCCGTGACCGGTTCCTCCAGGTCCCGGGCATCGTCGGCGGCGGTCGAGGCCCGCTTGTGCGCGCCGTCGAGTTCCTCACCCAGGCCCTTCATCTCCTCGGCGAGCCTGGCCACGTTCGGATCGTCCGGATAGTCCTTCTCGAGCTGCGCGATCCGGTCGGCCATGTCTGTGCGGACGGTGGTGCGAGCGGAGTCGAAGTCCTCTTCGGCCTTGCTCAGCTTCGGTCGCGTCCCGTCGACGAGGTCGCCGGCCTTTCCCCTCAGATCCTCGGCCTTGTCGGTGGCCTCGTCGGCGACGTCGTGGAGCTGCCCGGTGCCGTCGGCCACCTGCGAGGCGCCCTCGGAGAGCTTCTTCGCCCCCTTCTTCGCGTCCGTGGTGCCCCGAGAGAGTTCGTCGGCACCCTGCTCGAGGTCCCCGCTGCCTGTGACGAGTTCGGCGGCGCCGTCGTCGAGATCGCCGATGCCCTTGCCCAGCTCTCCCACGCCGGTGTCGAGCTCGTGGGCTCCCTCGGCCAGGGTTCCGGTGCCGTCGTGGAGCTCGACGGTGCCGTCGTGGAGCTGGGTCGCTCCGTCCGCGGCCTTCTCCATCGAGGAGTGGATGTCGTTGAAGCCGACATAGACCTCGGACACGTATTCTGAGGTGGTGGTCTCGTTCAGACCCGCCTTGATCTCGCCCAGGACGGTTCCCGCCAGCTGTCCGACGATGTAGTTGTGGGCATCGTCAGTGCGCAGCTCGAGCCCGGCCTGTTCCGGATCGTCGCCTCCGGTGGAGACGAGCCGTTCGGAGAAGTTCGAGGGGATCTCGAGGATCGCGAAGTAGCGGCCCTCGGCCAGCCCCTCGTCGGCCTCCGTGGCCGAGGTCTCCTGCCAATCGAATCCGCCTTCGCCCTCAGGCGTGATCGTGTCGACGAGTTCGTCGCCGGCATTGATCGTCTCGCCGTCGGAGTTCGGCTTCTCGGCGCCGGTGTCATGGTTGACGACGGCCGCCTGCAGCCGGTCGAGGTGCTCGGTGGGTGCCCAGTTGGAGGCCAGGTAGAGACCGCCGTAGATCGCGGGGATGACGGCGACGACGATGATCGCCAGGCGCGTGATCGTGTGCCGTTTGAAGCGAGTGAGTTCTAGCCAGGGCAGGGAGAACATTGAGAAGTCACCTTAAGCTGATCTGAGGGGTGCGGAGGGTTCGCGGGAGCAGTGAGGCGCTGCGGATGGTCCTAGCCGAGTTCGCACTCGAGCACCGAGGCGGGGCTGATCTCCGTCTCCAGCGCCTCGAGGACGAGGCCGATGTCGCCGGAGTCCTCGCAGGTCACGACCAGGGTCAGCGGATTGTCCGGATCGCGCTTCCGGCGCAGCTCCTGATAGATGAGCAGACCCGCCCAGGCCCGTGCACGGTCTCTGCGCTCGCGCAGGAAATCGATGTTGTCGAGCACGATGACCGGCGGCTGGGACAGGCTGGCCAGGCTGAACTCGAGGAGGAACTTCTGCAGTTCGCTGAGGTCGGAGACGAAGGTCGATCCCTCGGCGTCGATGAGGAAGTCGGCATCCTCGGCGTCCGCGGCGGAGAAGGTGTCCGCGGGCAGCCGGTTGATGACGTCCGAGGCGGAGGTGATCGTCTCCCTGATCACCTCGATGACCTCCCGCAGGGACGATTTCGACACCCAGGGCTTGTACCAGGGCTGGAGCATGATGAGCCTCTCGGCCAGATGCTGGGCGACCGTGAAGTCCTTCTCGAGGTCGGTCAGGCCCGCGACGTGCCCGACCGACACACACGACCGAACTGCCCGGGCCTGCCTGCGGATATCGTGCCCACCGACACTGCCGGTGCCCGCGGAGACTCGCATCCGACCGGCCAGGGACAGCAGCAGGGATGTTTTTCCCGTACCCCCGGAGCCGCGGATGATCGCGAGCGAGCCGGCTGGGACATCGAGGTCGACATCGGCGAAGACGTCTCCCTGCCTGCCGCTCATGCTCCAGCCGCGGAGGCTGATCGCTCCGCGCCCCGAGCCTGTCGTCTCGTCCGTCGTCGTGTCCGCCGTCTCGGCGAGTGTGCGCAGATGGCTTTCCATACTCTCTGCTCCCATGATGGTGTGCCTGCGTCGACCGGTGCACCGCGGGCACAGTGGCCTCGCTCAGTTCCAGCACACTACACCGTCGCGGCGACCGCAGGATTAAGTTACCTATGGGTAACAATAGTCGCCGAAACTGGGAATCGGCTTGAGATCGGCCTCAATGTCTGCAATCCCACACTGCCGCGCACCCCGGGGCACCACGGCCGGGGCGCATGGCTCCGAGGGCGCCGGACGCTGTGGACGTAGTATCGGGGAGAGGCCGTGTGCGGCCTGGTGGACACCTGACGAGCGAGACGAATGGGCACTGTGCAGACTGAAACGTCCGGGGCCGGAACCAGAGGCTGGGGGCTGACTCCCGCCACCGTCCCTCCGGGCTGCTTCGCCTCGGTGATGGCCACCGGCATCATGTCCGTCGGTGCGCACATCAAGGGCTTCGGACCCCTGGCGCTCATCCTGTTCTCGATTGCCTGCGCCCTCTACGCCTGCTTCGCGGTCCTCGTCGTCTGGCGCGCCGTACGCTTCCGCGACCGGATGATCGCCGATCTCCATGACCCGGCCCGCTCCTTCGGCTTCTTCACCTTCATCGCCGGCACGAACGTCCTGGCCGTCGCGCTGGAGGGGATCGGCCATGTCCGTCTCGCGCTCGTCCTGTTCGCGGTGGGCCTCATTGCCTGGACCGTCCTGGGCTACCTGATTCCGTTCGCGTCGATCCTCGCGGCGCGCTCGCGCCCGGTCCTGAGGAAGGTCAACGGGACCTGGTTCGTCTGGGTCGTCGCGACCCAGTCCGTGGCCGTCGTCGCGACCGGGCTGGCGCAGGCGATGTCGGGGCCGGGTCACGGTGGTCTTCCCGACCTCGGCGAGCCGCTGTCCCTGATCGCGATCTGCACCTGGACGATCGGGGTCGGGCTCTACGCGGCGTGCGCCGTGTTCGTCGGTCTCCGCGCCCTGCTCTACCGCCTCGGACCCGGCGACCTCGAAGCCCCGTACTGGGTCACGATGGGCGCGCTGGCGATCTCGATCGTGACCGGGTCGCGGATCATCGTGCTCGAGGAGACGCCGATGCTGGCCGCGACCAAGCTGCTCATCTCGGGATCGTCCGCGGCCCTGTGGGCGTTCGCCACCTGGCTCATCCCGGCCCTGGTCTTCGCCGGCTGGTGGCGGCACGTCCAACACCGGATTCCGCTGGGCTACTCGGCCTCGCTGTGGAGCATGGTCTTCCCCGCCGGGATGTACGCGGTGGCGAGCATGTACCTCGGCGAGGCCGATTCCATTCCGATCGCCGCATGGATCGGTGCCCAGTGGTACTGGGTCGCACTGGCGGTCTGGACGATCGTGTTCACCGCCATGGTCATCTCATTCGTCCGCTCCATCGGCGGCCACACCGTCGATTCCGCGAGAGCCCCGGGAGCCGAGGGGGAACAGCGGCCGGCGGGGCGCAGTGACGCGGTCGCCGAGAGCTCAGGCGTCGAAGCGCTGGCCCTCGGGCTTCGGCGGCATCAGCATGAGGATCAGCACGATGAGCGACCCGACGCTGGGGATGAGGTTGAGGAAGAACAGCGGCCCCGGGAAGTTCGCGTCGTGGAGTCGACGCCATGACAGGGCGATCGTCGGCACGATGGTGGCGAGGATGATGATGCCGATGAGGATTCCGCCGATGATCATGAGGACGGAAGCGGGCCCTGAGGCGGCATCGACGGCCGCACTCGAGGCGTAGGGGTCACTGGGATCGACCGACGCCGCCGAGCCGGCGAGCATCCCACCGCCGACCATCATGAGGATGAGGGGCACCAGCTGCAGCAGGAACATGAAGAGTGCGATCCACCAGTACTCGCTGCGTGAGGCGCGGCCGGAGAACGTCGCGTACTTCTTGAAGAAGCGCTTGACGGCCTGAGCGAACGAGGCTCCGTAGAGCGGCAGCGACAGGTCGTCGGGGTTCGAGGCACCGGCAATCGTGCCGCCGGGTCCGGCGGGCTGGGCGGGATAGGCGGGGTAGGCGGAGTTCGCGTCGTAGGACATGATGTCTTTCTTTCCGGTTGAGAGGGCGGCACAGGGTGCGCCGCCGGGTGGAGCATTGCCCTCATTCTGACACCGACGCCGAATGTCTGCCGTGAACTCGCGCCGAATATGTCGAGACTGTGACAAGTGCCGCATGCGGGTCTCCTCCGATCCGGCCGCCGCAGAAGCGGTTGTTAGGGTGGGTGCATTCCTCGTCCGGAGCGCGCGGCAGCGGCTGCGGAACTGAGTTCCGCAGCCGCTGTGATCGCGAGAATGACTTCGCGGGTCCTGAGGCTTTCCCGGCTCGTGCGCCCGGCGTTCAGCCGATGCGGCCGCTCAGGCGTCGCCGCCGGTGAGCGCGTACGCCTCGTCGAGGGGTGACTCCTCGAGGTGACCGTCGACCCGGCGCAGCGCCTTCCAGCCGAGCGCCAGAACCAGGGTCGAGGCGAGCACCGCACCGGCGCCGAAGAGGTAGGGGGCGCCCGCGCTGATCGACTCGGAGACGGTTCCGGCCACCATCGGGGCGACAGCGCCGCCGAGGAACCGGACCCCGGAGTATGTGCCCGAGGCGACGGGACGCGGCAGCTCGCTGACCTCCATGACGGACTCGGTGAAGACGGTGTTGAGGACGCCGAGCAGCAGGCCCGCCGCGATCACGCAGACGATGATGCCGACGAAGGATTCGACGAGGAACGCCATCGCCACGAGCAGAGCGGCCAGGAGGATGAGAGTGAGGACGAGGCTGCGCCGGCGTCCCATCCGCTTGGTCAGCAGCGGGGCCCCGAACACCGAGGTGACGGCCAGGCACACGCCCCAGCCGAAGAAGACCCACCCGAGTCCCATCGCGCCGAAGTCCTCGAGGCCGAGCCGGTGCGCGGCCGCCTCCACCGGGAACGGGCTGTAGGCGAGGAGCACGAAGAAGCCGAAGTTGTAGAGCAGGGCCGAGATCCCGAGCGTGCAGATGCCCGGATGGGCCAGCGCCCGGAAGGTGGCGCTGAGCTTGACGTGGTCGGCGGCGCCGGAACCCGAGTGAGCGTGGGCTTCGGAGTGAGTGTCGGCCCCCGCCTCCTTCCTGCTCCCGGTGGCGTTCGGCAGCAGCACCATGATGGCGATGAAGCCGATGGCCATGAGCACCGCGGTGCCGAAGAACGGACCGCGCCAGGAGATCCCGCCGAGCAGACCGCCCAGCAGGGGGCCGGTGGCGATCCCGATCCCGAGTGCCGCCTCGTAGAGGATGATCGCCTTCTCGGCTCCGCCCGATGCCGCCCCGACGATGGTCGACAGGGCCGTGGAGATGAACAGGGCGTTGCCCAGTCCCCACCCGGCGCGGAAACCGATGATCTGATCGACCGTGCCGGAGAATCCGGCGAGCGCGGCGAAGGCGACGATGAGGACAAGGCCGATGAGCAGTGTCGTCTTCGCCCCGATCCGCGAGGACACGAAGCTGGTGAAGAACATCATCCCGCCGGTGATGAACAGGTAGCTGGTGAACAGCAGCATGGACTGCGAGGGGGAGGCGTCGAGTTCGGCCGAGATGGCGGGGAGGATCGGGTCGACGAGGCCGATGCCCATGAAGGCGATGACGCAGGCGAATGCGACTGCCCAGACCGCTCGCGGCTGCCGGAGGATGGACTCCTCCTCGTCTCCTCTGACCGTGCTGTTCTCGGTTGCGCTCATCGCCGGTCCACCGGCTCCTTTCGTTCGTGACTGCTCGTTGCTGATCATTCGTCGCGGTCCACCGGATGCTGGTCGGCCAGGTATTCGCTGACGAGCCCCAGCGCCCGGTCCACGCTGATGCGCTCCTCGGCGCTCAGCGAGCGGAAATAAGGCTCCATCTGCTCGGCCATCGCGGTCCGGTGCCCGGCCAGCTGCCGCCGGCCCGCCTCGGTGAGGGAGAACTGCGAGGCCCTCCTGTCGGACGCGCTGGCGGTCCGCTCGACGAATCCCTCGGCCTCCAGTCGGGCCAGCAGCTTCGTGGCCGCCGGCTGGGAGCAGAGGTATCCCTGCGCGAAGTGGCCGACGCGCACCGGCTGGTACTGCTCGACGACCGCGAGCGCCCGGAGGACGACGAGGTCGCTCTCGTTGCCGATGGTCCGTCGCAGCGCCCGGGTCAGGCGCGACGAGACGACGACCAGGCGCGAGACGAGTTGCCGCGGGTCCGCATCTTCCATGAATCAGTTATATAACTTGGTTATGGACTTTGGCAAACGCGCACCTCCGTCGGCCCGCGTGATGAACGTCATGGATTCCTCGCATCTGGGCATGCTAATGTGTGCTCAACATGTTCCGGGGACGGTGAAATTCCGTGCCGGCGGTGACAGTCCGCGACCTGGGTGCACTTCGTGCAACCGGCTGACTCGGTGGAATTCCGAGACCGACAGTAAGAGTCTGGATGGGAGGAACATGGCGACCGCGGTCGCCATGACCGGGCACTGCTCGCAGTGCCGGCCAGGTGTCTTCGTCGCCGTGCATTGCACCCGCAATCTCCTCCCTCCCGGCTCCGAACCTGGGAGGTTTTTCTGATGGGAGCGGGATTCTCCGATCGCGACATCGCCGCGATGTCGGCGGCCCTCGACGCCGCGCGTCAGGGCCACCGCGGAGCCAACCCCCTCGTGGGCGCCGCGATCGTGACCGCGGACGGCCAGACGGTGACCGGCTTCCATGCCGGCGCCGGTTCGCTCCACGCCGAGGCGGACGCCATCGTCAAGGCCAAGCGCCTCGGCGTCGATCTCACCACCTCCGCCCTGTTCGTGACCCTGGAGCCGTGCTCCCATTACGGCCGCACCGGCCCCTGCACCGGCGCCATCCTCGACGCCGGCATCCCCGAGGTCGTCTTCGCCCTGCCCGACTCCCACGCCGTGGCCGCCGGGGGTGGTACCGTGCTCGCCGAGGCGGGCGTCCGGGTCCGCTCGGGGCTGTGCCGGGAGGAGTCGGCCACCCTCAACTTCAGGTGGCGCACCGCGGTGAACGCCTCCCGTCCCTTCGTCACGGCGAAGATCGCCCAGAGCCTCGACGGGCGGGCGGCCGCCGCCGACGGGACGAGCAAGTGGATCACCTCGCGCGAATCGCGTGAGCACGCCCACCTCCTGCGGTCCCGGGTCGGCGCGGTCATCGTGGGAACGGGTACGGCGTCCGCCGACAATCCCATGCTCACCGCCCGCGAATCGTCCGGTCGGCTGCTGCAGACGCAGCCGCTGCCCGTCGTCATCGGCGTCTCGTCCCTGCCCCCCGGCTCCCACCTCGCGCGCAATCCCGACACTCTGCACGTGCGCACCCGCGACGTCACCGCCGCCCTCGCCGAGCTCTACGCCCAGGGCATCCAGCATGTCCTGGTCGAGGGCGGCCCGACCCTGCTCGGCTCGTTCTTCGCCGCCGGAGTCGTCGACGAGATCTTCTGCTACCAGGCCCCGATGATCCTCGGACCCGGGCGATCGTCCCTGGAGGGGTTGGCCATCTCGACTCTGAGTGAGTCGATCGGCCTCGTTCCCGACGACACCGCCGAACCGGCGATCTCCCGCCTGGGACGGGATGTGCTGCTGCACTTCGCCCCGGCGGCCCGGCCCGCGGACTTCACGATCTGACTCCCCCACTTCGCTTCAACCAAGGAGGACATGTGTTCACCGGAATCATCGAACGGCTCGGTCGCGTCGAGGCCATCGAGCTGGGCACCGACTCGGCCGTCATCACGATCGACGCCGGCGACCTCGTCGCCGATCTCGAGCTCGGCGGCTCCCTGGCGGTCAACGGCGTCTGCCTGACATCGATCCGCAGCGCCGAGGCGAGCGCCTCGGGAACGGCGGGCACCGCCGCGGCGTCGGAGGGCACCGCGTCGGCTCCCGCGTCGGGCCGCTTCGTCGCCGAGGTGATGGGCGAGACGCTGCGCCTGACGGGCATCGGCGCCCTGCAGGTCGGCGACGAGGTCAACCTCGAACGCTGCACCCCCGCCTCCGGCCGGTTCGACGGCCACATCGTCCAGGGTCACGTCGACGGCTGCGGCGAACTGCTCCACCGCGAGGACCATCCCGAGTGGTCGACCCTGCGCATCGGCATTCCCCACGACCTCGCCCCGTACACGGCCGTCAAGGGATCCATCGCGCTCAACGGCGTCTCGCTCACCCTGACCGCCGTGTCCGCCTCGCACGAGCCGCGCGCCTGGGTGGAGGTCGGCCTGATCCCGGCCACCCTGACCCACACCACCTTCGGCAGCCTCAAGGCCGGTGACCCCGTCAACGTCGAAGTCGACGTGCTCGCGAAGTACACCGCTCGCCTGCTCTCCTTCCGCACGCCCACCATCTCCCCGCTCACCGGTGCTCCGGCGTCCGCCGACGCCGCGAATGCCACGGCCGTCAACGCCGCCACCACCATCAACCCCGCTTCAGTCCAAGGAAACGACCATGTCTGACACCACACCCACCCACCTCGGAGCCCCCTCACCCGCTGGACACCCCGGCGAGGACACGCAGTCGCCCGCCGACCACCTCGGCGACGGTACCGGGCTCGACACGATCGAGCAGGCCATCGCGGAGATCGCGGCCGGTCGGCCGATCGTCGTCGTCGACGATGAGGACCGCGAGAACGAGGGCGATCTGATCATGGCCGCCGAATTGGCGACGGCGGAGACGATGGGGTTCTTCGTCCGCTTCACCTCCGGCGTGGTCTGCGCGCCGCTGGAGGCCGACCGTGCCGCCGCGCTCGGCCTGCCGCCGATGGTCACCGACAACGAGGACCCCAAGGGCACCGCGTACACGATCAGCTGCGACGCCGTCGGCGTGACCACCGGGATCAGCGCCGCCGAACGGGCCCTGACCGGCCGCGCCCTGGCGATGGCCGAGCCCGACCCCACCGCGATCACCCGGCCCGGGCACGTGTTCCCGCTCATCGCGAAGTCCGGCGGCGTGCGGGAGCGCCCGGGCCACACCGAGGCCGGGGTCGAGTTCGCCCGCCTCGCCGGCGCCCAGCCCGTGTCGATGATCGCCGAGGTGGTCCACGACGACGGCTCGATGATGCGCTTCGACGCCCTGCGCCGGTTCGCCGACGCCCACGGCCTGGTCATGGTCTCGATCGAGCAGCTCGTCAGGTACCTGGAGGCCGGTGACGGGCAGAGCGCGGTGCCCAAGGATCTGCCCACCGAGGTGCCGCTGCCGACGAAGTACGGCACATTCATCACCCGCGCCTTCACCGTCGACGGCCACGACCACCTCGGCGTCTACACCGGACTCGACCGGACTGCGGGGACGATCGAGCAGGCGGAGACGGATCCGGAGTCCGCGTCGAAGCCGGTCGCCGGGGCGGGTACGGGGTCCGCGTCGAAGCCGGCCGCCGGGGCGGGTGCGGGGTCCGAGTCGGCTCCGGCCCCACTCGTGCGGGTGCACTCGGAGTGCCTGACGGGAGACGTCTTCGGCTCCTACCGGTGCGACTGCGGGGAGCAGCTCGAGCTCGCCCTGGAGATGATCGCCGATCAGGGAGGCGCGGTCGTCTACCTCACCGGCCATGAGGGCCGCGGAATCGGCCTGAGCAACAAGATCAAGGCCTACGCCCTGCAGGACTCGGGCCTCGACACGGTCGAGGCCAACCTCAGGCTCGGCTTCTACGATGATGTCCGCGACTACCGCGCGGCCGCGGAGTTCCTCCACACCCTGGGCCTGACCCGGATCCGGCTGCTGACGAACAACCCCGAGAAGACGCACGCCCTCGAGGCCCTCGGCATCACCGTCGAGGCGGTCGTCCCGATCGAGATCCCCGCCCGGCCGGAGAACTCCAAGTACCTCGCGACCAAACGCAACCGCATGCACCACACCCTGACCCTCGCCGGCTGACCCGCCCGACCGCGAACAGCCCCATCACGAACAGCCCCTGACGAACAGAAGGAACACCCATGGCACATTTCGGAGCACCTGACATCTCCATCGACGCGAGCGAGCTCAAGGTGGCGATCGTCGCCGCCTCCTGGCACACGCAGATCATGGAGGGACTCGTCTCGGGTGCGCAGCGCGCCGCGGCGGAAGCCGGCGCACAGACGACCCTGGTCCGGGTCCCCGGCAGCTTCGAGCTGCCCGTCGCCGCGGCCAGGCTGGCTCCGCACTTCGACGCGGTGGTGGCCCTGGGCGTCGTCATCCGCGGCGGCACCCCGCACTTCGACTACGTCTGCCAAGCCGCCACGGACGGGCTCAACCGGGTCGCGATCGACTCACGCAAACCCGTCGGGTTCGGGGTGCTGACCTGCGACAGCGAGGAGCAGGGGCTTGACCGTGCCGGTCTCGAGGGGTCCCGTGAGGACAAGGGCCACGAGGCGATGACCGCGGCACTGGCCACCGCCCAGGTCCTCGCCGACTACCCGCTCACGCAGTCTTGATCACATTTGGTGCTATACATCTGTTTCAAAACAGATGTATAGCACCAGATGTGATGGAAGTTCGGCGGGGACCGCTCAGAACAGCTGGCGGATGTTCGAGCGGGCGAGGTCGATGAGCTCGTCGCCGCGGCCCGACAGCACCGTGCGGATGGCGTAGAGGGCGAAGCCCTTGGCCTGCTCCGCGCTGATCGACGGAGGCATCGACAGCTCCTGCCGCTCGGTGACCACGTCGAGGACGGCCGGACCCTTGTGGTCGAGGAACTTCTTGACCGTGGCGGGCAGCTGCGAGGACTTCTCGACCCGGAATCCCTTGATCCTGACGGATTCGGCGATGCCGGAGAAATCGGGGTTGGACAGGTCGGTGCCGAAAGTGACGAACCCGGCGGCCTTCATCTCCAGCTCGACGAAGTTGAGCGAGGAGTTGTTGTAGACGACGGTCTTGACGGGCAGGTCGTTCTGGGTCAGGGTCAGCAGTTCCCCGAGCAGCATCGCCAGCCCGCCGTCTCCGGCCATCGCGATCACCTGCCGGTCCGGATTCGACGCCTGCACGCCGACGCTCTGCGACAGCGCATTCGCCATTGACCCGTGGCTGAAGGACCCGATCAGCCGCCGCTTCCCGTTCATCGCCAGATACCGCGCGGCCCAGACGACGGGCGAACCGACATCGGGGACGAACACGGCATCGTCATCGGCGAAGTCGTTGATGAGCTTCGTCAGGTACTGCGGATGGATCGTCCGCTTCGACGGGGTCGCCAGGTCGTCGAGGCCCTTGCGGGCCTTCGCGTAGTGCTTGGTCATCGCCTTGAGGTGAGAGCCGCTGCGGCCGGAGTCGATCAGCGGCAGCAGGGCCTCGACGGTGTCGGCGACGGTGCCCACCAGTCCGATGTCGACCCTGGTCCGCCGGCCGAGCTGTGAGCCCCTGACATCGACCTGGATGACGGTCGCATCCTCGGGATAGAACTGCTGATAGGGCAGGTCGGTTCCCAGCATGAGCAGGGCATCGCAGTCCTTGAGGGCGTGATAGCCCGAGGAGAACCCGAGCAGACCCGTCATCCCGACGTCATAGGGATTGTCGTATTCGACGAACTCCTTCCCGCGCAGGGAGTGGACGACCGGGGCTTGGAGCCGCTCGGCGATCGCGACGAGCTCGTCGTGGGCGCCCTCGGTCCCCGACCCGGCGAGGATCGTCACCTTCTTACTCGAGTTGAGTGCCTCGGCGGCCGCCGTGATCTGGGAGGACGCGGGGATCACGCGCGATCGGTGGGCGCGGATCACCTCGGCGTGCGCGTCGATCTCGCCGAGCCCGACGTCGCCGGGGATGACGAGGACCGCGACCCCGCGCTTCTCCACGGCCTCGCGCATGGCGATGCGCAGCAGGCGGGGCATCTGATCCGCATGCGCCACGTGTTCGACGTAGACGCTGCACTCACGGAACACCTCGGTGGGGTGGGTCTCCTGGAAGTAGCCGGATCCGATCTCATCGCTGGGGATGTGCGCGGCGATCGCGAGCACCGGGACGCGGGAGCGCTGCGCGTCGTAGAGGCCGTTGATGAGGTGGAGGTTGCCGGGCCCGCAGCTGCCGGCGCACACGGCGAGCTCACCGGTCATCGCGGCCTCACCACTCGCGGCGAAGGCAGCTCCCTCTTCGTGCCGGACGTGGACCCATTCGAGTTCGGGGTTGACCCGGAGGGCGTCGGTGAAGCCGTTGAGGGAGTCCCCGGGAATGCCGTAGACCCGTTCGACCCCACTGGCCACGAGCGTATCGACGATGTTTCTGGCGACGGTTGGCATGAGCTTCCTTCCCGTTGAAACATGGCTCGTCGTCAGTCTAATCCCGGCCCCGGAACGTGTCCCGACGGCGGGTGCCTCGCGCTTCCGGCGTCTTGGGCTCCGACCTGCCCATAGGATTGGACCGCAGTGCCCGCACGCCCCATCCGAGCCCCATAGCGCTTCAGGAGACCCATGTCAGAGAGCCTCGACGTCCGCGGCGTCCGCAGTGATGACCTCAGCCTGCCCGAGCCCACCCCCGCGAACCTGAGAAGGTCCCTGCTGCACCACCTGCAGTACACCGTCGGCACGAGCCCCGAGCACGCCTCGAGGCTGGATTGGCGCATGGCGCTGTCGCACACGGTCCGCGACCGCGCGGTCAGCCCCTGGTTCGCGTCGACGAGGCGCACCTGGGACGAGGATCGCAAACGCGTCTATTACCTGTCGATGGAGTTCCTCATCGGTCGTGTGCTCGAGGATGCCGCGATCAACCTGGGCCTGCGCGACGTCGTGTCCGAGGTTCTGGAGGACTTCGGCCTCAGCTTCGCCGACATCGCCGAGAACGAACCCGATGCGGCTCTCGGCAACGGCGGCCTCGGCCGGCTCGCCGCCTGCTACCTGGAGTCGATGGCCACCGTCGGCTGCCCCGGCTACGGCTACGGGCTGCGCTACGAGCACGGCCTGTTCAAGCAGAGCTTCGAGAACGGCCGTCAGATCGAGACGCCGGAGAACTGGCTGGCCACCGACAACCCCTGGGACTTCACCCGCCCCGAGTCGGCCTACCCGGTCGGGTTCGGCGGAGAGGTCACCGAGGAGGACGGCCGCCGACTGTGGCGTCCGCGCAGCCAGGTGCTCGCCGCGGCGCACGACACCCCGGTGGTGGGCTACGGGGGCAGGTGGGCGAACACCCTGCGCCTGTGGGCGGCGATGCCCGACGCCGACCTCTTCGACCTCGGCCGCTTCAACGCGGGCGAGTTCGCCGCCGCCTCGGAGCCCGAGGCGCTCGCCCGCAGTCTCACCCGCGTGCTCTACCCCAATGACACGACCGAGGGCGGCAAGCAGCTGCGCCTGTCACAGGAGTACTTCCTCACCTCGGCCTCGGTGCAGGACATCCTCCGCCGCCACCTCGCCGCGCACGACGACCTGACCCGACTGCCCGAATTCGCAGCGATTCAGATGAACGACACCCACCCGGCGATCGCCGGTCCCGAGCTGATCCGGCTGCTCGTCGACGAGCACGGCTTCGGCTTCGACCCGGCCGCGGAGATCGCGACCCGCGTGCTGGGCTACACCAACCACACCCTGCTGCCGGAGGCGCTCGAGCGCTGGACGGTCGGCCTGATGCGCCGCATGCTCCCGCGTCATCTGCAGATCATCGAGGGCCTCGACACCCAGTTCGTCGACCTGCAGGCCGACCGGCCGGAACCGGCGCGGCTCATCGCCGACGACCAGGTCAACATGGGGGACCTGGCGTTCGCCACCAGCCACAAGGTCAACGGCGTGTCCGCGCTCCACTCCGACCTGGTCAAGCGGGATCTGTTCCCCGTCCACGATGCGCTGCACCCGGACCGGATCGTCAACATCACGAACGGCATCACGCCGAGGCGGTGGCTCAGGCTCGCCAACCCGGCCCTGGCCGAACTGATCACCGACACGATCGGCCGGGGTTGGGAGACCGACCTCGACCGCCTGCGCGGGCTGGAGCCGCACGCCGACGACCCGAGGTTCCAGGAGGCGTTCGGCAGGGCGAAGGCCCGCGCGAAGGAGCACTTTGCGGGCTGGCTCGCCGCAGAGCACGACATCGAGGTGCCGACGGATGCGCTGTTCGACTCGCAGGTGAAGCGCCTGCACGAGTACAAGCGGCAGCTGCTCAACATCCTGTGGACCATCGCCCGCTACCAGCGGATCAAGCAGAATCCCGACGCTGACTGGGTGCCCCGCGTGAAGATCTTCGGCGGCAAGGCCGCTCCGAGCTACCACACGGCGAAGGCGATCATCCAGCTCATCAACGACGTCGCCGAGGTCGTCAACAGGGATCCCGAGACCCGGGACCTCCTGCGCGTCGTCTACCCGCCCAACTACGGCGTGTCCATGGCACAGAAGCTCATCCCCGCCTCCGATCTCTCCGAGCAGATCTCGACGGCGGGCATGGAGGCGTCGGGCACCGGCAACATGAAGTTCGCCCTCAACGGCGCGCTCACGATCGGCACGCTCGACGGGGCCAATGTCGAGATCCGCGAGCAGGTCGGGGCCGAGAACTTCTTCCTGTTCGGCCTCACCACCGACGAGGTCGCGGCGCGCCGGGCCCAGCCCGAACACGCGCGCACCGCGATCCTGGCCAGCCGGCCGCTGCAGGATGTGCTGCAGGCCGTCGCGGAGGGCGCGTTCAGCCCAGACGACCCGCACCGCCACGGTGGGCTGGTCGATCTGATGTGGAACAGCGACTGGTTCCTCGTCGCCTCCGACTTCGACGCCTACGACGTCGCTCAGACCGAGGTCGACCGGGTCTACCGGGACCGCCACCGGTGGCAGCGGATGGCGATCCTCAACGTCGCGCGGATGGGCTTCTTCAGCTCTGACCGCTCGATCCGGGAGTACATGAGCAGGATCTGGGACATCACCCCGGCCCTGTAGCCGCGCCTCCTCACCAGGCCTGGCAGGACCGCCACGCGTTCCCGCCAGTTCCTTGCCGCGCTCACTCGTGCCAGGTGTTTCTGTGCGGCTCGGTTTCATGATTGGATTGAAGCAGAATGCTTGGACGAGGGAGTCGAGATGCAAGATGGCCGTGGACCCGGGTCGGTGCTCGACGCGCTCGAAGCAGCACAGGTGGGCGAGGGAGCCCACCCGGATCCGTTCGCGGCGCCCGGGCCCGCTGACGAGGGCAGGCACGGCTTCCCCGTCGAGCGCGATTCGCGGTCGGCGATGCTCACATTTCCCCCGCTGTCAGCTATCAATCCTGTGGAGGACCGGTCATGACCCCTCGAAATCACTCAGACAGCCCATCGGGCACGCATCTGCGACTCGGCAGTCAGGCCATGGCCTTCGTCCTGGCCGGCGGTCGAGGCAGCCGCCTGGAGGAGCTGACCGACAGACGCGCCAAACCCGCGGTCCATTTCGGCGGGAAGTCGCGCATCATCGACTTTCCGCTGTCGAACGCCCTCAACTCCGGCATCCGCAAGATGGCGATCGCGACGCAGTACAAGGCGCACTCGCTGATCAGGCACGTGCAGCGCGGCTGGGGCTTCTTCCGCGCCGAGCGCAACGAGTACCTCGACATCCTGCCGGCAAGTCAGCGCGTGGCCGAGAACAAGTGGTACCTGGGGACCGCCGACGCCGTCACGCAGAACATCGACATCGTCGACGACTACCAGGTCAAGTACGTCGTCGTTCTCGCCGGCGACCACGTCTACAAGATGGACTACGAGATCATGCTGCACCAGCACGTCGAGTCCGGCGCCGATGTCACGGTCGGGTGCCTGACGGTGCCGCGTGAGGAGGCGTCGGCCTTCGGTGTCATGCACGTCGACGAGAACGGGCGGATCATCGACTTCCTCGAGAAGCCGGCCGACCCACCCGGTATGCCCGATGACCCGGGCATGGCCCTGGCCTCGATGGGCATCTACGTCTTCGACTGGGACTTCCTGCGCGACCTGCTGCTCGCGGACGCCGAGGATACGAGCTCGAGCCACGATTTCGGTCATGACCTCATCCCCGCGATCGTCAAGAACGGCGGCGCGTACGCTCACAGGTTCAGCGAGTCGTGCGTCATGAGCGGGCTGGAGACCGAACCGTACTGGCGCGATGTGGGCACGATCGACGCGTTCTGGCGGGCCAACATCGACCTCACCGAGTTCGTGCCCGCACTCGACCTGTACGACAACGAGTGGCCGATCTGGACCTACTCGGAGCTGACTCCGCCGGCGAAGTTCATCCACGACGACGAGGGGCGGCGCGGCCAGGCGATCCAGTCGCTGGTCTCGGGCAACACCATCATCAGCGGCGCCGAGGTGCACAACTCCCTGCTGTTCACCGGAGCCCGGGTCCACTCGTTCGCCTCCCTCGACCACGTCGTCTCCCTGCCCTACGTCGATGTGGGCCGCGGCGCCAGACTCACCAACGCCGTGCTCGACAACCGGGTCCACATTCCCCCAGGGCTCGTCGTCGGGGAGGATCCGGAGGAGGACGCGAAGTGGTTCCGGCGCACCAAGGACGGAATCGTGCTCATCACCCAGCCGATGCTCGACCACCGCGCCGCCTCCCTCGAGTGATCGCCTCGGCGCCGCCGCGCCACGACAGTGACAGCGGCGCTGGACCTCGCGGGCAGGCACGTCGAGGCGACGACCCGCGAATCCTGCCCCGGGTCATCTCCGACCTGCGCCCACCGATCTCTCAGTCCACTCATTGTGAAAGGATCTGCCCATGTCACACCGTCATCACCGGGTGCTGTCCGTGGCCTCGGAATGCGCGCCCCTGGTGAAGACGGGCGGACTGGCCGACGTGGTCGGGGCTCTGCCCGCAGCTCTGGCACGGCTCGGTTGGCAGTCGCGGATTCTCATGCCCGCCTACCCGGGCATTCTCGAGCAGGTCGACCGTTCGGAGGAGGCCTGGCGCGACGACGACCTCTTCGGCGGGCCAGCAGTGGTCCGCTCCGGCACCTGTCAGGGCCTTGACCTGCTCCTGCTCGATGCCCCGCACCTGTTCGATCGGCCGGGTGGCCCGTACACCGTCGATGGCCACGATCACCCGGACAACCCTGTGCGGTTCGCCGCCCTGTCCTGGGTCGGCGCCCAGCTCGCGATGCACGGCACCGTTGATCGCTGGCGGCCCGACCTCGTCCACGTCCACGACTGGCAGTCCGGGCTCGTGCCCTCGTACCTCAAGTACGCGGGCTCGGAGGTTCCGACGCTGCTGACGATCCACAACATCGCCTTTCAGGGTCTGTTCGGCCCCGACCAGCTCGACGACCTGCACCTGCCGACATGGGATTTCCACCCGGAGGCACTCGAGTACCACGGGCTCGTGAGCACGCTCAAGGCCGGCATGGTGCACGCCTCCCGGGTCACGACCGTCAGCCCCACCTATGCGGAGGAGCTGACCACCCCCGAGTTCGGCTTCGGCCTCGAGGGCGTCGCCCGGATGCGGGGCGACCGCGGCGAGATGCTCGGGATCCTCAACGGCATCGACACGAGAATCTGGGATCCGGCCGCGGATCCCGCTGTCCTCCCCTACTCCGTTGAGAACCCGAGGGCGAAGGCCGAGAACCGCCGCGCCCTGCTCGACGAGTTCTCGCTCGAGGAACCCGTGGGGCCGCTCGCGGTCGTCGTCACCCGACTGACGCATCAGAAGGGCGTCGACCTGCTGCTCGAGACGCTGCCCGGGTTCATCGAGGCGGGCGGGGCGGTCGTCGTGCTCGGCTCGGGCGATCCCGCCTACGAGCACGGCCTCGGCGAACTGGCGTCGCGCTTCCCGCGCTCGGTCGGGGTCCGGATCGGCTACGACGAACCGCTCAGCCACCGCATGTACGCGGGCGGCGATCTCGTTCTCGTGCCGTCGCGCTTCGAGCCCTGCGGCCTCACGCAGCTGTACGGACTGCGGTACGGAGCCGTGCCCGTGGTCGCCGCAACCGGGGGCCTGCGCGATACGGTCGTCGATGCGACTCCGGCGAACCTCGCCGATGGCACCGCAACCGGATTCACCTTCGGCGACTCCCGGCAGGGCGGCAGCATCGACGCGGGCGGTCTGAGCTTCGCCCTCGGGCGGGCGATCGACATGTACGCGGACCGTGAGTCCTGGCTGCGCCTGCGCGAGACGGCGATGCGCGAACCCGTGGACTGGGGCACCTCGGCGGGCCGCTACGCGGAGCTGTTCGCCGAGCTGGTGCGATGACGGACCCTGCTGACCGTCGCGAGGTCACAGCAGGCAGGGCCTGGCCCCTCGGGGTCACCGCCGACGAGTCGGGGGTCAACGTCGCGGTGTGGGCTCCGGAGGCCACCGAGGTGAAGCTGTGCCTCTTCACCGCCGGATGGCCCGACGAATCGGACGACGGCACAGGCGACTCGGAATCTGTCACCGCCGACGCCGAGGAGCAGATCCCGCTGCCCTATCGCGACGGCGAAATCTGGCACGCACACGTCGCCGGGGTTCCCGTCGGAATGCGTTACGGGCTGCGGGTCGACGGACCCGACAGACCGGGCGAGGGCATGCGCTTCAACGCGCACAAGCTGCTGATCGACCCCTACGCGCGCATGCTCGATAGGCCGGTGCGCTGGGATCCGCTGATGTCGGGTGTCGAACCGGGCCCCGACGGCGATCCCGTCATGGACGTTCGCGACAGTGCCCCGGTGGTGCCCAAGGGCGTCGTCGTCGGTGCCGCGGCCGCTCCGGATCCGGCGGCGAACCGTCCGCATCACGCACTGGCCGACCTCGTCATCTACGAGACCCACCTGAAGGGGATCTCGGCGACCCACCCCGACGTGCCCGAGGAGATCCGCGGCACCTACTCGGGCATGGCGCATCCGGCGATCATCGGTCACCTGACGTCGCTGGGGGTCAACGCGGTGGAACTGCTGCCGGTGCAGGCCTTCCTCGACGATCGGCATCTCGTGGAGAGGGGCCTGACGAACTACTGGGGCTACCAGCCGATCGCCTGGTTCGCGCCCGAGCCCCGCTACGCCTGCCGGCTCCGGGACGCCGAATCCGAGCTGAGGTCGCTCATCCACACCCTGCACGAGGCCGGCATCGAGGTCATCGTCGACGTCGTCTGCAACCACAACGGCGAGGGCGACGAGCACGGTCCGACGCTCAGCCTCCGCGGCCTGCACAACACCGGCTACTTCCGGCTGCTCGACGACGGGCATCACCACGTCAACGTCACCGGGACGGGCAACACTCTGCGGGTCGAGCACCCGATGGTGCTGCGCCTCGTGCTCGACAGTCTGCGTCACTGGGTGCAGCACTACGGCGTTGACGGGTTCCGCTTCGACCTGGCAGCGACCGTCGGCCGCACGGCTCACGGATTCGACCCGACGGGCGCCTTCTTCCAGGCGGTGCGGCAGGATCCCGTTCTCGCCGGCGTCAAGCTCATCGCCGAACCCTGGGATCTGGGCCCGGGCGGCTATCAGCTCGGGCACTTCCCGCACCCGTGGTCCGAATGGAACGATCGGTTCCGAGACGCAGTCCGGCGGGCGTGGCGCGGCGACCCGCTCGGACAGGTGGGGCTGCCCTCGGCGCTGCTCGGCTCGGCGAGCCTGTTCGACCGTTCGCACCGGGACGCGACCGCCTCGATCAACTTCGTCAGCGCGCACGACGGTTTCACTCTCGCCGATGTCGTGTCGTACGCCCGGAAGCACAATGAGGCGAATCTCGAGGACAACGGCGACGGCCATGACGACAACCACTCCGACAACTTCGGAGTCGAGGGCCCCAGCGACGACGAGCAGGTGCGGTCCGGGCGCGCCCGTCGGGTGCGGGGAATGCTCACGACCCTGTTCGTGTCACAAGGGGTGCCGATGCTGCTCGCCGGCGACGAGATCGGCAACTCTCAGAACGGCAGCAACAACGCCTACGCCCAGGACAACGACATCGGCTGGATCGACTGGTCGTCCCGCGATGCCGAGCTGCTGGACTTCGTGCGGCGGCTCATCGACGTGCGCGGTCGACTCCCCGTGCTGCGGCAGCGGACGTTCCGGCACGGTCACGAGCGCGGGGATGGCCGTCGGGACGTGGTGTGGCGCCGCGCGGATGGCGAGGTCCCGACCCCCGAGGATTGGCATGATCCCGATCTCCGGCTGATCGCCGCCGAGCTGCGCGGGGCGGCCGGTGATCCCGATGGAGAGGCGATCTCGGATGTCGTCTTCGTCGTCCTCAATGCCGGTGACGACGCCGATGTCCCCCTGCCGGACCTCGGCGCCGGGCGCTGGCGCATCGAGATCGACTCCGCCCGTCCCAATGACCGTGGCCTTGCGTCCGACTCCTACCCCGTCCTCGCCCAGTCGGCCGTCGTGATGTCGACGGCGGCAGGCCCCAGCTGAAAGGCACCTCGTGAGCCAGCCCTCCCCCACCCGCAGTCCCTTCCACCCGGCCGCCGCGACCGATGAGTGGTGGCGCAGCGCGGTCATCTACCAGGTGTATCCGCGGTCCTTCGCCGATGCCGACGGAGACGGCATCGGCGACCTGCCGGGCATTGCCTCGAAGCTGCCGTACCTGCGCGAGCTCGGCGTGGACGCGGTGTGGATCTCCCCCTTCTACCCCTCTCCGCAGTCCGACGCCGGCTACGACGTCGCCGACTACTGCGACGTGGACTCGCTGTTCGGGACCCTCGCCGACGCCGACGCGCTCATCTTCCGTGCCCACGACCTCGGGCTGCGCGTCATCGTCGATCTCGTGCCCAATCACACCAGCGACCGCCACCCGTGGTTCCGGCGAGCGCTGGTCGCGGAACCCGGTTCGCCCGAGCGGGACTGGTACATGTTCCGCGACGCGGATCCCGAGGATCCCGAGCGGCCGCCGAATAACTGGGAGTCGGTGTTCGGCGGGCCGGCCTGGTCGAAGTCGCCGGACGGGCAGTGGTATCTACACCTGTTCGACTCCTCGCAGCCCGACCTCAACTGGGAGAACCCGTGCGTGCGGGAAGCGTTCGAGGGTGTCCTGCGGTTCTGGCTCGATCGAGGCGTGGACGGGTTCCGCGTCGATGTCGCCCACGGCCTGGTCAAGGCCGCGGGCCTGCCCGACGCCGCCCAGACGACCGAGGAGCTGCAGGGCGAGGGGATGGCGACCAGCGCCGCACCCTACTGGGATCAGGACGGGGTGCACGAGATCTACCTCGCCTGGCGCAAGGTGCTCGACGAGTACCCCAGCGATCGGGTGATGGTCGCCGAGGCGTGGGTGGAGCCCTATGCACGCATCGCCCGTTACGTGCGTCCGGGAGAGTTCCAGCAGGCGTTCAACTTCTCCTTCCTCGACGCGGCCTGGGACGCGAGCGCCCTGCGCGAGTGCATCGAGGAGTCGTTCCGCGCCAACGACGTCGTCGGGGCACCGACCACCTGGGTGCTGTCGAATCACGATGTGATCCGACCTGCGACCCGCTTGGCCCTTGGTCCCGAGCACTTCGCGTCGCAGCTGGGAGCGCCGATCCCCGCCCCCGATCCCGCTCTCGGCGCCCGCCGCGCCCGCGCGGCGACCACGGCGATGCTCGCCCTCCCGGGCAGCGCCTACCTCTACCAGGGTGAGGAACTCGGTCTGTTCGAAGTGCTCGACCTCCCTGAGGAGGTGCGGCAGGATCCGACGTTCCATCGCACGAACGGCAGACGGCTCGGCCGCGACGGCTGTCGGGTGCCGATCCCCTGGCAGGCGGACGCTCCCGCTTATGGGTTCAGCGAGTCCGGAGCCGCGTGGCTGCCGCAGCCCGCGCGCTACGGCGACCTCGCCGTCGATCGGCAGGAGGGCAGATCCGGCTCTCATCTGGAACTCGTCCGGACCCTGCTCGCAATGCGCCGAGAGCGCGGCCTGGGCACGGGGTCCTTCGACTTCGTCGACCTCGGCACCGGGTCCGGTGCGGCTGCCGGGGCCGACGCCGTTGCCGAGTCCGGTGGCGCTGCCGGTTCCGGGGCGGCTGCCGACATCGTGGCGTTCGACGTGACCACCGCGGCCGGCACCACCCGCGTGGTGCTCAACCTCGGTGCGAGCGCGTGGCCCATTCCCGCGGATCACCGGGTCCTCGTGGCCAGCGATCCCACGGTCACCGACAGTGTGCCGACCGACCGCGTCGCCTGGTTCGCGATCGACTGACCTCGGACCGGCTCAGCTGGGCCAGGGGCTCGATCAGGCTGGATGGCGGACCTGTTCACTCAGGCCGGTCGGAGAACCGACCAGCTTGTCCGCGTCGCGGTCGGAGTCGGCCTTGATCGGTTCACGTCCGGGTCGAGACGACGGTGGCGGCGGTGAGCAGGGCGGCCATTGCGATCGCCATCATCGGGTAGCCGCCGAGGATCCCCGCCAACGCCGGTCCGGCCACCGGCGCCAGCGCCGTCAGGGCCGTGATCGGGGCGATGAAGACACCGTTGACGGCGCCGAAGTTCGCCGTCCCCCACCGGTCGGAGACTGCGGTCGCCTGGAGCAGGGTGAGGCAGCCGCGTACACCGCCGCAGACCATGGCGATGCCGATGAGCAGCCACAGGGGCCCGGGCACGAACGCGAGCAGCCACAGTCCGGCAGCGCCGCAGGCGAAGAGAAGGACCATCCGCCCCCGGGCCGAGGTCCGCTTCTCCAGGCCCAGGTAGCCGAGCCGCCCGGCCACCTGACCGAACCCGACGAGTCCGAGGGCGACCGCCGCCAGTCCGAAGCCGCTGCCGCGGTGGATGAGCAGCGGGATGATGTTGATGGTGACGGCGAAGAGTGTGAACGTCGCCAGGGACATCGCGATCTGCATCAGGATGAACCGCGGAGTGCGGGTGATGGCACGGATCTGACCTCGCCGGTCAGTCGGCGAGGTGTCCTCCCTGCGCACGGCCGCCTCGTCGGTCCAGCGGCGATTGAGGAAGAGCGCGTGCATCGGCACCGCGAGCAGCGCGAGGATGCCGGCCATGATCACGTACGAGGTCCGCCACCCGAATTCGTCGAGGAGGAACGCGATGATCGGCGCGAACACGGTCGAGGCCAGGCCGCCGACCAGGGTCAGCATCGTCAGTGGCTTCACCCGCTCTGTCCCGTACCAGCGGGTGATGACGGCGAACGCCGGCGGATACAGGGTCGCCGACTGCGCGAATCCGGCCAGCAGCCAGGCCGCGAAGAACACGGCGAGGTTCGGCGACCAGGCCACCAGCAGCAAGGCGAGCACCCCTATGAGCGAGCCCGTGGTCATGACGATGCGCGGACCGTGCGCGTCGAGGACCCGACCGACCCGGATCCCGGCGAGAGCTGAGACGACGAGTCCGGCCGACAGGGCCGCGGTGATCGTCGTGTGGCTCCAGCCCGTGTCCGCGGCGATCGGGGTCACCGCCACCGGCAGCGAGTAGTAGAGCAGGCCCCAGCTGGCCAGCTCGGCGATGCAGAGCGCGAGCAGTCCGCCGCGCGGCCTGTCGGTCATCGCCCGAGATCCTGGTCATCACTCACTCATCCACCCTACTCAGTCGCAGGTGGGAACCGGCTGCCGGCACGGAGGAGGCGGCGCGGCGGACCGAGGGAGACGAAGAATCGCGCGTGAGCGGCGGGCAACGCTGTCCCCATTCAGGGGTGTCCTCCGTCACCATAGATGACGATAATCGTCGGAGAACGGAGCAATCATGAAATATGCACTGCTGATCTATGACACCCCGGACGCGTGGAGTGACCGGGACGACGCGGAGGCGGCCGAGGTGATGAGCCGCTACGCCGCCGTCGGATCGGATCCGATGACGGTGGGCGGAGAGCAGCTCGAACTGCCGCACACCGCGACAACGGTCCGGATCAAGGACGGAGCGGAGCTGATCACGGACGGACCGTTCGTCGAGAGCAAGGAGTACCTGGGCGGGTTCTACCTGATCGCGGCACCCGATCTCGACGCTGCGATGGCAGTCGCTCGTCGGCTGCCGGCCGCCTCGGAAGGAGGGGCGATAGAGATCCGACCGTTGGTGGAGCGGGCTCCGTGATCGACGCCGTCTTCCGGGAGGAATGGAGCCGCCTGGTGGCGTACCTGTGCGGCCTCTTCCGCGACGTCGATGTCGCGGAAGAGGCCGCACAGGAGGCGTTCGAAGCGGCGGCCCGACACTGGCCGCGAGAGGGGCTCCCCGACAATCCACGAGCGTGGCTCCGGACCACCGCCAGGCGTCGGGCCATCGACGCGCTTCGTCGAGCGAGGCGCGTCGTCGTCGGGCTCGACGAGGGCGAACTCGAGGAGCTCCCCTCGCCGCGCGGCGATGCGCGGCATCCGAGCGTCGGGGATCACGTGGTCCCCGACGATCGTCTCGAGCTCATCTTCGCGTGCTGCCATCCCGCTCTGGCCCGGGACGCCCAGGTCGCACTGGTCCTGCGATCGCTCATCGGTCTGAGCACCGCGGAGATCGCGCGCACGTTCCTGGTCTCCGAGGAGACGATGAAGCGGAGGCTGACGCGCGCAAAGGCAAAGGTGCGTCGCGCCGGCATCCCGTTTCATGTGCCCTCGGCCGAAGACGTCGGCGATCGGCTCGAAACGGTGCTCACCGTGGTCTATCTCATCTTCAACGCCGGTTACGGCGGTCGGGAGGACCTGGCGGATCAGGCGATCTGGCTCTCGCGGGTGCTGAGTGCGCTGCTCCCCGAAGCGGCGACGATCCACGGTCTGCTCGCACTGATGCTGTTCCACCAGGCCCGCCGCGACGCGCGCAGCGCGGGCGGCCGCTTCGTGCCGCTGCCCGAACAGGATCGCGCCCTGTGGAACCGCGAGATGATTCGTGAGGCCCAGGGACGGCTCGACCTGGCGCTGCGAGACGCGAACCGCTCGGCCTACGTGATCCAGGCGCAGATCGCGGCCGAATACTGCAAGGACCGCTTCGACTGGCAGCGAATCGTGGCGCTGTACACGGAGCTGCAGCGCCTGACAACATCCGACATCGTGACGCTCAACAAGGCGGTCGCGGTCTCGGAGGCGGAATCGCCCGAGACTGCGCTTCGAATGCTCGAGGATCTCGAGCTTGATGAATATCCCTACCTGCATTCGACTCGCGCAGAGCTGCTGCAGCGGATGGGACGGCTCGCGGATGCCCGGGCGGAGTTCGCCCGGGCACGGGAACTCGCGGTCACCGATCTCGATCGCGCTTTCCCGGCCGAGCGCCTCGCGCACCTCAGCGATCACGAGCCGTGAAGCACGGGGAGTCCGAGCAATGGAGTATCGCAGGCTTGCGCCGATACCGGCGCTCAGCCGCCTCGTCGAACACTATTGGGTGGTCGCGCTGGCCGGTTCCGCGATTCAGGGCGCGAGCAGTCCTCTGCGCGACCTGTCGATCATCGCCGAGTTCTCCGGTCGTGACTCACGGTTCCACATCACACGCTGCGGCTGTGATCACTGTCAGGGCGTGTGACCAGGGTATGCGCTCCTGCTCGAGGCGCACGTTCCCCTCGGCGTGCAGCCGCTCAAGGGCTCGTCGCTCCCCTCCGGTGAGAGCGTGCACCCGGCCCCGGAACGGTTTCGGCTCCGTCACCCACAGGTCCCGGTGGGCGAGCAGAGTGTCCTCGTCCATGAGGAGGGATCTCACTTCAGGGACGTGACTGCGCAACCGGCCGAGAATCGCGAAACCGTGCGAGTCGAGGTCGCCCCAGTAGAGCACCCTCGCCGAGGTGGCCCACGGGATCCTCCCCACCGCGTCCACCGCATACCCGGAGCCGTGGACGGCGACGACGCCCGGCAGGTCCGGCAGAGCCAGGACGGATTCGAGGTTCTCGAACACGAGCACGGTGTGCGGATCGAGCGGCAGGGCGGCGAGCTGGTCGACCGGTACGATGAGATCGCGCATCCCGCCCGGGCGCAGACTCGGGTCGCAGATGCGGATGCGCACCAGCGCCTCGGCGTCGAGGATGTCGAGTCGGGCGGGGGCACCGGTCAGCCCGAGCAGCGCGGTGACGAGGCTGCGGTGGCCGCCGAACCATTTCGAGTCGACGCCGCGGATCGGCAGCTGGCGCGGGCGCATCGTGCCCAGCGGGTTGTCCGCCAACCAGCCGACGACATCGAGGACGGTGATGAAGTCGGCGTCGGAGAGACCGATGAGCGTGTTCGCCTGGGCCCGGAGGACCGCGGCGAAATCGACGGCATCGGTTTCGACCGAGCCGGGCCACCGGGTGCGGATCACCGCGGCACGGTCACGGAGTCGACGCCAGTCGCGGGAGAGCTCCGCTCCGACGAACGTCGCCAGGTCGTCGGGGCGGGACAGGTGCACTCGGACGGGGATCTCCTGCCGTCCCAGCGCCGCCCACGCCCGGGTCTGCCACTCGAGTTGCAGCGGCAGCCGGCGTTCGGCGTCGCGCCAGGTCCGGACCCAGGTCTCGGCGGCGAGCTGATCGGCGAGCACCTGGTTCTGTGAGGGCGGCTTGAGCCCGAGTTCGAAGACCGGGCCCCCGAGGGTTCCCAGCGCTTCCTGTCCCGCCCAGTCGCGCATCCGCGTGCGCAGCCGCTTGGCCGCAGTTCGGCGTGCCTCCTCAACGGTGATCACGAATCCTCCCCCTCCTCATCCCGGGCCTGCAGCGCGGTGACGCTGCACCAGCGCCCTCCACGCACCGCGCTGGTGCAGTGTCACCGCGCTGGTGCCTCCTCCTCACCCCAGGTCATTGTCGCGACCAGCGATTTCTGACGGCTCGGGTTCTCCACCGAGGTGGCGGCCCCGACGTAGGGTTCGATCGTCTGGAGCAGCTTCTGCGGGGTCGCGAGCACCATGTGGAAGCCGAACTCGATGAAGATGTCGAGCGCCATCCGGGTGTAGCGGGTGTCCGCCTTGTCGAAGGCCTCGTCGAGGATGATCGTGCCGTACCTCGACACGGCTTCGTCGGGGTCCGCCAGCTGGTAGCGCAGCGCGGCGGCGAGGCAGAAGATGACGAGCTTCTGCTGCTGACCGCCCGACATCGCCGCGCCGGAATCGTAGGTGGCATGAGCCCGGCCCGTCTCGTCGATCTCCTCGGCGAGGAAGCTCACGTGCTGGCGGGTGTCGAGGCACGCCGTCCGCCACGACCGGTCGACATGCTCGCTCGAGGCGAAGCGCCGCATGATCTCCGCGAGCGTCTCGTACTTGGCCTCGGCGGCGGCCATGTCCTCATCGCCCCAGCTGCCTTCGGCGACCTGCCGCAGGGACTCGATGAAGCTGTTCACCGTCTCCGAGCGTCTCGTCTTGACCTTGAGCCGGAGGAACCGGCCCTCGTCGAACTTCGAGCGCAGCAGGGAGGAGTTGATCGGTTCGACCCGCTCGGTGATCTCCCGCGGAGCCGAGAGGATCTCGCCGAGGAGTTCGCCGATGAGGTCGCGTGAGCGCTGCCGGAGCAGGTCCCGGAAGCGGTGCTCATGGTCGGGCAGTCCGTGGGCGGTGATCTCGTCGAGCATCCGCAGGTAGGCGCCGCGATCGGCGACATCGGCGGTGAGGTCGGAGGCGACCGAGCTCCATCGCGCCTTGAACTCGGCGGCGAGCCTCGTCACCGCCGAGGCGGCAGAGCTCGCCTGGTTCTGGGACCGGTCGCGCTCCTCCTGGAGGGTCTGGGAGACCTGGGCGGCGACGTCGGCGAGGACATCCCGGGTGATCCGGCGCTGAAGGCGGCGGAAGCGGGAGTCGAGTTCAGCGGCGACGGTCTCGTCCACCTCGGCGATCTCCCCCGCTGCGATGGACTGCTCGAGGTGCTCGACCTGTGCGCGCAGCCCGTCGAGCTCCTCGCCGGCGCGCCTTCTGGCGTAGTCGGCCTCTCGCGCGGCGTCCTCGGCGGCCTCCTTGCGGGCCCGGGCCTCGCGCTCGGCGGCGATCGCCGTCTGCAGGTCGCCGTCGGCCGTCTCGAGGTCGCGCAGCTGCTTCTCCAACGCCTCGACCGCGGCCTGCGCGCCCTGCCGGTCGACGTCGCGCCAGGACTGTTCGCGCACACCGGCGAGGATGCCGATGCGGCGCTGCGCCTGGGCCTGGGCGGCGCTGGCCGCGGCGACGACCTCCTCGGCGGCGGCGAGCTCCTGCTGCGCCTCGACGAGCTGCTCGACAAGGGCCCCGAGCTTCGACTCGCGGTTGCCGAGCACCCACTGGCTGCGGTCATCGATGCGCCGGCGGTCGTCCTTCTCGTACCGGGTGCGCGAGGTCTTGATCTGGCCGGCCAGGGTGACGGCCCGAGGGTGGTCGTCGAGTTCGGATACGGTGTCGACGCAGGCGATGTCGAAGCGCTCCGACAGCGTCCACGACACCCAGTCCCCGAAGGTCGACTCCGCCACCGTGACCTTGTTGACCAGGGACTTCTCACTGCGGGCGGGCTTCGGCGCGGGAGGGGAGGCGGGGATCTCCTCGAACACCAGCCGGGCCCTGATGCGGTGGGCGTCGACCCAGGATCGCACGGTCGACAGGTGCTCGGTGCGGACGAGGACGGTGAGCGCCAGCGGCCGCAGCACTCGTTCGATCGCGCCGGTCCACTGCGCCCAGCGCGGATCGACCTCGATGATCTCGGCGACGAAGGGCAGGCTCGATTCGCTCAGCCCGCAGCCCTCGGCCAGGGCCCGGCGGACTTCGAGGAGGGCGGTGGGCACGGTCGAGCCCGAGCGGCGCAGCGAGTCGATGTCGGCTTCGAGCGCCTTGACCCGACTGCGGGCGGCGGAGAAGCGGTCGTGCTCGGCGTGGCTCGGTCCGGTCTCCTCGAGTCCGGATTCGAGGGTCCGCGCGATCTGCGCTTGGAGCTCGGCGAACTCCGCCGAGGTGGTCGGCGCCTCGTCGATGCCGGCCTGGGCGAGCTGCCGGGCGAGCGTCGCCCACCGTTCGGCGACGCCGTGGCGGGCGGTCTCCGCCTCCTCGATGCGCTGCTGAAGGTGCTCGGTCTCGGCGCCGCCGAGGTCGAGGGTCGCCCGGTGCGCGAGATCGTAGTCGTCGGTGGCGAGGCGCTTCTCGGTGTGCGCCCGTTCGGCGGCGACCTCGAGGTCGACGAGCTTCTCGGCAAGGCCCGCGGAATCGGCCCGGAGCAGGTCGAGTTCGCATCGCTTCTGGTAGGGGCGCAGACTGCCGGTGAGTTCGAGTGCGGTCGCAGCGGCCGCGTGCGCAGTCTCGTACACGGACGCGGCGGCCCCCAGCTCGGTGAGGTGATCGCGCTGCTCGCGCAGCTGGACGACGTGGTCGTGGGCGTCCTTGAGGTCGTCGAACTGGGCCAGCGCGGTCTCGGCGAGAGCGAAGGTGCCCGGTTCCTCGAGCATGTGATCGCGGAAGAGCTGATCGAGACTGTCGAGGCTCTTCGCCGACTGGGTCTTGTGGAGCAGCTGCAGGGCTGATTCGGCGGCCATGCCGAAGACCTTGCGCATTCGCGCGTAGAATCGGGCGTGCGAGCCGTTCGACGTCACAAGGGCCTCGGGGCGATCGGACTTGAGCGTCCGGGTGGCGAGCCCGTTCTTCGCATACTGCTGGAGGTCGGCGAGGTCGAGACCGGTCGGCTCGAGCAGGCAGAGGTCGCTGATGTCGGACGTGCGGGTGCCGCTGCCCTTGAGGAAGAAGAGACGGCAGAGGGTGAGCTCGCCGTCCGCCCCGTCGCTGTAGCGCAGCAGGATGCCGGAGAAGGTCGCGCGGGGGCGCAGGTACTTGCTCACCACCCGGTCCTCGGTGTCGTCGGTCGTCCGCGTCCAGGCCCCGCGAATGTAGCTGACCAGACTGCGCTGATCGGTGCGGGTGCCCGCAGCCTGGGCCGCGACATTGAATCGAAGCCACTTGTCGGGGGTGAGGACGGCGGCGATGGCGTCGAGGAGTGAGGACTTGCCCGACCCGGACGGTCCGGTGATGAGGTGCCCGCGGCTGGCGATGGGGATCCGATGGATCGAGTCGGAGAACGTCCCCCAGTTGGCGATCTGGACCTCCGCCAGTCGCCATTGGCTGCCGACGTCGGGGCGTGCCCCGGTGCCCGGGCTCTCGGCGAGCATCGACGGCTCGAGTTCGAAGAGGGCCTGCTCGATCATTCCTCGTCCTCCCCGGAGTCGGTGGTGTCGGCGGCGAAGTCGGTGTCGTCGCTGCTGATCGCAGCGTCCTCGCCGAGGCCGAAATCCTCGCCGAGGCGGTCCCCGGTTTCGTCCTCGCCCGCCGCGATCCGCCGGTAGACCTCGGTGAGTTCGCGGACCCGGTCCTCGTCGACGAGGAAGCGGACCATCGGCGAGATCTCGTAGCGGCCCTCACCTGCCTTGTGGAGGACGCGCAGCTTGTTGCTCATGCGCGTCCATGCCGCGTTGAGGTTGCGCAGGAACGTCGACTCGTCCCCTCTCCGATAGATCTCGAGGCGCTCGTAGACCTCCTCGCGGTCGATGATGACGCGTTTCTCCCCGGGTGCGGCGAGGAGGAGCTGACGGAGGACGAGGAGCATGGCGGTGTCGATGAAGGTCAGCCGCTCGATGCGAACGGCCGCCGGGACATCGACCTCCTCGGTGACGACCTTGCGGGTGAAGGCGAACTCATCGACCTTGTCGATGACGAGGTCGAGGAAGAGCTCATGCAGGCGGGAGCGGACCAGGTCCTCGTCGGCGACGAGGGCCGACCACAGCTGCGGACTCTGCGCACCGGCGACGTAGGGCCCCTTGAGCAGTTCGAGCAGCACACGCCGGGTGCGCTCTCCGAGCACGCCCGTGTCGCCGGTCCACAGTCCCCGTCCGACCGACCCGGGCGCATCGACGTGCTCGACCGCGGTTCCGGCAGCGCCAACGCGCTCCTCCGCGGAACCTGCACGCGCCTCGGCGGGCCTCGCGCTCTCCTCAGCTGATTCGGGGCGCGCTTCGGCAGCGGGGATGGTCTTCCTCTTCATGCGTGGATGTCCTCGGTGAAGTAGTGTCGGCGGACGGATGCCGAGCGGGATCGTCCGTCCACTCCGGTCCAGGTCAGTTCGTCGGTGGTCTCGGGATCGATCCGACCATAGCTGCTCGCCAGCGAGAGCAGCCCGATGACGCTCGCCAATCCCTGCGTGGCAGGGTACCTGTCGAGCACCTCGGCGACGGAGACCTGCGCCATCGATTCGAGGGCAACGTTGACGTTGTCGATGAGCTCTCCGAAGTCGATCTCGGACTCCCGGGCGACGGCCTTGAGCTTCTCGAGGTCGAAGGTCGCCTCCTCCGCCTCGGCCAGGGCATGTCCGGCGTCGAATTCATCGGGGTCGTGGAGGTTCACTTCGCCGACACTCGACATCGGCACGGTCGAGAGCTCGAGGCTGAACCCGAGATCCTCATACGGCCGGCGCACCTCGGCGACGGGAGCGGCGGCGGCGAGCGCGTCCTGGAGCAGGGTGCGCATGAGCCGGTCGCGCTGGAACTCGTGGGAGTGGACGTAGCGGCGCAGTCCGCGGGCGAACTCGGTGAGGATGTCCTGGACCTCGCGGGAGCCGTCCTTCATCTGCCGCATCAGCGAGCGCAGGGCGCGCCGGGTCTCGAGGTCGAGCACTGCTGCGAAGTCGCGATCGAGGATCGCCGCAATGTTCTCGTCGAAGGCAGCCGAGGACTCCGGGTCGCGGATGAGCGCGGAGAAGGCGGCGAAGGTCCGGCCCTCGTCACTCGATTCGATGAGATCGACGCCGCGGAACACCTCGTCGAGGACGTGGCTCTGTGTCTCGTCGACGTTGAGGATGGAGGTCCGCAGCTCCTGATTGAGCTTCTCGAACCGGGCGCGGACCCGGGCGAAGTCCGCCGGCAGGCCCTGCGCCTGCGCGAGGATGTTGATGCGTTCCGTCGCACGCCTGCGGTCGAGAGTCGCGCGCGGGTCCCCGCGACGCACTCGCGCGATCTCGGCGTCGATCCTCCGTCGCTGCGCCTCGAGCGACTGCAGCCGGCGCGACGTGTCGGGGTCGGTGTCGATGGCCAGCTGCCGCACTGCCTGGGCCAGGCTGACCAGGCGCGATTCGGTGGCCGTCTGGGGCGGGGTGCGCAGCTGCTCGAGGACGCGGATGGCGTCGAAGCCGGCTGCGGAGAGTTCGTAGGTCTCCCCTCGCGCCGATGTGGCGGGCCGGCGGATGATGATCTCCGCCCGCCGCCAGTCGTCGCAGTACGCCTTCGCCGTGCGCATCGACAGGTCGAAGTGATCGCGCAGTACCTCGAGGTCGGCGTCGATGGCCTCGTGGAGATCCTCGGCGAGCATCCGCGTTCCCGGCCTGCCGAGGTGCGCATCGAGTGTCGCGGCCATGACGGCGAGGTGGTCCGCGCGCAGCATCCGCAGGGTCGCATTCTCGTCGAGCAGGCGCCGGTAGGCGAGAGCGGTGGAGAGTGCGGACATGGATCCATTGTTTCGTGGGAATGCCGGTGCGGAGAAATCCGCGGCGAATAGACTGATCATCACATCGGTCAGCGACAGCGACAGCGAAGGAGCATGACATGCAGCCGACGGCGATTGATTTCTGGTTCGACCCGATCTGCCCCTTCACGTGGGTGACGAGTCGTTGGGTGGCCGATGTCGCCGCTCGCCGGGAGTTCACGGTGCGTTGGAATTCCTTCAGCCTCAAGGTCCTCAACTCCACGCCCGAATCCGAGGACACCTCCGACGACCACCGGCAGGGGCACCGGATGGGACGGGTCATCGTCCGGGTCCGCCGGGACCACGGTGAGGATCCCGTCGCCGGGCTCTACACCGCCCTCGGCGAGCGGATCCATCCGGGTGGGCGGAAGGACATCGATTCCGTCATCACCGAGGCCCTCGCCGCGGTGGGCCTGCCCGCCGGACTCGGCGACGCCGCGAACGACGACAGCCTGGATGCACAGCTCGAATCGAGCACACGGCAGGCGCTGGACATCACGGGATCAGGCGTCGGCCTCCCGATCATCCGCCTCGGCGAGCGGACACGCGCCTACTTCGGGCCGGTGTTCACCCGCCAACCGGAGGGCGAGCAGGCCCTCGAGCTGTGGGATGCCTACACCTCTCTCACCGGTTATGAGCACTTCTTCGAACTCAAGCGCGAGATCACCGACCGTCTGGAGTTCTGAACCGCCCGCCCCCTGGCCACGTTTTCGAGACTGTGACAGGCTGGATACGCATGATGACACAGCGACCCGACGCGAACGGAGGCTCAGCGACATGAGCACCATCGAACTCACCGAGCAGAACTTCACCAGCACGATCTCCACCGACGACATCGTCCTCGTCGACTTCTGGGCGGAATGGTGCGGCCCCTGCCGGTCGTTTGCCCCCACGTACGAAGCCGCGTCCGAGGCCCACCCTGACATCACCTTCGGCAAGGTCGACACCGAGGCCCAGCAGTCGCTCGCGGCAGCGGCCCAGATCTCGTCGATCCCGACACTGATGGCCTTCCGGGAACAGGTGCTCGTGTTCTCCCAGCCGGGTGCCTTGCCCGCGCCCGCCCTCGATGATCTCATCGCGCAGGTCAAGGCCCTCGACATGGATGAGGTTCGGGCCGAGATCGCGAAGGAGCCGCAGCCGCCGCAGAACGGCTGATCTCCCGCCGCCGGTCTCTCCTGCGTCAGCCCTCAGCGACTGAAAGCCCTCAGCGGCCGAACGGGCTCAGCGGCCGAAGGCTTTCGGGTCGACCGGCCGGTCCTTCACCGGCAGCTTCGCTACGACGAGGCAGTAGGACTCGAGGACGAGATCGTGGAGCAGCTCGAGGTCGAACTCCTCCGTCGGGGTCACGGTGATCCAGTGCTTCTTGTTCATGTGATAGGCCGGCGCGATCTCGGCGTAGGCGTCCCGGAGGACCTCACCGTCGAGCGGATCGATCTTGAGGTTCATGCACAGGGCGCCACGGAGCTCGAAGTGCATCATGAACATCCGGCCTCGGACCTTGTACACGGCGTATTCGGGGCCGAAGGGATGCTCGATGACCACCCCGGGGTACTGGATCGCCTGATCGTGGGCGAGTTCGAGGACGGCATCCGGTCTCATGCCCGGATGCTAGCAGACCGCACGGACACAGGGCCGTGGCGAGCCACGCTCGGGTCCCGCGGGCTCCCGATAGACTCGAACCATGCCTGACACAGCTCCCCACCTCCTCTTCGCCGCGCTCGGCGGGACGATCGCCTCGACCGCGAACCCCCTCGGTGGGGTGGCTCCCGCGCTGTCGGGTGCCGAGATCGCCGCCGCGGCCGGCCTCGAGGACATCTGGCCGAATCTGCAGGCGGAGTTCGCCCAGGTCGCCCAGGTCTCGAGCGCGAACGTCACCCTCGACATCCTCCATGACGTCGTCGAGCTCGCCCGCACCTCTCGCGCCTCGGGGCTCGTCCTCACCCAGGGCACCGACACGCTTGAGGAGAGCGCGTTCGGTCTCTGGCTGCTCAACGACTCGGGAGTTCCCCTCGCCGCCACCGGCGCGATGCGCAACCCGACCCTGCCCGGCGCCGACGGTCCCGCCAACGTCCGGGCCGCCGCCCTGTCGGTGATGAGCCCCGGTCTCCGGCATCTGCCGTGCACCCTCGTCTTCAACGACGAGGTCCACGACCCGCGGTTCGCCCGCAAGACCCATGTCACGTCGACTGCCGCCTTCTCCTCGGGGCCGGTCCTCGGGGCCATCGGCTGGGTCAGCGAGCAACGGGTCCTCGCTCCGCATGCCCCGCGACCGTGGTCATCGCCCTTCGCCGGGCGCCAGCGCCCCGAAGGGTTCGCCCCCATCGCCCTCATCGAGATCGGGATGGGGGAAGGACCGCAGGCCCTGCGCGCGATCGCCGAGAGTGATCATGCCGGTGCCGTGCTCTCGGGAGTCGGCGGCGGGCACATCCCCGAGCACTTGATCACCGAGGTGGAGGACCTCGCCCAGCGCATGCCCCTCGTCCTCGCCTCCCGTCCCGGCGCGGGGGCGAGCCTGACGAACACCTACAGCTATCCCGGCGGCGAGATCGGTCTGCTCACCGCCGGTCTCATTCCCGCGGGGATGCTCGACGCCAGGAAGGCACGTCTCCTCCTGTCACTGGCCCTGAGCTATCGGCTCGATCCCGCCGAGGTGTTCGCCGCCTTCGCCTGAGCTCGATCAGCGAGGATCATCCACGTGCGGCTAGCGTGACATAGGCTCGGGTCATGACTCCTTCCTCATCGGACTGGTGGGAGCTGATCCATGCCGAGCGCGCCAGGTGGCGAACATGCTGGACAGCCTGACCCCACAGCAGTGGCGCTCCGGCTCGCTCTGCGCAGACTGGACGGTCGAGCACGTGGTCGCCCACCTCACCGCGGCGGCGAACACCGGAACCTGGACCTGGCTGCGCAGCATCGTCCTCGCCGGCTTCAACACCGACAGGCACAACGCGCGCCGACTGGCCCAGCACCTCGGTGCCACCCCGCAGGAGACCGGGGCGAGATTTCGTGAGTCGATGATGCTCACGGCTGCCCCGACCAAAGATCATGCCGCGTGGCTCGGCGAGGTGATCGTCCACGGTCAGGACATCGCCCGCCCACTCGGCCTCACGCTCGTTCCCGACCCGGCAGCTCTGCACCAGGTCGCAGCGTTCTTCGCGGCCAAGGACTTCGCCGTCAACAGTCACAGAGCCGTCAAGGGGCTGGCGCTGCAGTCCAGCGATGGTGACTTCGCCGCAGGTGAAGGGCCGATCGTGCGCGGCCCTCTGCTGAGCCTGGTAATGGCGATGGCAGGTCGCGGCGACTTCTGCGCAGAGCTGGAGGGCGCAGGAGTCGCCGAGCTCCACCGCAGGATCGGCTGACCGGCGATTTCCTCTTCAGGTTCCTGCCGGGCCGAACACGCCTGTGGCCCGCGGACGACTCCGCGGGCCACACGCGTCACTCAGATCGGGTCAATCAGATCGGGAGACTCCCTCGGTTCAGGATTCGGCTCCCACGGCGACGACCATCTTGCCGAAGTTGCCGCCGGTGAGCAGTTCGTTGAAGTACTCAGGAGCCCGTTCGAGGCCGGGGCGGATATCCTCGCGGTACTGGACCTTGCCGTCCCGGACCCATTCGCCCATATCGGACAGGAACGAGTCGTAGAGGGTGCC
>JAPSIC010000113.1 GCA_031179165.1 Brevibacterium sp.
TGGCCCGTCGAGTTCTACCGGGCGTAGAATTCTACGTGTCGTAGAAGTTACTTCTCCTCGCGAACGGAGCAGGCATGGATCCGGTCCTCATCGGTCGGTGGCAGTTCGGCATCACCACCGTCTACCACTTCTGGATGGTTCCCCTCACCCTCGGTCTCGGGATGCTCGTCGCGATCCTGCAGACCCTCTACCACCGCACGGGCAACGAGGTCTACCTGCGCAGCACCAAGTTCTTCGGCAAGCTCTTCCTCATCAACTTCATCCTCGGCGTGGCCACGGGACTGGTCCAGGAGTTCCAGTTCGGGATGGCCTGGAGCGAGTACTCCCGGTTCGTCGGCGACGTCTTCGGGGCCCCGCTGGCGATGGAGGCGCTGCTCGCCTTCTTCCTCGAGTCGACATTCCTGGGACTGTGGATCTTCGGCTGGGGACGCCTTCCGCGCGGAGTCCATCTCGCCAGCCTGTGGTGCGCGGTCATCGGCTCGTGGATCTCCGCCTACTTCATCATCGTGGCCAACTCCTGGATGCAGCATCCCGTCGGCGTGGAGATGGTCGACGGCAGGCCGGTGATGACCGATGTCTGGGCGGTGCTGACGAACAACACCGCGATCGCCGCCTACACCCACACCCTGTTCGGGGCCATCGCGGTGGGCGGCAGCTTCCTCCTCGGCATCTCCTGGTACCACCTCTACCACCGCCGCAGGGACGGCATCGACTCGGTCGCAGCCGATGGCTCGGTCGTCGTCGGCTCCGCACCCGACCTGCCCGGCCGGGACGCGATCGACCACCGGGTCTGGATCCGCTCCCTGCGGATCGGGGCCGTGGTCGGGATCATCGCCTTCGCCGGCGTTGCCGTGACCGGGGATGTCCAGGCCAAGCTGATGTTCGAACAGCAGCCCATGAAGATGGCCTCGGCCGAAGGGGCCTGCCACGACGGCACCGGGTTCTCGGTCCTCACCGTCGGCGACCCCTCGTCGAACGACTGCGACGGGGTGGAGAACGTCTTCGAGATCCCCGGGCTGCTCTCCTTCCTCGCCAAGGGCGACTTCTCCACCCCCGTCCACGGTGTGACCACCCTGCTCCCGGAATACCAGGAGCGCTATGGGGCCCATCTGCCCGACGATCCCCGCTACGGTGAGCACGCGGGCGAGGCGATCGACTATCAGCCCATCATGATCGTCACCTACTGGGGATTCCGCTTCATGATCGGGTTCGGGATGATCGCGGCCGGCGTCTGCGCCCTCGGGCTCTGGCTGACCCGCAAGGGCACGGTCCCCGACTCGGTGTGGCTGATGCGCGGGGCCCTGCTGTCGATCACCGCCCCGTTCATCGCCAACTCGGCGGGCTGGGTGTTCACCGAGATGGGCCGGCAGCCGTTCGTCGTCGCCCCCAACCCTGCCCAGCTCGACGGCGTGTACATGTTCACCCAGGCGGCCCTGTCCCCGGAGGTGACCCCGGCGATGCTGCTGTTCTCGCTGATCAGCCTCACCGCCGTCTACGGGATCCTGATGGTCGTCGAACTGCGGCTGCTCACGGTCTACGTCAGGGGTGGGGTCGCCTCGGCGATGCCCGAACTGGCGCACGTCAACCACACCCCACGGATCACCGGCGACGACGACGTCCTGTCGTTCGCCTACTGAGGAGAGATGACGATGGAAACCCTGGCCACGATCTGGTTCGTCCTCATCATCGTGCTGTGGATGGGATACCTGTTCCTCGACGGCTTCGACCTCGGGGTCGGCATGCTGATGCCGATCTTCACCCGGGACGAGAGGCAGAAGCGGGTCCTGCTCAATTCGATCGGCCCCGTCTGGGACGGCAACGAGGTCTGGCTCATCACGGCGGCCGGTGCCACCTTCGCCGCCTTCCCGCACTGGTACGCCTCGCTGTTCAGCGCCCTCTACGTTCCCCTCACCCTGTGCCTGCTGGCGCTGATCTTCCGTGCGGTCGCCATCGAGTACCGCGGCAAGGGGCACACGCAGGCCTGGAGGAGCTTCTGGACCTGGGCGATGGCCCTGGGATCGCTCGGCACGGCCTTCTTCGTCGGCGCCCTGCTCGCGATCACCTCGACCGGACTGCCGCTCAACGAGCACGGCGACATGGTCGGGGGAGCGTTCGCCTGGATCGGCTGGCCGGCGCTGCTCGGCGGCCTCGGCGGGGTCGGCTTCGCCCTGGTCCACGGACTCGTCTACCTCGGCCTCAAGACCGAGGGGCCGTTGCGGGCGAAGGCGCGCCGGTGGGCGCTGCGGACGATGCTCCCGGCCTCCGCGCCGTTCCTCATCTGGTTCTGCCAGGCCCCTGCGGCCCGGACCGGACTGCTGCTCGTCGTGGCCGCGTCGGTGCTCGCCCTCGCCGCCTCGTACCTCTCGGTCCGCGCGGACGCAGAGAAGCGGGCCTTCGCCTTCCACGGCCTCTATCTCATCGCCGGCCTGGGTGCGGTCTTCGCCGCCGTCTACCCGGTCATCCTCCCGTCGACACTCGACCCGGCGCACTCCCTGACGGTCACCTCGGCGTCGTCGTCGGAGTACACGCTCGGCGTCATGCTCGTCGTCACGGGGATCTTCCTGCCGATCATCATCGGCTATCAGGTCTTCAGCTATCGGATGTTCCTGGGGAGGCTGCGCGAGACCCACATCCCCGAAGCGCACCGCCTGCCCGTGGCGATCCGGTCATGAGCTCACCCCTGCGCATCCTGTTCGACCAGCCCGCGGGCAGGCGCGGCATGGTGGTGCCCGTGCTCAGCGCCGTGCTCCGGTCCGTCGGCATCGTTCTCCTCGCCGAGGCGGTCGTGCGCGCCATCGTCGGCTCCGGTGACCCGGTGCTGTGGTTCTCGCTCGCCCTCCTCGGTGCCGGTCTGCGGGGGGCGAGCCTGTGGTGTGACCACAGCTGGGGCACCCGGACGGCCGCGCTCACCGACCGTCGGCTGCGCTCGGCCATCCTCTCCACCCTGCTCTCCGGGCGGTCCCGACCACGGGCGAGCACAGCGGTGACGGTGACTCGCGGGGTCGACGACCTCGAGGACTACTTCACCACCGTCGTGCCGGCGCTGAGCGCGGCGGCCGTGGTGCCGGCGACACTGCTCACCCGGATCGTGTTCGCCGATCTCCTGTCGGCGGTCATCATCGTCGTCTGCCTGCCCCTGGTGCCGGTCTTCATGATCCTCATCGGCCGCTTCACCGCCGACTCCACGGCGGCGACGAACACCGCGCTGGCCAGGATGTCCGATCACCTGGCGGAGCTGGCAGCGGGTCTGCCCGTCTTCATCGGAGTCGGGCGATCGCGCGACCACGCGCGGTCCCTGCGCCGGCTGGGCCGGGACTACCACGAGGCCAGCCTGACCACCCTGCGCGTGGCCTTCCTGTCGAGTCTCGCCCTCGAGCTCATCGCCACGATCTCCGTGGCCCTGGTCGCGGTCGTCATCGGCCTGCGCCTGGTGTCGGGGAGCATGGACCTGGCCACCGGGCTGTTCGTGCTGCTGCTGGCTCCGGAGTGCTTCATCCCGCTGCGGCAGCTGGGGGCGGGCTACCACGCGAGCGAGAACGGCCGCGACGCCTACGACCGCGCGCGGGCGCTCCTGACCGAGGAGGAGGAACGCCCCGAGGCCGAGACCGCCCCGCCGGCGCATGAAGGCACCCACCTGGTGCGCTATGCCGATGGGACGAGGATCTCCTGGGCGGGGGAGATCCCGAGGAGCCCGGGCATCACCGCGATCACCGGGGCCACCGGCGCCGGCAAGTCGAGCGTGCTCGCCGCCCTGACCGGGACGCTGCCGGCCACCGCCGAGTCGACGCTGCCGGTCAGGGACTGCGCCTATGTGCCGCAGACCCCGCGGATGTTCGCCGAGACCATCGGGGAGGAGCTGCGGGTGTTCGGGCTGCCCGGTTCGCTGCGCGAGGCCCTGCGGGCGGCCGCGCTGCCCACGGAGCCGACGACCCCGACCGCGGCGCTCAGCCCGGGCCAGCTGCGGCGGCTGGCGCTCGTGCGCATCGAGGGCCGGATCGGATCCGGCGCCGAGGTGCTCGTGCTCGACGAGCCGACCGCGCATCTCGATGATGACAACGCCCGAGCCATCATCGAGATGATCCGCGCCCTGTCGGGCCGCATCCGCGTGGTGCTGGCCAGTCACGACGCGCAGGTGCTGGCCCTCGCCGAGAACGAGATCCGCCCCCGGAGATCCGACCGCCCGTGCTCGACCACCACGCGGGACGGAGGGGAACGGCCTTCTGCCCTCCGGGCCCAGGCCCTGCTCCCGAGCGCGCAGCGACCGGAGGCGCCCGCCGGTGGCGCACCTGCAGCGGACCCTCCTGCCGCCGGCGGACCGATCGATGGCGCGGCCGGGGAGAGCGGTGGGGGTTCGCCGTCGCCTATCGCCGTGGTCGGCGGTTCGTCGACCCCGGCCGCCGCCGGTTCCGGGTCGTGGCGGCGGCGATGGGCGACACTGCGCGCGACCATGCCCCTGCTCAGCCGCGACATGGTCCTCGCCCTGCTCGCCTCCTGCGCGGCCGGCCTGGCGGCGATCGCCCTGACCGCGGTCTCGGCGTGGCTCATCGTCGAAGCCTCCTACCAGCCGCCCATCATGACCCTCATGGTCGCGATCGTCGGGGTGCGGTTCTTCGGCCTCAGCCGCTCTCTCCTGCAGTACCTCAGCCGACTGCGGCTGCACTCGGCGATCTTCGCCTCGCTGACCCGGCTCCGCTCGAATCTGTGGACGCATTTCGAGAGGGCGGGGATGAGCGACAGGAAGATGCTCACCTCGGCGACGGCCCTGCGGACCGTGGTCTCGGACGCCGACGATGTCCGCGATCGGATTCCACGGACCCTGGTCCCACCGGTGGTGTCCGGCCTGGTGTTCGCCTCGATCCTCCTCGCGGCCGGGCTTCTCCACCCCGTGGCGCTGCCGATCCTCATCGCCCTCGGGGTCCTCGACCTCGTCGTCGTCCCCGCCCTCCTGCTGCGTGCGCAGAACGCTGTGGAACCGATGGTGGCGGTCAGCAGGGAGCGCATCCTGTCCCGCATCACCCGGGCATTGGCGGCGAAGGTCGACCTCACGGCGAATCGAGCCGCGAAGGCGGTCCTCGCCGGACTTGCCGAGACGGAGACCGAACTGGCGGCGGCGCAGCGGAGATCGGCGGCCGCCTTCGGCGCCGCTCAGCTCGCGATCCAGCTCTCGACGGCCGCCGCGGCGGTGGCCGTGGCGGCGACGACCACGGCCCCCACCGAGATCATGGCCGTCGCTGTGCTCATGACCCTGGGCCTCAGCGACGTCTTCGCCGGCGGCCTCGCGGCCTGGCGGGAGCTGCCCGGCCTCGGGCTCGTCCTCGACCGGATCCCGGCCCCCGACTCCCGCGAGGTCCCCGCCGCCCCCGACTCCCGCGAGGCCGCCGCGGGTCACGCGCCGCGGCCCCCGGGTCATCAACCCCGATCCGCCGATCGCGAGCCCGGGCCCGGAGATCGTCGGGATGCGGGCCGGCCGCTGGGCGCCCGAGCCCCGCGGCTCGACTCCCTGCGACTGGAGGGGATCAGCGTGGGGTGGGGGCGGGAGCCGGTGCTGACCGATCTCGATCTGCACGCCGACCGCCGTCACTGGACCGTCGTGGTCGGTGACAGCGGCAGCGGGAAGTCGACGACGCTCAGCGTCCTACTGCGATTCCTCGACCCCTGGGCCGGCACCTACCTGGCAACGACTCCCGCGGGCGACTCGGTCGACGTGCTCGGGTTCGACCCGGCGGCCCTGGCCGGGAGGGTGGCCTGGTGCCCGCAGGAGGCGCACGTGTTCCGCTCCACCGTCAGGGGCAATCTGGCGATCGCCCGTGCCGTGGCGCCGAGCGAGACCGAGATGTGCACGGCCCTGGAGCGCGCGGGCTTGGCCGAATGGGCCGACCGGGACGGACTGGACAGATGGGTCGGCGACCACGGCGCCGACATCTCAGGTGGTCAGCGGCAGCGCCTGGCCGTGGCGAGGACCATCCTCAGCGGCGCGGACGTCATCGTTCTTGACGAACCCACGGCGCACCTCGACCGGGACACCGCGCAGTCCCTGCTGACCCACCTGCGCGAGAGCCTCGCCGATCACACGGTCGTGCTCGTCACCCATGATCGCGGTCTCATCGAGGCCGACGACCGGGTGATCGACCTCGGTTCTCGTCGCCTCAGTCCCGTTTCGAGCCGAACATGATCTCGTCCCAACTCGGGATCGAGGCACGACTGCTCTTCTTCTTCGACTTCGACTCGGACTCTCTCAACTGGGTCGTGTCGTCGCTGACCCCGGGCTCATTGAGCAGGGAGAGCTGGTTGTCGTCGTCGAAACGACCCAGCTCCTGAGTGGGTTCCTGCTCCTCGTCAGCGGCGTCCGGCTCGAAGGCGAAGACCTCGTCATCGGTGGCGGCCTCAGGACGGCCCGGGGCGGTGTGGGCTCCCTGCGGATGCGTCTCCGGGTCCTCGGTCACGGCCCGCAGACGGGCACGCGGCTCATCCTCCTCCTCGTACCGACGGCGCTTGCGCAGGTTCTCCAGGATCCGGCCGGTCTCCGCCTGGTGATCGCGGACGGCGGGGGTCGGATCGGGCGCCTGCACGGCCGGTGCCAGCGGTTCGATCTCCTCGGTGCGCTGACGCTCGGCGGCGCTGCCGTAGTGCGGGATCGGACCCGTGTCGGTGGGACCGGAATCCGAGAGCCACTTCGCCTCGTCGTCCAGGGGCGTGAGCGAATTGCGGTAGAAGTTCCACCCGGCGGTGCGCGTCCGGTCGGCGGCGGTGAAGCTGAGCTGGATGAACCAGTTGCCGTCCTGCTGCTTCCACGCGTCCCAGTCCATCGTCTCGATGTCGACATCGCGCATCGCCAGCCGCGTCTGACACAGCTCGACCAGGGGAGTCGGATCGCCGTTGGGATCATGATCGGAGTAGATGGGGTGACGGCTGGCTCTGTAGGCCATGTGCGAGCGCTCGGCCAGAGCCGGACGCTCGTAGGTGCGAACCTGCTCGATGTCGGCACCCGTGGCGGCGATCACCTCTTCCGCGCTCATCCCACCGCGGATCATCGCCTGGATGTCGCGCGGACGGACCGGGGTCTCGCTCCTGACCGCGGCGCGGTCCCTGCGGACGGCCGCGTAGAGAGCCTCGTCGAAGGGCAGCCGGTACTGGTGGCCGTCTACGTCGTTCAGCAGCAGATGAGTGCCGTCCGCGTCGACTCCATTCAAGCTCAATTCACGCATGCGCAGGCTCCTTAATCGGGTCTCGACTTGAATCCTGTCACGTCCGCGTCGGAGAGTGGAGCAGATTCGCGCGCGAGTCGTGAAATCTCGGGTGCTGCCACCGGATTCCCGTGCCCGCGGCGGGGCGGGGGAGCTGCTCGCGACAGTGCTGGCAAGGTGCCCGCGACGGTGCTGGGGAGGAAGGTGCCCGCGACGGTGTTGGGGAGGAGCCCGCGGTGGTGCTGTGGATGATCCCGGCTCACTGTGCGGACAACCGGCATTGATTCTCTGCGCGCGGTAACATCGAGGGCGTGAATACGACTGCACCCATCGACACTCTCGTCCTCATGTCATTCGGAGGACCGGAGGCCCCAGAAGAAGTTGTCCCATTCCTCCGCAACGTCACCGCTGGGCGCGGAATCCCGGAGGAGCGACTCGAGGAAGTGGGTGAGCACTACTACGGTTTCGGGGGCCGGTCGCCCATCAATGACCAGAACAAGGCACTGCTGTCGGCCCTGCGCGCCGAGCTCGACCGGCGTGGGATCGACACCCCCTTGATCTGGGGCAACCGCAACTGGGACCCGTATCTCACCGACGAGGTCCGAGCCGCTGCCGAGGACGGACGGACCCGGTTCCTGTCGATCGACACCTCCGCCTACTCCTCGTACTCCTCGTGTCGCCAGTACCGGGAGGATTTCGCGCAGACGATCGATACGCTGCGGGCCGAGGGCCACGACGTCTCCATCGAGAAGATCCGGCAGTTCTACAATCACCCCGGCTACGCCGAGGCCTGCTCCGCCCTGCTCAAGGAGGGCCTCGAGGAGTTCCGCTCGCAGGTCGACCGGATCGACGCGCAGAAGCACCGGATCCTGTTCGTCACCCACTCCATCCCCACCGTGATGCAGGACGCTTCAGAGGTCGCCACCAACGGCTATCAGGCTCAGCACGAGGAGCTCATGGCCCATCTGCTCGAGGATCTGCCGGAGTCACTGCGGCTCCCGGCCGAGCTCGTGTACTGTTCTCGCTCCGGCTCCCCGGAAGTGCCCTGGCTCGAACCCGATGTCAACGATCGGATGGAGGAGCTCGCGGCCGACGGCATCACCGGAGTGGTGCTGGTGCCGATCGGCTTCATCTCCGATCACATGGAGGTCGCCTTCGACCTCGACACCGAGGCGAAGGAGACCGCAGGGGAACTCGGGCTGGCCTTCACCCGGGTGGCGACCGTCGGCACCCACCCGGTCTTCGTCTCGGGTCTCGTCGACCTCATCGAGGAGCGCGTGGCCCAACTGCGCGGCGAGGACGTCGATGCCCCCGTCATTCCCGGCACCGCTCCGCTGACCCCGGGCAGCGGCGCCTGCAGCATCGAATGCTGCCGCGGTCGGCTCGACCGGCCGACCTTCCCGAACTGGTGAGCCAGCCCGCCCGGACCGGTGAGCCGGCCTGCCCGGACCGTGAGCCGGCCTGCCCGAGCCGGCGACAGCGGTTCGGACGAACGCGGGCAAAGAAGAATCCCTCCTCTGCTCGCTGAGCAGGGGAGGGACTATGGCTTCAGGCCTGTTCCGGTTCGACGATGATCGGGATCGCGCCGGTCTCGGCTTGGATCACCTCGGCGATGGGTCCGGTGTCGACATCGTTGCGATCGGCCAGTGCCAGCAGGTTCTCCAGCTCATCGATGAGGCTCTCGACCAGGAAGTCGTCCCCGGCTGACCTGGCCTCCTGTAGGCGATGACGGACATCTTCGATCCTGGTATCGAGTTGATCTGCGAATTCACTCATCGTGTATCCGTCCTTCCTCTGGTCGCCCCTCACGGGTGGGGACAATCCCAGTTTCGTTCATCGACACAGTGCAGCCGATGCTTTCCGACTCCATGCATTGTCGCAGAGCTTTTCGAGAATCCAATGTGTGCGTCTGAGCGAGGTACCTTGCCGGTGACGAGAATCACTGCGAACAGGACTGATCTGATCTTGCCAACGCACCCGGCAGAGTGCACAATGCTGAGGACACGTTTCGGAAAGCGGATCGAATTCCCTTTCAGTACCCCCTCAGAGAGAGCGATGACGCCACATGGCAACCGATTACGACGCACCTCGTAAGCAAGACGACGAAATCAAGAGCGACTCCATCGAGCAGCTCAAGGCGCAGCGCTCCCAGGCCCAGGCGAGCAAGATCGACGAGGACGAGACCGCGGTTGCGGAGGGCTTCGAACTGCCCGGTGCCGACCTGTCGAACGAAGAGCTGTCGGTGCGTGTGCTGCCCAAGCAGAACGACGAGTTCACCTGCATGGAATGCTTCCTGGTCCGGCACCGTTCGCAGATGGCCAGCGATGAAGGCGGAATGCCGATCTGCACGGACTGCGCCAGCTGAACCGCTCGCTCCGCTCCGACGAGGACTCTGACACCACGAACGCGCCCTGGGTAACGGGGCGCGTTCCTGGTGCTGTGGGAAGTCTCACTCGACCCTGACCGGGTGTCCACCCTCCGTGAGGACCGGGCGGTCCTCAGGGCCGCGGCGGGGTCCTCAGGACTGAGTCGGGGTCTTCAGGGCCGCGGCGAACTCGTGCGGATGAGCGCTCGAGACCAGCCAGTACGGAGTCGGGTCGGTCTCATCGGCGATGTCGATCTTGACGGCGGGCTTGATCCAGGGCCGCAGCTTGAGGAAGGCCCGCGCGTTCAGCTCGACTCCACGGGCGACGCGGGCCGCCTCGGCGTCATAGGGGTGGGCATCGGCGACGAATCGGCGTTCGATGTGCGCCTCCCCGACGACCAGCTGTGTCTCGGTGACGACGATCGTGACGGTCAGGGACCTCATCCACAGCAGCAGGAGGAGGAAGGTGACCACGGGAAGGACGATCGCTCCGATCTTCCACACCGGGAAGACCATCAGCGCCGTCGACGCCGCGGCGAGTGCACAGAGAGCCCAGATGCCGGGGGAGGGGCGCAGCTTCTCCGTGTAGATCACGTGCGTATCGGGTTGAGTCGGTGCCATGCCCTCATTGTCCCATAAGGGAAGTTTTTGGAACCGCTCAGGCGGGCAGGTTAGAGTGCATCTTTGTGGTCGAAACCCTGAAGATCGAAATCAAGCTGCTCGACGCCGGCATGGCCGTGCCCGCCTATGCGCACACCACGGACGCGGGGGCGGATCTGTGCTCGACGATCGACTTCGTCCTCGAGCCCTTCGCCCGGCGCCTGGTGCCCACCGGCATCGCCCTGGCCCTGCCCGAGGGACACGCCGGCTTCGTCCATCCGCGCTCGGGGCTCTCGAGCAGGCACGGAGTCACCGTGATCAATGCTCCCGGGACCATCGACGCCGGCTATCGGGGTGAGATCATGGTGCCGCTGGTCAACCTGGATCCCGACACCGCGATGACGATCTCGCGCGGGGACCGGATCGCCCAGCTCGTGATCCAGGAGATCAGACAAGCAGACTTCCGCCTGGTCGCGTCACTGGACGACAGTGACCGCGGCGAGGGCGGTTTCGGCTCCACCGGTGGAGTCGAAGCAGGACTGAGCGCCAGAGGGGTGTGAAGACGATGGGACTGTTCTCTCGATTCTCAAGGAAGAAGGACTCGGAGGAGGCGCTCGACACCGCCGCCGACGAGGAGACGACCGAGGACTCGGCCGTGCGCGATGACGCCGACGAGGCGGATGCCGAGGCCGAAGCCCCCGCAGAGGACGACGACGAGGACGAGGCCCTGCTGCGCAAA
>JAPSIC010000114.1 GCA_031179165.1 Brevibacterium sp.
GTGACCGTCACCGACGACCTCGGCGAGAAGGTCGAACTCGACAAGCCCGCCGCCAAGGTCGTGTCCCTGGAATGGCAGTTCACCGAGGATCTGCTCTCCCTCTGCGTCAATCCCGCAGCCGTCGCCGATGCCAAGGGCTACAGCACCTGGGTGAGCGCGGAGAAGCTTCCCGAAGGCGTGGCCGACGTCGGCACCCGCCAGGAGCCCAATGTCGAGTCGATCCTCGCCGCCAACCCGGACCTCGTCATCACCGAGGTGACCTCGCGCAACGACAAGATCGTCAAGCAGATCGAGGACCAGGGCGTGCCCGTGCTCGCGCTCAAGGGCGCGGATGCCGAGGACCCGATCACGTACATGAAGGACACGTTCTCGCTCATCGGTGAGGCGACCGGCCGCACGGAGCGGGCCGAGAGCGTGCTCAAGGAATTCGACGCCGAACTCGCCGAATCGAAGGAGGAGATCGCCGCGGCCGACCTGCCCAACAAGGAGTTCGTCTTCTTCGACGGCTACGTCGACGGCACCAACGTCGCTCTGCGCCCCTTCGGCCAGGGATCGCTGGTGGGAGAGCTCGGCGAGTCGCTGGGTCTGAAGAACGCCTGGACCGGCGAGGTCGACCCGGCCTACGGCCTCGGCCAGACCGACATCGAAGGACTGGCCGAAGCCGGCGACGGCACCCTCTTCTACTCCGGCACCGAGGACCCGGAGTCCGAGAGCTATGTCGAACTGCTGAAGAAGAACGACATCTGGGCCAACATCCCGGCCGTCAAGGAGGACCGCACCCACGCCTTCCCCGCAGGGATCTGGACCTTCGGCGGGCCCAGGTCCTCCGGGCAGGTCCTTGAGGCCTACACCGATGCGCTGACCAAGTAATCCATGCCAGTCCACGACTCCGCCGAGGCGACCGCCGGCACCGCGCGCACCCACGGTTCCGCGCCCCCGGACACGGTCGCCTCGGCGACCGTCGGCTCGGCGACCGTCGGCTCGGCGACTGTCGGCTCGGCCCCCGCGCTGCGCCGATTCGGCATCGGCGGGACGGTCACCGCCGCCGGCGTGCTCGCGATACTGCTCGCCGTGCTCACCCTCGTCTCCGCGTGGCACATCACCCAGGGCACCTCGGGGATCGGAGTCCGTGACCTGCTCGGTCTGCTCATCGGCACCGGGACCCCCGCCGAGGCGGGACCCTCGGCCCTCGACGTCCTGCTCGGATCCCGGCTCCCGCGCGTGGGCGCGGGGATCCTCGTCGGCGTCGCCCTCGGCGTGGCCGGGGCGCTGTTCCAATCACTGGCCCGCAACCAGCTGGCCTCCCCCGACACCCTTGCCGTGACCGGCGGCGCCCACTTCGCCGTCACCGCCGTCGCCGCCTTCGGGGTGGCGATCCCGCTGTGGGCCTCCGGCGGCGTCGCCTTCGTCGGCGGGCTGCTCGCCGCGGCCCTGGTGATGAGCCTGGCCGGAGGGGCCGCCTCCTCGACGACCCGTCTCGTCCTCGCCGGCACCGCCACGGCGCTGGCCCTGCAGTCGGCCACCTCGGCGCTGCTCATCCTCTTCGCCGAGGAGACCAAGAGTCTCTTCGCGTGGGGCTCGGGCACCCTCAATCAGCTCGACGGCACCGCCGCTGTGCGCAGCATCCCGGTCATCGCCGTCATCGTCCTCACCGCGATCCTGCTCTCTCGGCGCCTGGACCTGCTCAGCCTGGGCGATGACGCGGCCTCCGTGCTCGGGGTGCCGATCCGCTCGACCAGGGCGATCGGGATCCTCCTGGCGGTGGTGCTCACGGCGACCGCGGTGACCCTGGCCGGGCCGATCGGCTTCGTCGGCCTGTGCGCGCCGGTCATCACCCGTCTGCTCGGGCGCCTGGTTCCCGTCCTCGGTCGGCATGCGGTGATGATCCCGGCCACCGCGCTCGTCGGCGGGATCATCGTCATCACCGCCGATGCGGTGCTGCGGGCCATCCTCGGCGCCGATGAGGCGATCACCCTGCCCTCGGGCGTGACGACGACGATCCTCGGCGCCATCGTGCTCGTGGCACTGGCCCGGACCATGCGCTCCGCGAGCCCCGCCCAGTCCGGTTCGGCGGCCCGCGGGGCGCTGCGCGGTCGGCTCCGGTTCATCGTCGTCGTCGCCACCGGCGCCGTGCTGCTCGTCGTCGTCACTCTGCTCGCGCTGCTGTCCGGTGAACGCTTCTACCTCCTCGGCGACCTCGTCCTGTGGTGGCGTGACCAGGCGGCACCGGTCATCTCATTCGCCTTCGACTCGCGGGCACCGCGCATCGCCGCCGCGCTGCTCGCCGGTGCCGCACTGGCCCTGTCGGGGACATTCGTGCAGGCCAGCGCCCGCAACCCGCTGGCCGAACCGGGTCTGCTGGGAATCACCGGCGGGGCCGGCCTCGGCGCGGTCATCGTCGTCACCTTCGTGTCGGGGCCCAGCGTCGCGATGATCTCGGTCGCCGGGGTCATCGGCGCCTTCCTCGCCTTCGGCATCGTCTACGGCCTGTCCTGGCGGGGCGGGATGAACACCGACCGGCTCGTGCTCATCGGCATCGGGCTGTGGTACGGCTTCACGGCGCTGACGACCATGCTGCTCATCAGCGTCAACCCCTGGGACACCCCGAAGATCTTCACCTGGCTGTCGGGTTCGACCTACGGCCGGGTGTGGGCCGACGTCGTCCCCGTCCTGCTGGTGCTCATCGTCGCGATCCCCCTGACCATGGTGTGGACGCGCGAGCTCGACCTCCTCGCCCTCGACGACGACACGCCCAAGCTCGTCGGCGTGGCGCGTGAGCCGGTGCGCTTCGGGGTGCTCGTCACCGCCGCCCTCCTCGCCGCGCTCAGCGTCTCCGCCGTCGGTGTGGTCGGGTTCATCGGCCTGGTCGCGCCCCATGCGGCGCGCGCCCTCGTCGGTGCCCGGCATGCCCGCGTGATCCCGGTCGCGATGCTGCTGGGTGCCGGAGGGCTGGTGTTCGCCGACGCTCTGGGCCGGACGGTCATCGCGCCGGCGCAGATTCCGGCCGGTCTCATCGTCGCCATCATCGGCGCCCCGTACTTCGTCTACCTCCTCGCCCGCTCCCGCGCCTAGGGGCTCTGGGCCAGCCGGTTAGGCGCGACCGGATCGATGGTCACAGGACCTGCGGCTTCAGCGCCGAGAACCCGGCTTCGCCTCAGGTCTGTGACCACCGATTCGCGGGCAGCCGACTGAGCGGCGCGTCAGCGCGGCGTCGTCTCCGTCGCGGAGCCGCGCCGACCGCGCCGCAGCCGGGCCTCGGCGATCGAGTGCTCGCCGATCGGGACCAAGGTGTCGGGAGTGCCCTTGAGCGCGAACACCGTCCCGAGGATGGCGAGGACGAGCGGGAAGCTCAGCGGCACGATCCCCCACGGAGCCATGAGCTGGCTGAGCGCCCCGTAGAGCAGCCCGGACACGGCGGCCGCGACGATCGAGGCGACGAAGGTCATCCGCCGGACCTCGAGGACGATGCCGAAGAGACCGACGGCGACGACCGCCCCGTTGTACCCCCACAGCCCGTGATAGACGGCATAGCCGTCGGCTCCGATGCCGAGGCCGGCCAGCGCGCCCGCGATTGATCCGAGCACCGCCATCACCGCACCGATGCGGCTGGCGGCGGCGATGCCGAGGACGATGAGCACCCCGACGAGCACGGAGTCCATGAGCACGACCTGCCCGATCCCCCGGAAGGTGGCATTGAACAGGCCCTCGGCGAAGTCGGCCGCAGGACCGTCGAGCTGGGCCCGCAGCGCCGGATCGGTGGCAGCCTCCGACCGGGTCACCGGCTGCAGGAGCGCGAGATTGGCCCGACCGTGGGCGGTGGCGGGCAGCAGCAGGAGCAGGAGGGAGCCGAGCAGGGCGAAGGTCAGTGTCAGCGCGGGGGCATCGAGTTTGACGACGAGGATCTCGACGGTGATCTTCATCACCGGCACGGACAGAGCCGCGGCGAAGAGGGAGATGACGACCGCGTGGATGGCCCATTCGCCGAGGAGGAACACGGCCCCGAGCACTCCGAACAGTGTCCCGTTGAAGGAGTACAGCCCCTTGCGGATGCTCTCGTGGTCGTAGTGCAGCGTGGTCGCGACGACGGTCGAGACGACGGCGCAGCCCAGGGTCAGGACGGCGGCCCAGGGCCAGTGGAGGCAGATGCCGAGGAGGAAGAGAAGACCGGTGACAGGGTTGTTGACGAGGATGACCTGACCGATCCCGCGCAGCGAGCTGTCGATGACGCCCAGGGCCGAGCTCTTCCGGTCGATGGCCGCGGTGGCCTCGAACGTGCCGGACCAGTCGTCCAACGCAACAGCTCGCCGAATCACTTCCATCCCTCTTCTGTTCAGTTCTCACCACGGCCGGCCGGCCACTGTCGAATGGTATCTCCGACGACCCGCGTCGTTGAGCACGGATGTCATTAATGAGACAGGGGCCGGAGTCGAGGGCAGTGCCGGGATCCGGCTTCGACCGCGGCCGTGACCGCCGGCTCGACCGCTCCCCACCTCGGCGAGGGAGGTCAGTCCAGGTCGGGTTCGGCCATGGCCGGCGCCGGCGTGCGGAACATGCGGGTGCGCACGAGCAGGAACACGAGGCCGGCGATCGCCCAGACGATGCCGACGACCTTGGCGTTCGCATCCAGGCTCAGCCACAGGGCGAGATTGATGATCAGGCCCAGCGCCGGGACGACGATGCCCGCGACGAGCCCGATCCGACCGGCGGGGCGCAGGTGCTTGACGGTGGCGAAGATCAGCGACAGGTTGACGGCGCCGAAGGCGATGTAGGCGCCGAAGTTGATGAGCGAGGCGGCCGAGGCGAGGTCGAGGAACAGCGCCGAGCAGGCCAGCACCGCGATGAACACGATGTTGACGGTCGGGACCCCGGTGCGGGCGTTGACGCGGCCGAACATCCGGCGCGGCAGGGTGCCGTCGCGGCCCATCGCATAGAGCAGTCGGGCCGCGCTCATCTGCTGGGTCAGTCCGCAGCCGAGGACGGCGAACATGTAGCCGCCGACGAACAGCGCCTGGAACAGGGCCCCGCCGATGTGCTTCGCGATCTCGGGTGAGGCGGCGACGATGTCGCCGACGGCCGTGACGTCCGGGAACAGCACCTGCATCGTGTAGGTGATGGCGATGAAGAAGGCACCGGCGGCGATGACGATGATGAGGATCGCTCGTGGGATGTCGGTCTTCGGGCGGATCGCCTCCTCCGACATCGTCGTCACCGCGTCGAAGCCGAGGAACGACAGGGCCAGCAGGGAGGCGCCGCCGAGCAGTGCCCCGGTCGGCACTCCGCTGGGGTCGAAGGGCAGCAGGCTCAGGGTCGCACCGTCGACGCCGAGGGCGATGTTGCGGATGGCGAAGAACAGGAACGCCGCGGCGACGACGATCTGGACGACGACGAGGATGACGTTGACCTGCGCGGCGAGCTTGACCCCGACGACGTTGAGGACGGTGCAGATGACGATTGTCGACAGCACCCACACCCAGGCCGGGACGGACGGCAGGACGGCACCCATGTAGATCGCTGCGAGGAGGGCGTTGAGCATCGGCAGCAGCAGGTAGTCAAGCGTCGCGGCCCACCCGACCATGAAGCCGACGTGCGGGTTGATGGTCTCCCGGGCGTAGGTGTAGGCCGATCCCGCGTTCGGGTAGTACCGCGACATCTTCGCGTAGCTGAAGGCGGTGATCGCGACCGCGATGAGGATGAGGATGTAGGCGAGCGGGACCCGTCCGTCGGTGGCCTCGGCGACGATGCCGAAGGTATCGAACACCGCCAGTGGCGCCATGTAGGCCAGTCCCAGGAAGACGATGTGGCGCAGCTTGAGGCGCCGGTGCAGCCCACGGCCATTGCCGCCGTGGGCCAGCTCGGCACGGTCTCCCGCGCCGGGGCGGATCGAACTGCTCTTCGTCGAATCGGTTCGCATGGCGTGCCTTTCGGTTGGCGTTACGGTGACGGGCGTCGGTGACCGCCACCGGTCGGGACCGCTCGAGCGGCCCCTGAGCCTGACCCAGGGACCGCTCGAGCGGCCCCTGGGTCAGGCTCAGCCGTGGGAGTGCCCCGAGCAGCTGAGCCCGTGGTCGAGGGTCTTCGCGGCCACGTCGATCCTGGTCTCGCCGAGCAGGGCCGACCCTGTGGACTGGAGGTCATGGACGATCTCGCCGCCGACGATCGTCAGCTCCGCCCGCTGCTCGAGCAGCCCGGCCGGGTCGAGCTGGTAGAGATCGGCCGACCAGGCGACGAGGTCGGCGGCAGCGCCGACGCTGATCACGCCGAGTCGGTCCTCGGCATGCCAGGCCCATGCTCCGTCGCGGGTGTAGCCGGCCAGTGCCTGGTCGAGGGTGATGATCTCATCCGGGGTCCAGGCGCTCGTCCCGTCGAGGCCGGCGCGGGTGAGCGCGGAGTACATGCCGACGAGCGGGTCCATCTCCCCCACCTGCCAGTCGCTCGAGAGGGCGACATGGGCGCCGGATTCCATCAGCGACCTCACTCGCCACGCCCGGTCCCAGCGCTGCTCGCCGACGTTGTCCATCCAGGTGCCCTCGATGAGGTCCGGGGAGGCGTGGCGCGGCTGCATCGCCGCCGTCACGCCGAGCTCGGCGAAGCGGGGCAGGTCGGCCGGGTCGAGGCATTCGACGTGGACGATGCCGTGGCGCCGGTCGCGGGTGCCGTTGGCGCGCTGGGCGTCCTCGATGGCATCGAGTGCCAGGCGGATGCCGCCGTCGCCGGTGGCGTGGGTGTGGGTCTGGAATCCGAGGCGGTCGAGTTCGGTGACGATGCGGCTGAGCTCGCCGACCGGTGCCGAGGGGTGACCGCGGTGGCCCGGTCTGTTGGCGTAGTCGTCGAGCATCCACGCGGTGTGCGGCTCGATGACGTCGTCGGCATAGAGTTTGACCGGGCCGAACCGGAGCCTGTCGCTGCGAGGGGCATCGTCGACGGCGGTGCGCAGATCCTGGCGGAACCCGGGTGCGGAGTCGACGGGATGGAAGAGGGCGGCGATGACGCGTGAGCTCAGCCGCCCGTCGTTCAGGGCCTTCTCGAACAGGCCGATCTCGGCGATCGGCACCTGGGGTTCGACGATGGTGGTGATGCCCGACCGGGTGGCCATGTCGAGGCTGCCGAGGAGCTTCCGGTAGCGGCGCTCGGGCGAGTACATCGGGATGTCGCGCTGGAGTGCGGCCAGTCCGGCGCTCGTCATCGCCGAGGTGTAGAAGTCGGTGACCCAGCCCGTGGGCCGTCCGTCGCGGTCGTACTCGGGGTTGCCCCAGGAGATGTCGGACCCGGCGCTGATCCCGAGTGCGCTCAGGGCGGCGGAGTTGAGCCACACCGAGTGCTGGTCGTAGGTGGTGACGAAGATCGGACGATCGGTGAGCCCGTCGAGGTCGGCGGCGTTGGGGCGTCGGTTCTCGACGATCGAGTAGACGGCGTTCTCCGCGCAGATCCAGCTCAGGTCGGGCCTCTCCGCGGCCAGACGCGCGATCCGGTCGCGCACCTCGGCCAGGGTCTCGGCTCCTTCGAGGCTGACGGCGTCGGGGTCGAAGCCGAGCAGCAGGTGGTTGTGGCTGTCGATGATCCCCGGGGTGATGAGTCGGCCCTCGAGGTGGCGGGTCTCCCGTGCGGCCGGCGCCTCGGCGGTGGGACCGACGTAGGCGATGCGGCCGCCGCGGACTCCGACCGCTTCCGCCCAGGGACGGGCGGGATCGAAGGTGCGCACGCGGGCGCCGGTGAGCAGGAGATCAAGCATGGTCGTCCTCGTATCCGTGCGTCGGTGCAGCGAGGCGTCGGCGTCGATGCAGCGAGCGATCCGATTCTTTGACAGAAGCGTCAAAGAATTGGTTCTACTGTCACACCGCGCACGCGCTATTGTCAAGGCATGGCACGCACCAAGAACCAGGCGCAGCGTCGGGAAGCGCTCATCACGGCAACACTGCAGACCGTCGGTGAGTCGGGGCTGCGGTCGCTGTCCCTGGCCGATATCGCACGCAGGGCCGGTCTGACCAGGGGTGCGATCCTCTACTACTACGAGGATCTCGACGAGCTGCTCGTCGAGACGCATCGGGCGGGGGTGGAACGCTTCTGCGACCGCCGCGACGAGGTGATCGCGGGCCTGGCCGACCCGCGCGAGCAGCTGGCCGCCGCGATCCGCGAGGGTCTGCCGAGCGGACCCGATGACGCGCTCATGCGCCTGCTCTACGAATTCGACGTCCTCGCCGGAACCTCGAAGGTCCACGACGAGATGGTCGAGAACCTCTACACCCGGCAGCTGCGGATCTACCGTCACGTGCTCGCATCCGGCGCCGAATCGGGCGCGTTCACCCCGGTGATCGAGCTCGAGCAGCTCGCGATGAATCTCGTTGCGCTCGAGGACGCCTACGGCCTGCACATCGTCGGCGGCAACAGTCTCATCGACGTCGCCTCGGCGGAGTCCGCGATGCGGGCGGCGGCCGCAGGATTGGGCGCTCCCCCGGCGTAGACGCCCCGCTCCTCCCAGCTGGCGTACTCATAATGAGAAGTTCGCGGGTTGGCCTGTCGCGCCTCATTCTCCCCGGCCGATGTACTCCCCCGGCCGGTACCCGGTGATTCGACGGAAGTCGTTGGTGAAGTGCGATTGGTCGAACCAGCCCAGGCTCACCCCCAGCTCCGCCAGCGTTCCGTCCCAGCCGCGGTCGAGGGCGGCGACGGCGTCGCGCACCCGGGCCCGGACCAGGATCCGCTTGACGCCGACTCCGCAGTGGTCGCGGAACGTCCTCTGCAGGGTCCGCTCGCTCATCCCGCACCGCTGCGACAGCTCGCCGAGGTGGGTGACGACGGAGTCCTCGACGATCTCGAGGGCGCGCCGGAACCGGGCGTAGCTCTCGGTCATCCTCGGCTCGTGGGCGAGCAGCCACCGGTCGAGCACCTCGGCGGCGGTGTCGAGGTCGTCCAGTCCCGCCAGCTCGTCGACCTCGGGGAACCAGACGGCGGCGGGGATCGTCGTGTCGACGACCTCGGCGGGCCGGTGCGGGGAGAAGGCGAGAGTCCCGCCGAGGCGGAAGTTCACGCCGATGACACCCCCGGTGCCGAAGATCGAGACATCGAAGCGCTCACGGGTGACCGGACCGGTGAGCCAGAGGCCGGCGCCACTGGTGTTGGCCCGCTGCAGGTCCCCGCGTTCCACCGTGAGATGGATGCTCGGTTCGGACAGCGTCGTCTGCCGGTACCTCTCCCCCGCGGACAGATCCCACGCCACCGACCAGTAGCGGAGCACCCAGGGGCGCAGCTCGGCCGCGGGTTCCGCCGAGGCATAGCGGGTGCGGGTGAGCATCTCATGGGGGCGCAGGACTCGGCCGTACATGTGCTCCGGTGGTGATTCTCTTGTGTCGACGGCGTCGTCCATGGAACCAGCATGTCAGAGAGCACTGACATGGAGCCGGCCGAGCTCAGTCATTCTCCTCGGCGCCGTCTCCTCCCGTCGCCGAGTACCGGGCGATGATGACCCCGCTGGGCAGCGTCGTCGTGTCGGTCAGCTCGAACGAGCCGGCTGAACCCGAGCGATAGAGCAGATCATCCGGGGTTCCCGTCCCGAGGATGAACGGATGGACCCAGAGCCGGAGTTCGTCGAGAAGACCCTCGCCCATGAGCGCCCGAGCCACAGGACCGAATCCGTACTGGACGATGTCCGCACCCGAGCGCACCTTCATTTCACGGATCGTCCCCATCGGATCGTCGCTGATCACGGTCGTGTTGTTCCACGTCGGCTCTCCAAGAGTCGAGGAGACGACGAATTTCGGGAGGGCATTCATCCGATCGCTGATGGGATCGCCGGACATGGCCGACCAGGCGGGTGCGAAGACCTCATAGGTGAGGCGACCCATCACGATGGCGTCGCAGTGCTCCAGGAGTTCGTTCTGGACCGCGTACCCTGCCTCGTCGAAGCTTCCCAGCGACGGCCAGTTCTGTGGATTCTGGATGATTCCGTCCAGGGTGACATAGGTGGAGTTGATGATCTTTCGCATGGGAGTTCCCCTCACTGATCGGTCGTCGTGATCGCCGTCGCGCCGGGGCGAGTCCACTGCGCGGTCGGCCGGCCAGGCCGCTCAAAGCTCGCACCGACCCCCACGGCATTGCCCTGCTCGTCGGTCCTGAGATAGCTGTGCGTGGGCCCTTGCGGCCAGCCCTCCGGTGAGTCCTCCCAGACTTCCTGACGGCCGTAGACGGTCAGGTCGAGCAGATCGAGGGTGGCAAGCTTCTCGACACCGCGACTGGTGTTCTCATAGGTCAGGAAGACCCGGTCCCCCTGACGGAGATAGCAGGTGATGAGCCCGCCGCCGCCGACAGCCGGATCGTCGATCTGATAGTTGGAGTACCACGGATGGGTGTAGCCCATGAAATCCCGGTACCGCGCAACCTCCTCATACGGCCCTTGAGCGAATACGGCGAAGCTGACGCCGCGGGCATTGAGATACGGCCACGAATCGCGCATGTTCCACAGGTTGTGAGTACACCCTTCGCATTGGCGATCGAAGTCTTCGCCCACATAGAACATATGCCGGTAGACGACGAGCTGATCTCGGCCGTCGAAGATGTCGCACAGAGGAGTTGGACCTCCGGCCCCTTCGAGCGACACGGGGGCGACCTCGGTCATCGGCAACCGGCGCCGGGCAGCTGCGATCGCATCGCCTTGGCGAGTATGCGCCTTCTCCCACGCCAGCAGCACATTGCGCTCCGAGAGCCACCTGTCCCTGTCGACGATCGGCGGGGCGCTGAAGTCGGCACTGCCGGTCACCGCGGCCCCTCTCGATCGTCGGCCTTCCGCACCCGGTAGCGCGTGTGCAGCACCTCCGG
>JAPSIC010000231.1 GCA_031179165.1 Brevibacterium sp.
CCGCCGCCGGCCAGGGCGAGATCGATGAGCTGGCGGCAGCAGTCGTCGGGGTCGTCCACCTCGGTGAGGATCCGGGTGATGTCGGACATCTCCGCGAATCCGGTCAGCCCGTCGGAGCACAGCATCCACCGGTCGCCGACCTGGGCCTCGCGCAGGGACAGGTCGAGGTCGGGGGAGGCGCCGACGTCGCCGAGGACCTTCATCACGACGGAGCGCTGCGGGTGGGTCTCGGCCTCGTCGGCGGTGATCCGGCCCTCGTCGACGAGCATCTGGACGAAGGTGTGGTCGTGGGTGACCATCTGCAGTTCGCCGTCGCGGAGCACGTAGCCGCGGGAGTCGCCGATGTGGGCGAGGGCGAAGCGGTTGCCGGGGGCCCGCAGCAGGGCGGTGACGGTGGTGCCCATGCCGGCGAGCTCGGGCTGCTCGACGACGCCGCGGCAGATGCGGTCGTTGGCGTCGAGGATCGAGGTGCGCAGCAGTTCCAGGGCGTCGTCGCCGCTGGGCTCGTGGTCGAGTTCGGCCAGCCGCGCCACGGTGATCGCCGAGGCGACGTCACCGCCGGCATGACCGCCCATTCCGTCTGCGATGAGCAAGAAGTTGGGACCCGCGTACCCGGAGTCCTGGTTGTTCTTACGCACCAGCCCGGTGTGCGACCGGGCAGCTGAGCGGAGCGAAATGGTACCAGCGGTGGTCACGATTGGGTCTCCAGCGTCGTATGGCCGATGGTGATCTGCGTGCCGATGCTCAGAGAGACCGGGGAAGTGATGCGGGAGCCGTCGACGAACGTGCCGTTCGTCGAGCCCAGGTCCTCGAGGACCCAGGCGCCGTTCTGCGCGACGATGCGGGCATGATGGCTGGAGGCGAAGTCGTCGCTGATGACGATCGTGTTGTCGGGGGCGCGGCCGAAGGTCACGGGCGCACCGGACAGGATGAGCGAGGTGCCGGCCAGGGGTCCGGCCGTGACCCGGATCGAGCCGGGATGGGCGCGATCAGGCCCACGCGGAGGCGGTGCGGCGGGCGGTGCCGGGGCCGCGGCCGCCGGAGCCGGTGGACCCTTGGCTGCGGGGCGGGACTTGCCGGCCTTGCGCCGGGACTTGCGCGGCCCGCGCTTGGCGCCGAAGATGTCCCGCTTCAGGACGCCTGCCACCCCGAGGACGAACAGCCACAGGATGATGAAGAAGGCGAACCGGATGACGGTCACGGTGAATTCGCTCACAGAGGATCCTGTTCGGTTTCGTGATACTTCACCTCTGCGTCTCCGGCCATGAGCACGTCGCCGTCGGCGAGGTTCGCGGTCGTCAGCCGGCGCCCGTGCAGGATGGTTCCGTTCGTCGAGCCGAGATCATTGGCGACGGCATGGTCGCGTTCGACGACGATCTCGAAGTGCCGCCGGGAGACGCCTGGGTCGTCGATGACGAAGTCGGAGCTGTTGGACGAGCGGCCGAAGACGTTGCTGCCCGTCTCCAGCGGATAGGCGTGGCCATTGATGATCACGCTGGCGCTGATGGTCCGGGACCTGGCCGGGGGCGCCGACCGAACCGGCACCGGACGGGCATGACCGGAAGCCCGGCCAGGGGCCGGATCGGGAGTCCGCCGAGGCGCGACCGGGCGGGACCCCGAGCTGATGGACGGTTCGTGGACGATGCTGTTGGCCCGGGACGGCGGGTCGTAGCCGCCGCGGTTGGCGGGCTGGGCCGCCGGCGAGCCGTCAGGGCGCTCCGTGCTGGAGACGACCCGGTACATTCCGGTGTCGAGGTCGTCGGCCTCGACGAACTCGACCGAGACGGGTCCGACGAAGCTGTAGGCCTGTTCAATGGCATGATCGCCGATGACCTGGCGCAGGTCGGACCTCAGTTCGGTCTCGATGCCCGAGAGCCGTTCGTAGTCCGTCGGCGAGAGCTCGATCGTGTAGTGGTTGGCCGTCAGGGTCCTCCCGCGGGAGACGACTGCCGCCTTGTTGTCCGCTTCGCGGCGCAGGGCGCCGGCGAGCTCGACGGGTTCGACCTGCGATCTGAATGCTTTGGCGAAGGCACCATTGACGACGTTTTCCAGTCCCTTCTCGAATCGATCGAGAATCCCCATGGCACCTCCTTCGCTGGGTGTCGCTGTCTGTCGAAGTGTCGGTCAATGCCGGTGCTCACCGCCCCGGCGGATGACCCCGGGATTGCTGCACCAACACTCAATCCTAACGCGGTGAGCCTCTCAACTCACGTCCCGCGGAATCTCGGGCACGGCCGTGCCCCGATTGCCCGCGGTCGCCCAGCCTAAGGGTCAGGGCTGAGTAATCGATGAATCCGGGTGCGGAGGAACCGTGCCGTCCCGAGGCGGCGGGATGTGAGGGTGGACACGTTCGACCGGATCGGTTTCCTGTTTGCCCGTCGTCGATGCTAGAGTTTTCTCTTGTTCGCGCGAGTGGCGGAATTGGTAGACGCGCTGGCTTCAGGTGCCAGTGATCGAAAGGTCGTGGGGGTTCAAGTCCCCCCTCGCGCACAGCGGACACAGGCTCCCGAAT
>JAPSIC010000115.1 GCA_031179165.1 Brevibacterium sp.
TCGGCGAAGGGCTTGCCCATCTCGGCGGTCATCACGGCGGCGATGTCGTCGGCGCGTTCGATGAGCAGCTCGAAGGCGCGGCGCAGGATCTCGGCACGCTCGCGCGGTGCGGTGGCGGCCCAGTCGGCCTGCGCGTCGCCAGCGGCCTTGATGGCGGCCTCGGCGTCGGCCGCGGAGCCGTCGGCCACGGTGGTGATGAGATCACCGGTCGCCGGATTCACGACCTCGATGGTCTTTCCGCCCTCGGCGTCACGCCACTGGCCATTGATGAAGAGACCCGTGTTGAGCTTGTCGATGATCGGCGTGATGTCCACGACTGATCCTCCCTTGGTTGTAGAAAACAGCATGGTTGAGAGCAACCCTGTTCAGTGTAATCGTCAAGTCGACCGGACGATATACGGATTTCGTCGCCTGAGACGTCTAATCGAGCGAATTGCGTGCCAGAGCGGACAGCGACGCGTGGACCAGAGCGCTCGTCGCGACCAGCAGGCGATTGTGCATCGTGATTCCGCGGATGACCTCCAGGCAGATCCGGTCCCTGCTCAGACCGGTGCCCAGCGGACGGGTGTTGCGGCTGGCGATCTCGGTGAGCGCCTCGACATGCCGCACCACCGTGTCCACGCCGACGGGGTAGCCGGCGCGGCTCAGCCCGTCGAGCACGGCGGCCACGGAGCGGCGTGCGGTGACGGAGACGTCGGGCAGGTCCAGCCGCGCCAGGGCCGTGCGGACATCGTCGTCGAAATCTCGCCGAGGTGAGGCCGCGGTCTCCGGGCGCGCGTCGGTGCTCGTGGGGGAGTCGGCTGTGGTTCGCGCGGGGGAGCCGGTGCCGGGGCCCGAACCGTCCTCGTCACCCATGGGGGAGTCGCACCCCGTGCGCAGACCGGGCAGTGCCGCGGTCGCGCTCAGCGCCAGATCCTGACACCGGCCCATGAGCGCGATGTCCTCCACGTTCTCATCGTCGATGGCCCGGGTCAGGGTTCGGATGCCATCGATCGAGGTGCCGAGCTCCTGACGCAACCAGGTGATGAGCGCGAGACGGTCGAGGTGCGACGAATCGTAGACGGCCGTGGTGGCGTTCTTCTTCCGTCCTGGCGGCAGGATCCCGGCGTGGATGTAGTACTTGATGCTGGCCGTTGAGACCCCGGACTCCTGTGCCAGCCGACTCAGCTTCATCAGACCTCCCTCCGTTCTTGTCGACCTCGACCGTGAACCGCATCCGGTCGATCGGTCTTGCCCGCCCCCCCTGACCGGCATCGGACAGCGGCCAGACGGCTCGGCGTGGACAGCGGTCAGACGACTCGGCGTGGACAACGGTCAAACGGCTCGGCTTGGATAGCGGCCTGAAGGCCTGCTATCCACGTTGCCGGGCTTGGTTAGTGGTACTATCTTAAAGCCATGTCAGCGATCATCGTCGCCATTCACGCCATTGCCGCCTCGGGCGTGGTGCTCCTGGGTCCGGTTCAGATCCTGCGCCGTCACAAGGACCGCAGGCACAGGATCATCGGACGATCGTGGGTGGTGCTCATGTACCTCGTCTGTGTGAGCGGGATGTTCATCTACTCCCTCACCGGCGGCCTGACGATCTTCCACGCCCTGGCGATCTTCACCTTCGGCACCACCACGATCGGTGTGATCGCGATCCGGCGCGGAAACGTCCGCAACCACATCGGGATGATGGTCGGCTCGTGGCTGGGCGCCGTCTTCGCCGGAGGGTTCGCCGCGTTCGTCCCGGGCCGGGACATCCCGATGCTGGCGGTCAATGACCCCGTCACTCTGTGGACCATCGTCGTCGGCGTGGTCGCGGCGGTCTCGGGCTGGGTCGTCTGGGTTCTGAGGTTCCTGCCCGCGGACAGCGGGCGAACGGCGCCCGGCCCCCGTCCCCTCCCCGCCGGCACGAGCCCTACGGCCGCGAGCCCTACGCCCGCGAGCTCTACGCCCGCGAGCCCTCGAACTCGGGATGCTTCTCGAGGAACTGCATGACGTAGGAGCAGGTGGTGCGGAACTTCATCCCCTCCTCGGCGGTGGTCTCCAACGCGAAGCGCACGAGGTGGGCGGCGATGCCGCGCCCGCCGTGCTCGGGGGAGACCTCGGTGTGCGTGAAGACGCGCACCGAGCCGGCGGCCGCCGACGAATCGGAGTCGTCGACGCCGGTCGACTGGTCGATGTAGTCGGCGACGCCGATCACCTTGTCGTCGTGACTCACGGTGAAGCGCGAACCGGTGGCATCCTCGGCGAAGGTGTACCTCTCATCGGAGATCTCGAGGTCCATGGTGCTCCCATCCAGCAACGTGATTGCCCTATTCTGAGTCTGAACCGCAGAACGTCTGTCCTGGTAAGTGAAACTATAGTTCCGCCGGCCGAGATGGGACCACCCTGCGATCACTCGCTTGTTCAGTGCGATCACTCGTTTGGTCAGCCCGCCGGCCCCGGCGGCAGGAAGGAATCTCGGTCCCATGACATCTCAGGCACCGGCCACCCTCGTCGATGCGCACGCCCTGATCCTGCGGGAGGCGGGGTTCGCGGTCGCCGAGCTCACGGACGCGGACATCGACGACTACGTCCTGCTCGTCGGCTCGGCCTATCGGGGCGAGGCGTCGAAGCAGGGGTGGACGACCGAGGCCGACCTCCTCGACGGGCAGCGTCTCGACGCCGAGATGGCCCGCGAGATGCTGCATGAGCCGGATTCCTCGATCGTCCTCGTTCGGAACACTGCCGGCGAGGCCGTGGGCAGCGTGTACCTGCGCCGCCCGGTGGCCGGGGTGGCCTACCTCGGGGTGCTCGCCGTCTCCCCGCACGGGCAGGGGCAGGGTGTGGGCTCGGCCCTGCTCAACCTCGCCGAGGCGTGGGTGGTCGAACGCTGGGGTGCGCACTCCCTGAAGATGACCGTGATCAACAAGCGCGACGACCTCATCGCCTACTATGTCCGCCGCGGCTACGAGCCGACCGGACTGGTCGAGCCCTTCCCATACGGCGACGACCGCTTCGGGGTGCCGAAGGTCGACGACCTCGAATTCGTCGAACTCGTCAAGACCCTGCGGCAGCAGCCCGCCTGAGCTCCGTCGGCAGGTGCCCTCAGAACACCATCGCGGGCAGGACGAGGCCCCCGACGAGGACCACGGGCCCGATGATGACCATCGACATGCCGAACTTGACGAGGATGGCCGTCAGACGCGACTTCTCCTCGGTCGGGGCGGTGGCCACGACCGTGGCGCCCAGCGTCGAGAACGGGGAGACGTCGACGACGGCCGAGCACACGCCGAGGGCGGCGATGAGGGCCCAGCCCGGGACGCCACCGGCGGCGATGAGCGGCAGCGCGAGCGGGACGAGGGCGGCGAGGATGCCGGTCGTCGACGCGAACGCCGACACCAGTCCGCCGACCACGCACAGGACGAAGGCCGCGATGAGCGGCGAGCCGATCGCCTTCGCACCCTCGCCGAGGAGGTCGACGGCGCCCATGGTCTGGAGGACGCCGACGAAGGTGATGATCCCACCGACGAGCAGCACGGTCGACCAGTCGATCTTGGGCAGCGCCGCCTTGCCGGTCTTGGGATCGACCAGGGAGAGGATCGCGCCGAAGAGGAAGCACAGCAGGCCGATGTCCGGTTCCTGACCGAGGGCCGCCAGGACGACGACCGTGCCGATGAGCGCGACCATGAGGACCACGGTGAGGATCTGCACCGGTGAGAACGGTGCCGAGGCGGTGCCTGAAGACGTGCTCGAAGAGTCGAAGAGCGCCTCGTCGTCCTCATCCTCGCCGAAGGCCACCTTCGTCGCCGAGGCGGAGCCGCGCGAGATCCCGGAGCCGCGTGTGCCTGCCCCGCCCGCGTCGTTCGTGATCGTCTCGCCGGCGCCGAGCTCGGCCGAGCCGGCTGCTCGGGCGCTCGCCGAGGATGACTTCTTGGTGAAGAGGTCACGGCCGTACATCGCGTAGGCGACCACGAGCATGACGAGGTAGACGCCGATGGCGATGCCGAAGAGCAGGAACGGCGACAGGTCGATGCCGGCATCATGGGCCGTGCTGTAGGTGACGATTCCGTAGAGGCTGGTCGGGGCGAAGCCGCCGGCGCCGATGGCGAAGCAGATCGCCAGGCCCATCAGGGCGTGGTCGACACCGTACTTGCGGGCGACCTGCATGCCCACGGGCATCATCACCAGGCCGGCCAGGGGAGCGCCCATCGAGGCGATGCCGGCGGTGATGAGGAAGAACACGGCGGGCAGCAGGATCGCCGAGGACCCGACCTTCTCCAGCGCCCAGTCGATGATCTTGTCGACGGTCCCGTTCTCCTGCGCGATCGCGAAGAAGTAGGTGACACCGGCCAGCAGCACCATGATCGCGAGCGGGAACTCGGCGATGATGTCGTCGACGGTCATATTGGTCAGGAGCAGTCCGGTGCCGGCGGCGCCGACGAGCATGAGCACACCGATGTGCACACCGCGGATCGCGCCGACGGCGAAGAGGGCGATGAAGATCCCCAATGCAAGAATCTGTTCGAGCATGACTTCCTCAGGTTGTCTGGTTGATCGCTGTGACAGCGCTGGAGTATCGCTGAGGAACACTACCAGCTGTGCGCATCCGCCGGGTGCCGCGCACGCCTGTCTAGGTCAGGAGCAGCGCCCCACCGAGGCCGACCAGGGTGACCGTGAGAGTCGCGAGTCCCGCGAGCCCGAGCGGACCCGCTCCCAGGCTTCGCAGCGCTCGCCATTGGACCCCGCGCCCGAGAGCGAACATCGCCATCGCCAGGCACACGGTCTGCAGCCAGCCGAGACCGGTGACGGCGGGGTCGGGCAGCAGCCCGAAGGTGCGCAGCCCGGCCATGAGGAGGAAGCCGAACACGAACAGCGGCATGAACGGGGGCCGGGAGCCGCCCCTCCCCGAGGCGGTGGGATTCCCCGCGGCCGAGGATGCACTCGCTGGGGGCGGTGACGCCGGTGCTCGGTCGTGGGCCTCGGCGCGGCGCATCGCAATGCCGAGGACTGCGACGGTGGGGGCGAGCATGATGACCCGGGAGAGCTTGACGAGGACGGCGACCTGCAGGGCGGTGGGGCCGAGGATCCCGCCGATGGCGACGACCTGGGCCACCTCGTGGGTGGAGGCGCCGCCCCACATCCCCGCTGTCGCTTCCGGCAGTCCGAGGATCGAGCTGAGACCGGGAATGAGGGCGATCATCAGGGTTCCGAAGAGCACGACGAGCCCGATCGCCGCGGCCACATCCTCCTTCTTCGACCTCAGCGTCGACTCCACCCCGGCGACCGCGGCCGCACCGCAGATGCCGAACCCGCAGCCGATGAGCAGCGCCAGTCCCGACTCGACCCGGAACAGCCGCGCGCAGGCCATGCTGACGATGATTCCAGTCGCCACCACCACCGCCGCGAGCACGAGGACCGGCCAGCCGAGGTCGAGGATGTCCCCGAGAAGCACCTGCGCGCCGAGCGCCACGATGCCCACCCGCAGGAGCGGTTTGGCGGCGAAGGCGAGCCCGGGAAGGAAGCGCTCGGGCAGATGGGGGACGACGTTCCCGACGATGACGCCGAGCACGATCGCGACCAGGAGTGGGGAGAGGATCGGGATGAGAGCAGATGCCAGAGCGGCGACGACGGTGGCGGCCGCGGCGAGGGTGAGGCCGGGTCCGAGCCGCAGGACGAGCACGGCGCGGGACCGGGGTGCGGTTTGGTGCCCGGATCCGGATCGGTGCCCGGATCCGGATCGGAGGGGATGCTGCTCCATGCTCCCAGTCTGGCCAGTTTCACGGTCGTGCAGTAGACGGCAGTTCCGTCCCAACCCATATGAGTCTGATATGGAAAGATGAGGGGATGCACGACATGCGGAGGATGCAGGAATGGCCCGAGCTCCAGGCCCTCGGGCTGCTCGTCGCGTTGAACTCGAACGCGAAGTCGATCGGGCAGGCCGCCGCCGCGGTCGGACTCGCTCAGCCCAACGCCTCCCGGAGGCTGCGGAATCTCGAACGCGACCTCAAAGTCCCCCTGCTCAAGCGCTCACCCCGCGGCTCCGAGCTCACCTTCGAGGGCAGGGCCGTGGCCGGTTGGGCCGCCGAGGTGATCGAGGCCTATTCCAATCTCAACGCCGGCACCCGCGCGATTCAGGACGCGCGCGCCGGGACCGTCCGGATCCGCGCCTCGCTGACGGTCGCCGAATACCTGCTGCCTGCGCACCTGGTGACCCTGCACGCGAAGCGACCGGACATCGAGGTCGGGCTCATCGTGGAGAACTCGGCCAACGTCATCGCCGCCGTGCGGGAGCGGCGCTGCGACTTCGGCCTGGTCGAATCGCTGACCCTGCCCGAGGGCTTCCGCGCCGAGGTGATCGGCCGAGACCGTCTGCTGATCGCTGCGGCCCCCGGATTCGCCGGAGCGTGGACCTCGCCGATCTCCGCCGCCGATCTGGCGGAGATCCCCCTGCTCGTGCGCGAGCTCGGGTCGGGAACGCGGGAGGTCATCGACGCCGCGCTCGCCGATGCCGGCGGACCCAGGATCGCGGGGGAGTACGGCTCGAACTCGGCCCTGAAGATCGCGGCCTCGACGGCGCTGGCCCCGATCGTGCTCTCCGAGCTGGCGCTGCGCGATGAGATCAGGGCCGGGCGGCTGGTGGCTCTGCCGGTGGATCCGAGCATTCGACTCGACCGCGTGCTGCACGCCCTGTGGTCGCCGGAGCGACGCCTGACACCCGGAGCCAGGGCGCTGCTCGATCACATCGTCAGCGCCGGAGGCTGACGGCGCCGATGAGACTCGGGCGCGACGCCCAGAACCGGCGGTCTATATTGTCCCCATGACTTCGCGAGAACCCTCCTACGCTCCCGAAACCGTGCTCGTCGACGCCGCCCGTCCCGACCGCAGCCAGGGCGCCGCAGTGAATCCGCCCATCGTGCTGTCCTCGACTTTCATCGGCAGCGGCGACATCGGCGGCGCCAAGTACGCCTATGGCCGGTTCGGGACCCCGGCCTGGGATCCGTTCGAGGAGGCGCTCGCCGAGCTCGAGCATGCGCGTCTGCCCGGTCTCGTCTACGGCTCAGGACTTGCGGCGATCGCCTCGGCGCTGAGCCTGATCCCGCGCGGAGGCACCCTGCTCATGCCGCGTCACAGCTATCAGGGGTCCCTGCAGTCGGCCGAGGAGATCGCCGAGCGCTCCGGCTTCGACCTCGTCACCGTCGACATCGCCGATACCGAGGCTGTCATCGCCGCCCTCGACGAGGTGCGGAACTCCGGCCCGGCCCCCGCATCGGCGAGCGAGGCGAACCCGGCCCTCGCCTCGGCGATGCTGTGGATCGAATCGCCGACGAACCCGATGCTCGAGGTCGCCGACATACCCGCCCTCCTCGCCGCGGCACGGGAGCGGGGAGTCCTCAGCGTCGTCGACAACACCTTCGCCACCCCGCTGCTGCAGACTCCGCTCGACCACGGCGCCGACATCGTCGTCCACTCGGTGACGAAGTACCTGGCCGGGCATTCCGACGTCGTCCTCGGTGCCGCCGTGACCAGCGACGATCAGCTGCACGCCCGGCTGCTCGCCGACCGCTCGATCCGCGGCGCGATCGCCGGGCCCTTCGAGGTGTGGCTGGCACTGCGCGGACTGCGCACCCTGTCGGTGCGGATGGAGCGCGCGCAGGCCAATGCCGCCGAGATCGCGGCCCGTCTGACCGCGCACCCCGGCGTCGTCGAGGTCCGCTACCCGGGACTTGCCGGCGATCCCGGCCACACCCGCGCCGCGGAGCAGATGAACGGCTTCGGGGCGATCGTCGCGTTCTGCGTCGACGACGCGCAGAAGGCGACCGCCATCGCCGAGGCGGTGCGACTGTGGACCCCGGCCACCTCCCTGGGCGGAGTGGAGTCCCTCATCGAACGCCGACGCCGGCACGCCTCGGAGCCGGAGTCCGTGCCCGAGGGCCTGCTGCGGCTCAGCGTGGGCATCGAGCATGTCGACGACCTGTGGAACGACCTCAGGGCCGCCATCGACGGCTGAGGCGCGAGGCGTGTGACTGCCGGATGACCATGCGTCGGCGGTCGACGCCGGGTGCCGACGGCTCCGGTGCCGATGGCTGACTCTGCCGGGTGCCGACGGCCGGCGTCGGTGAAGCCGACGCTGCCGGGCGGTCCGGCGGCCTGCACCCGTCAATGTGACCCAGATCAACTTATCGTGCGTTAAGGTGGAAATCATCCGCCTGAGCGTTCACGAAGGAGTCGCATTGACATCCAGCATTCTCACTGACCTGCGCGATGGGATCCTCACCGTCACCATCAACCGGCCCGAGACCCTCAATGCCCTGACCGGCGAGGCTTTCCGCTCCATCGGGGACGCCGTCGCCGAGGCGGCAGCATCGGCGCGAGCCATGATCCTCACCGGCAATGACCGCGCCTTCAGCTCGGGGGCGGACCTGCAGGAGTCGACGAAACGGCTGGACCTGTCCGAGACCAACGGGATCATCCGCTCCCTCATCGACCTGCCCGTGCCCACCATCGCCGCGGTCTCCGGTCCCGCGGCCGGCATCGGCTGCTCCCTGGCGCTGGCCTGTGACTACGTGGTGATGAGCGAAGAGTCCTACCTCATGCTCGCCTTCGCGAAGATCGGCCTCATGCCCGACGGGGGCGCCACGGCACTGGTGGCCGCCTCGGCGGGACGCCATCGCGCGATGCGGATGGCGCTGACCGCGCAGAAGGTGTGGGCACCGCAGGCTCTCGACTGGGGACTGGCAAGCGAAGTCGTCGCCCCCGGTGAGCAGCTGGACCGCGCCTGCCAAGTCGCCGAGTCGTTCGCCCAGGGCGCGCCCCTTGGCCTGGCCCGGACCAAGCACGCCGTGAACGAGGCGACCCTGACCTCCCTGGGCGAGGCCTTCGCCCGCGAGGTCGAGGGCCAGAACGCCCTGCGCCGAACCCAGGACTTCGCCGAAGGGGTCGCCGCCTTCAACGAGAAGCGCGCGGCGAGATTCACCGGCGAATAGCACCGCCCCGCCCACCGCGACCGCAGCTGCGCGGCCCTTTCCGACCCGTCCAATAGCCGTCCCTACCTCGTCCAGCAACCGTCCCGACCCCGCCCAGCAGCCATCCCGACCCGTCCTTCCGTCCTCACGAGTCACTAGGAGTCCCATGCTCACCGGAATCCCCTCCACCCTCGGAGACAGCTACCAGCTCAACACCACCTCGTTGATCCGGCACGCGGCCACGGTCTTCGGCGAGTCCGAAGTCGTCTACCGCCGTGCCGACGGCTCATGGGGCCGCTCGAACTACGCCGACGAGTTCGCGCGCATGGCGCAGCTCGCACACGGTCTGGCCGACCTCGGCGTCGGTGCCGGCTCCATGGTCGGCGTCCTCGACTGGAACTCCCGCCGCCACTTCGAGCTCTACTTCGCCGTGCCCGGCCTGGCAGCGACGATGCTCCAGCTCAATCTGCGCCTGGCGCCCGAGGACCTCGCCTACGTCGTCAGCCACTCGAAGTCCGACTGGATCGCCGTCGACGAGACGCTGCTCCACGTCGCCGAGGCGCTCGCCCCGAAGCTCGACGTCAAGGGCTGGATCGTCATGACCGACAGGCCCGCCGCCGAGATCGAGACGAGCCTGGACAACGTCGTCTTCTACGAGGACCTCATCGCCGACAAGCCCGAGACCTACGACTGGCCCGTCGTCGATGAGAAGACCGCAGCCTACGCCGGGTACACGACGGGCACGACCGGGCGGCCCAAGGGTGTCTACTACTCGCACCGGTCGATCTACCTGCACACGATGGGCGGACTGGCGGCGCTGAACGCGACCTTCGAAGACTGCGTCATGCCCATCACGCCGATGTTCCACGTCCTGTCCTGGGGCTTCCCGCAGAACGCGGTGGCCGCCGGGGCGAAGCTCGTCCTGCCCGGCAAGTTCGCGGCCGAAGAATTCGCGGCCATCGGCCAGGCCTTCATCACGGAGAAGGTGACGCTGGCCAACGGTGCGCCCGCGATCTTCGCCCCGATGCTCGAGATGATGAAGAAGATGCCGCAGGCCCCGGACCTGCGCGGAGTGCGCCTGGTCTCGGGATCGTCGGAGCCGCCGCTGTCGATGATGCGCGGGTTCAAGGAGGTCACCGGCGCCGAGGTGGTCCACGGCTACGGCGCCACCGAGACGACTCCGCTGGCGACGACCAACTGGCGGATCAAGCCCGGAGTCGCCCTCAGCGAGGAGGAGCGCTGGGACTTCAAGCGCTTCCAGGGTCTGCCGATCATCGGCGTCGAGATCAAGATCGTCGACCCCACCGGCGAAGAGCTGCCCCGGGACGGCAAGTCGATGGGAGAGGTCGTCATGCGCGGACCCTGGATCACCGAGTCCTACTTCCAGCAGCCGGATAACGCCGATCGGTTCCTCGACGGCTGGTGGCGCTCCGGTGACGTCGGCGTCATCTACCCCAACGGCTACCTCAAGCTCACCGACCGGCTCAAGGACGTCATCAAGTCCGGCGGCGAGTGGATCTCCTCGATCGACATGGAGAACGCGATCCTCGACAGCCCCAAGGTCAGGGAGGCCGCAGTCATCGGCGTCCCCGATGAGAAGTGGCAGGAGCGTCCGGTCGCCTACGTCGTGCCCAACGACGGCGCCGAGGTGACCCGCAACGACATCGTCGAGGTGCTCGGTGAGCGCTTCGCCAAGTGGCAGCTGCCCGACGAGGTCATCGTCACCGACGAGCTGCCGCGGACCTCGGTGGGCAAGCTCGACAAGAAGCTCCTGCGCCAGAACTGGGAGAACGAG
>JAPSIC010000116.1 GCA_031179165.1 Brevibacterium sp.
AGTGCTCGCGCTCGGTCGGTCCAGACGGTTGGTCAGCAGACGCCAGCGACGAGCCCTGAGCGCGCGGGACATCGGCTGCCAGTTCCCGGGCTGCCGCACCCGCAGACGGTGCGATGCTCATCACATCGGCCCCTGGTCGCAGGGTGGGACGACGGATCTGGACAATCTCATCCTGCTCTGCCGCGCCCACCACACCGCGGTCCATGAGCATGGACTGACCATCCGCCGGACCGCTGCGCCGTTCGCCGGGAAGCTCCAGGGCGGGACGGCTTTCGCCTTCTTCACCCCCGACGGCTCCGAGCTGCTTCCGCTTCGCGACGGGCGGCGCGGGAGGCAGGTGTTCGATTCGGCGCGACTGGTCAAGACCGTGCGGGAGGCGATGATCGAGGCGGATCCGCGCACCCGCGGCGGCGGCTGGGGCTTTGACCTGGCGAATTGTCTCGCATGGATGTTCGAAGCCGAGTGGCGACACGCCCGAGAATCCGAAATCGCCGCCTGAATCTTGCCTATTTCGAACACTAGTTCGATAATAGAGGCATGTCTGCAGTGCCACTCGTCGAACAGCTCAGCCGGGAGATGGGGATCTCCACGGCCACGGCTCTGTTCCATGGACACGCACCCAGACCAGTGCATCCGGTGCTGGCTCCGCTGTTCCGCCGCGGCGGCCTTCCCCGGGGTGAGATCGTGGCCATGACCGGTCCCCAATCGCTGAGCTGCGCGCTCGCCACCATCGCCGAGGCGACCACGGAGCAGAAGTGGTGTGCCGGGATCGGACTCGGTGAGCCGGCCGTGTCCTCCATCGCGGATCTCGGGGTCGACCTCGACCACTTCGTCAATGTCGTCACCCCCGCCCAGGACTGGCTGCGGGTCGCCTCCATCCTCATCGAATCCTTCGACATCCTCGTCGTCGACCCCGGATACCAGCCCAGCGCGGGGGAGCAGGCGCGTCTGCTGGCGAAGGTGCGCGAACGCAGGATCAGCCTCATCAGCCTGGCCCCGGCCAAGGGCAGCACGGAGCAGATCGAGATCACCGACACCCGGTGGTCGGGCACCGAGCACGGCCGGGGCCGGCTGCGCTCCTGCCAGGTCGTCGCCCGATCCCAGACCGGTGTCCATCGGTTCCTGCTGCCCGGTCCCGACGGCACCCCCGCCGAGGTGCCCGCCCGCACTGTGCCCACCCCCGTTCCGGCTCCCATGCCCCGGCGGACGAGACCGGTGGTCCGCAGTGTCAGCTGATCCCGCACTCGAGCTGCCCCTGCCCGATCGGGTCGATCCCGACCGGACCCTGGTCCTCACGGTCCCCGACTGGTCGGCGGTGGCAGTCGCTGCCGAGCACGATCTCGATCCCCGCACCCCGGTGGTCGTCCTCCACGGCGGCCGAGTGATCGCCGCCGACGCCTTCGCGAGGTCCGCCGGTGTCATCCTCGGCATCGGCAGACGGGCGGCTCAGCTGCGCTGCCCCGAGGCCCGGGTGGTGATCTGGGACGAAGAGGCGGACAACCGGCACTTCTCCGCCGGGGTGGGTGCCCTGGAGGAGCTGGTCGCCCGTTTCACCCTGCTCAGCCCCGGCACCCTCGCGATTCCCCTCGGTTCGCTCAGGCACGGCTACGCCGATGAGCCGAGCGCGGTCGAGGCCCTGATCTCCGCCCTCGTGTCCGAGACCGGGTGGGAGTTCTTCCCCGGCATCGCCGACACCGTCTTCGCCGCGGTGCTCGCCGCCCGGCAGGCACGACGGGTCGAACCGGGAGCGACCCGGCGCTTCCTGGCCGCCCAGCCGATCCATTCCCTCGAGTACGCCGGGGCCGAGTACGCCGAGCTCATCGACGTCTTCGGCCATCTGGGCCTGCGGACCCTGGGCGACCTGGCCGCCCTCGATGCCCGGGACGTCACCTCGCGGTTCGGTGAGCTGGGCAGGCGCGCCCACGATCTGGCCGGCGGCCGCGGGCGCACACCCCTGCACGATCATGTCCGGACCGAGCAGTTCGGGGTCGAGCTCGGCCTCGACACCCCGACCACCCGCAGCGACACCTTGGGCTTCCTCACCCGGCAGCTCGCCGCCGATCTGCTGGCCAAGGTGCGCCGCCACGGTCTCGTGTGCACCCAGATCACGATCGAGCTCAGAGCCGCCGGCGGTCAGTCGTCGACGCGGACCTGGCGGATCGATGACATGAGCGAGACCGCCATCGCCGACCGTCTGCGCTGGCAGGCCGAGGGCTGGCTGGCCGGCAGCTCCCAGTCCGGTCGTTCCCAGACCGGCAGCTCCCGCTCGGGTGCCGGTGGTTCGGGCTCCGACAGCCACCGGCGCCGCCACCCCGGGGCGGAGGACCTGCCCGATCCCGGTCCCGACCCGGAGGACTTCGCCGAGGAGGGCGTCATCGCCCTGAGCCTCGTCGCCGCCGAGCTGACCACCGCCCTCGGCGCCACGAAGAGCCTCTTCGACGAGAACACCGGCCAGGTCACCCACACCCTCGAACGGCTGCAGGGCCTGTTCGGCCCGGATGCCGTGCTCGTCCCCGGACTCCAGGGCGGGTGGGATCCGGCCGAGACGAATCTGTGGACGCCGTGGCAGCAGACGGCGACGCCCGAGCGCAACCCCCGTGCGCCCTGGCCCGGAGCCCTGCGCGCCCCCCGTCCCACCACCGTCGAACACCTGCCCGTCGACGTGCTCACCGCCGACGGCCGCCCGGTGGGGGCTCGGCCGGCCGGCCTCGAGGCCGAACCCCGGACGATCCGGTTCCCGGCCGGAGGCACCGAGGCGATCGCCGACTACTCGGGGTCCTGGCCCATCGAATCCGGCTGGTGGGATCCCGCGCACTCGACCTACCGGACCCGGCTCCAGGTCGTCACCGAATCCGGGCAGGCCCTGCTGCTGAGCAAGGAGAACGGTCAGTGGTACCTCACGGGACGGTACTGCTGATGGGCTTCTCGAACCCCCGCACCCCCTGGTCGCAGCTGGCCCAACGACTCGAGGGCAAGACGACGAAGCCCGCCGAGGCGAACGTTCCACCGGTGACGGTCGATGAGCATGCCGACGGCTCCGATGCGCCCGCGTTCTCCCGCCCCGACCGCTATCGGGTCTCCGTCGGGCCCGGCGGCTCCGACGGAGCCGACCGCTATTCGCACCCCGAGCCCGAACGCCGGCCCGACCGGGGCGCCGGAGGGGGACCCCTCCTGCGCACCGCGACCCACCCCTGGGCGGAGCTGCATGTGCACTCCCAGTTCAGCTTCCTCGACGGCGCCTCCGACCCCGAGGACCTCGTCGCCGCCGGGGCGGCCGCGGGACTGTCGTCCCTGGCGCTGACCGACCACAACGGCCTCTACGGCGCGGTCCGGTTCGCCCATGCCGCCGCCGAGGTGGGTCTGCCCACCGTCTACGGTGCGGAGCTGTCCCTGGGCCTGGAGGAGAAGATCCCCGGGCAGACGGACCCCGACGCGACCCACCTGCTCGTCCTCGCCCAGGGCCGGGCCGGCTACCACCGCCTCTCCGCGGCCATCACCGAGGCGAACCTGCGCGGGGAGAAGAACCGTCCCGTCTTCGACCTCGAGGAGCTCGCCGTCATGAGCGGGGACTGGATGATCCTCACCGGCTGCCGCAAGGGTCCGCTGCGCCGGGCGCTGGGCGAGCCGGACGGGGGCCTCGGCGCCCTGCGCAGGCTCGTCGCCCTGTTCGGGCGGGAGCGGGTCGCGGTCGAACTCAGCCGGGACGGAACCCCGGATGACGACGAGAGGCTGCGCCACCTCGGCGAGCTGGCCGACCGCACCGGCCTGCCGGTCGTCGCGAGCAATGCCGTCCACTTCGCCACCCGCGCCCAGTGGAGGTCGGCGCAGGTGAGAGCGTCGATCCGGTCGCGGCTGCCCCTGGACGAGCTGGCCGGGTGGCTGCCCGCGACGGCGACCGCGCGGATCCACACGGGGGAGGAGATGGCCGCGCGGTTCCCGCCGCAGGCGCTGGAGAACGCGGTGCGGATCGGGGCCGAGTGCGCCTTCGAGCTGCAGTCCGCGCGGCCCGAGCTGCCGCGCGCCCCGCGGCCCGATGACCGAGGGGCCGAGGAGTACCTGCGCGCGCTCGTCACCGAGTGCGGAATCCGCCGCTACGGCACCCGGGCGGAGAATCCCCGGGCCTGGGCGCAGCTCGACCGGGAGATGGACATGATCGCCGAGCTCGGGTTCTGCGGCTACTTCCTCATCGTCCACGACATCGCCGACTTCTGCCATCAGGAGAACATCTTCTGCCAGGGACGGGGATCGGCGGCGAACTCCGCCGTCTGCTACGTCCTCGACATCACCGCCGTCGACGCGGTCAAGCACGGCCTCCTCTTCGACCGGTTCCTGTCCCCGGACCGCAAGGGATACCCCGACATCGACATCGACATCGAATCGAACCGGCGCGAGGAGGTCATCCAGTACGTCTACGACCACTTCGGCCGGGAGCGGGCCGCGCAGGTCGCGAACATCATCACCTACCGCGCGAAGTCGGCGATCCGCGACGCCGCGCACAGCCTCGGCTACGAACCCGGACAGCAGGATGCGTTCTCGAAGACGAGCAGCCGCTGGTCGACCCTGCCCGACCCGGCCGAGTCCGAGGTCCCGGCCCCGGTCCTCGACGTCGCCGCGGACCTCCTCGGCTCACCCCGGCACCTCGGCATCCACTCGGGCGGGATGATCCTCGCCGATCGGCCCATCGGCGAGGTGGTGCCGATCGAGAAGGCCGCGATGCCCGGCCGCACCGTCGTCCAGTGGGACAAGGACGACTGCGCGGCCATGGACCTGGTCAAGTTCGATCTGCTCGGACTGGGCATGCTCACGGCGCTGCACGAGATGGTCGACCTCGTCCACCGGCACACGGGGGAGCGCATCGACCGGGCCACGATCGACGACGAGGACGCCGAGGTGTACGAGATGCTCTGCCGGGCCGACGCCGTGGGCGTGTTCCAGGTCGAGTCCCGCGCCCAGCTGGCCACCCTGCCCCGGCTCGAGCCGCGCACGTTCTACGACCTGGCCGTGCAGGTCGCGCTGATCCGGCCCGGTCCCATCCAGGGCGGCTCCGTCCACCCCTACATCCGCCGGCGGCAGGGACTCGACCGGGTCGAGTACTTCCACCCGCTGCTGGAGAAGTCCCTGTCCAAGACCTGCGGTGTGCCGCTGTTCCAGGAGCAGCTGATGCAGATGGCCATCGACGTGGGCGGCTTCACCGGCGCCGACGCCGATCAGCTGCGCCAGGCGATGGGAGCCCGCCGCTCCTCGAAGCGGATGGCCGAACTGGCCGAGAAGTTCCGGGTCGGGGCCCGGGCCAAAGGCGTCGACGAGGAGACCGCGGAGGCGATCTTCGCGACCATCGCCGCCTTCGCCAACTACGGGTTCCCCGAGTCCCATGCGATCAGCTTCGCGAACCTCGTCTACCAGTCGGCCTGGTTCAAGCACCACCACCATGCGGCGTTCACCGCCGGTCTGCTGCGCAGCCAGCCGATGGGCTTCTACTCCCCGCAGTCACTCGTCGCCGACGCCCGCCGCCACGGGGTGCCGGTGCTGCCCGTGGACATCCAGCGCTCGCAGGCGCAGACCGACCTCGAGCGCGTCGAATCGGGTCAGCTGGGGATCCGGCTCGGCCTCGAGACGGTCGCGCACGTCGGCACGAGCGCCGCGGCGATCGTGGCCGAACGGAGTCGGGGGCCCTTCACCTCGGTGGCGGATCTGGCCGAGCGCACCGGGATCGGGAAGCAGGCCCTGGAGTCCCTGGCCACCGCCGGGGCGCTGGCCGGGTTCGACCTCGACCGCCGGCAGGCCCTGTGGGTGGCCGGGGGAGTCGCGGGAGCGCACCCGGGGGTGCTGCCGGGAACCGCCACGGTCACCTCGGCGCCGACCCTGCCGGAGATGGACTCCTTCGACACCACCCTGGCCGAGCTCTACTCCACCGGAATCACCGTCGACGGGTACCCGACCGAGATCCTGCGGGAGACCCTCAGCGCCCGCGGCTACGCCTCCACGGCCGACGCCGCGGCCGCCGCGGACGGACAGCGGATGACGGTGGTCGGCATCGTCACCCACCGGCAGCGCCCGGCCACCGCCTCGGGGATCACCTTCATCAACCTCGAGGACGAGTTCGGGATGCTCAACGTCGTCGCCACCGCCGGTCTGATGAAGCGGTTCCGGAAGGTCGCGACGACGAAGAACGTCCTCGTGGTGACCGGGCTGATCCAGCGCGGGGGAGAGGTCGTGAGCCTCTACGCGCACAAGCTCCTCCCGCTCGACGTCCAGTTCCCGACCCCCGCCCGCAACTTCCGCTGACCGGGCCTGTGACGAAACATGACGGACCGTGACGCGAAGATGACGGGCACGCGCGCCCGCAGCCGACGGGTCGATGACAGTAGGTACAGCACCCGCAACGAGCATCCGAGCACCAGCAATCGCGCACAGGAGCAGATATGAGCCAGTCATTCGAAACCCGGCAGATCCATGCGGGCCAGACCCCCGATCCGTCGACGGGGTCCCGTGCCCTGCCCATCCACCAGACGACCTCGTTCGTCTTCGACAGCAATGAGACCGCGGCCAACCGCTTCGCCCTGGCCGAACTCGGCCCCATCTACACCCGCATCACCAACCCGACCACCGAGGTGGTGGAGAACCGGATCGCGGACCTCGAGGGCGGCGTCCACGCCGTGCTCACCGCCTCGGGGCAGTCGGCGGAGTTCCTCGCGATCACGAACATCGCCGGGGCCGGCGACCACGTCGTGGCCAGCTCCAGCCTCTACGGCGGCACCTACAACCTGCTGCACGTGACCCTGCGCAAGCTCGGCATCGAGACCACCTTCGTCGACGTCGACGATCTCGAGGCCTGGAAGAACGCGGTTCAGGACAACACGAAGCTGTTCTTCGCCGAGGTCGTGTCCAATCCCCGCTCGGATGTCCTCGACATCGAGGCCGTGTCGGAGATCGCCCATGCGGCCGGTGTCCCCCTCATCGTCGACAACACCCTGGCCACCCCCTACCTGGTCCGTCCGATCGAGCACGGCGCCGACGTCGTCGTCCACTCGGCGACGAAGTACCTCGGCGGCCACGGCACCTCCATCGCCGGCGTCGTCGTCGACGGCGGCACCTTCGACTACGGGGCCGAGCCGGATCGCTTCCCCGGCTTCAACACCCCCGATGAGTCGTACAACGGCCTCGTCTACGCCCGCGACCTGGGCGCGGACTCGGCGTTCGGCGCCAACGTCTCCTACGGGCTGAAGATCCGCGTCCAGCTGCTGCGCGACATCGGCCCCGCCGCCAGCCCGTTCAACGCCTTCCTCATCGCCCAGGGGATCGAGACCCTGAGCCTGCGCATCGAGCGCCACGTCGCCAATGCGCAGCGGGTCGCGAACTACCTCGAGGGCCACGAGCAGGTGACCCGGGTCGCCTACGCCGGACTCGAATCCAGCCCCTGGCACGAGCGGGCGAAGAAGTACCTGCCGGACGGCGTCGGCTCCGTCCTCGCCTTCGACATCGCCGGCGGCTACGACGCCGCCGTGGCCTTTGTCGACGCGCTCGAGCTGCACTCGCATGTGGCCAACATCGGAGACGTGCGATCGCTGGTCATCCACCCGGCCTCGACCACCCATTCCCAGCTCGACGAGCAGGCGCAGGCCGCGGCCGGGGTCAACCCCGCCCTGGTCCGCCTGTCCGTGGGACTCGAGGGCATCGACGACATCCTCGCCGACATCGACAAGGGCTTCGCCGCCGCAGCGGCCGCCACGGCCGCCGCTGCCTGAGACGGATCCCCGAGCGACTGAGATGACCACCCAGAGCACATCCGTCGAGAGCGTCCTCGGCTTCGTCACCGATTCCGGATTCAGATTCGGAACCGTGGAGGTCGCCTATGAGACCTTCGGCACGCTCGACCCCGACCGCGGCAACGCGGTGCTGATCGAACACGCCCTGACCGGCGACACCTCCGCCACCGACTGGTGGCGCGGTGTCGTCGGCCCGGGGGCGGCCATCGACACGGACAGGTACTTCGTGGTCTGCGCCAACGCCCTCGGCGGATGCTCCGGGACGACGGGACCGCAGTCGCTGTGCGACGACGGGCTGCCGTACGGGTCGCGGTTCCCCGACGTCACGATCCGGGACATGGCCCGGCTCGAGCACAATCTCTCCCAGATCCTGGGCATCGAGACCTGGCACGCGGTCATCGGCGGATCGATGGGCGGGGCCCGCGCCCTCGAGTTCGCCCTGCTGGCCAGTCACAAGGTCCGCAAGTGCGCCGTCGTCGCGGCTCCCGCATTCGTCGAGGCCGACCAGATCGCGTGGGCGATGATGCAGGAGCGCGCGATCCAGCTCGACCCCGACTACTACGCCGGGGACTATGCCGCCGTCGGCCGGTTCCCCGCCCACGGTCTGGGCCTGGCCCGGCAGATCGCCCACCTGACCTACCGCAATGACGCCGAGCTCAACCAGCGGTTCTCCCGCCGACGCCGCTCCGAGGACTACTACGAGGTGACGTCCTACCTCGACCATCAGGCGAAGAAGCTCACCGCCCGGTTCGACCCGCAGAGCTACGTCGTGCTGTCCCGGGCCCTGCGCGACCATGACGTGCGCATCGGTCGGTCGAACGATCTGCGCACCGCCCTGTCGAGCGGGTGCACGGACAATCTCGTCCTCTCGATCTCCTCCGACCGGCTCTTCCCGCCCGGGCAGGTCGAGCTGCTGGCTCACCACCTGCCCGGGAAGGTCGACTATCGGGTCATCGACTCCGAGGTCGGCCACGACGGCTTCCTCACCGAGGCCGAGGCGGTCTCGGAGGCCGTCTGCGAGTTCCTCGAGTCCTGAGGACTGCCGGGCTCGCAGACGGACCGAGCGGCGCGGCCTCAGGTGGTGGGCTGCCGGATCAGATGCTTCTCCGGCACCGGGAAGTCACGGCGGGAGCGGGCGCGCCGGTAGTGCTCGGCGGCCTCCCGCTGACGCTGCGCCTCGATGCCGGTCGCGATCGTCGCTCGCCGGTGCTGCTCGGTGTACCCGAAGGCCTCGACGAGATCGAGTGAGTTCGCGGCCAGCTTCGCGCACAGGCGGTTGAGGGTGTCCCCGAGCTGCCGGGCCCGCGACATCGGCAGACGTCCGTACATGAGATGCCAGCTCATGTGCTTCTCGATCAGGCTCAGCCCATAGGTGTCGCGCAGGCGCCGGAACACCTTGGCCTGGTCCTCATCGGTCTGGGCCCGCATCGTCTCGTCGAGGGCCTTCCACTTCTCCAGCTCGACGTAGGCGCGGGCCATCTCGATGAGCTCGTGCTGGTGCGAGTTGAACAGCTCGGCCGCGGCGGCCGGTGACATCTTCGTCGCCGGGCGCAGATCCCCGGCGAGTTCGGAGACCATGACCTCCAGCCGGGTCTCGAGCAGGGATCGCTGCAGCTTGCCCGACCTGATCCGGCGGTCGCCGAGGCCGCGGGTGAAGGCATCGGAGATCGCCAGTCCCGCATTGGCCAGTCCCGTCCGGTAGAGCGAATGCTCGGCCGCCTGCGTGCCGATGAACCGGGCCACACCGCCGACGTCGATGTGGGCGAACTCCTTGGCGTAGTCGCCGAGGATCCGCTTGGCCGCGAGCTGGAGCAGCACCGTGTTGTCGCCTTCGAACGTGACGTAGACGTCGAGGTCGGCGCGCAGCCCCACGAGGCGGTTCTCCGCCATGAATCCGGCGCCACCGCAGGCCTCACGGCACTCCTGGATGACGTCGAGGGCCAGCCAGGTCGAATCCGCCTTGAACGCCGCCGCCCGGGTCTCGAGGAGCGCGCGGTTCTCCTCGCTGTCATCGGCGCCGGAGAACACCTCGTCGAAGGAGGTGAGCAGCTTCTCGTGGGCCAGCGCCGAGCCGTAGACCGCGGCCAGGCGCGGCATCAGGCGACGCTGGTGCTGCTGATAGTCCATCAGCGTGGTCTCGGTGATCTCGTCGCAGGTCGTGAACTGCCGGCGCTCGAGGCCGTAGCGGACCGCGATGTCGAGGGCGAGCTTGGAGGCGACGATGGAGGCGCCGTCGAGGGACACCCGTCCCTGGACCAGGGTTCCGAGCATCGTGAAGAAGCGCCGGCCGGGGGAGCTGATGGGGGAGGAGTAGACGCCCGCGGCGTCGACGGTGCCGTAGCGGTCGAGCAGGTGGGTGCGCGGGATGCGGACCGCATCGAAGCTGATGCGGCCGTTGTCGACTCCGGGCAGACCGCCCTTGTAGCCGTCATCGGCGAAGGTGATGCCCGGCAGCGGCTGCCCGTCTGAGGTCCGCAGGGGCACGAAGAAGGCGTGCACCCCATGGTTGACCCCGCCGGTGATGAGCTGGGCGAAGACGACCGCGGCGCGGGCATCACGGGCGGCGTTGCCGATGAATTCCTTGGTCGCCGCGGTGAACGGAGTGTCGATGACGAACTCCTGGTCGTAGGGCTGATAGGTCGCGGTGGTGCCGATCGCCGCGACGTCCGAGCCGTGTCCGATCTCCGTCATCGCGAACGACCCGAGCAGCTCACCGGTCATTGCCGCGCGCAGCCACGAATCGTGCTGCATGCTGTTGCCCAGGTGGAGGATCGCGCCGCCGAAGAGCCCGAACTGGACTCCGGCCTTGATCTGCAGGCTGGGGGAGGCAGTGACGGTCTCCTCGAAGCCGGCGACATTGGCCGCATGGGCGTTCTTCCCGCCCATCGCCTCGGGCAGGGCCAGCAGCGGCAGCCCGGTCCCGGCCATCAGCTCGACGGCCTCCAGGGTTCTCGCCC